>DATAVO010000224.1:0-21085 GCA_036267695.1 Frankiaceae bacterium
AGGGGCTCATACGTCGCGTTGAGCACCAGGGCCTCGACCACGGGCGCCTCCCCGCTGACTCACCGACCTGCCGAATGTCTCATACCCGGCCTTATTTCAGCAGCGGGCTTTCCGGCAGGCTGGTCTGGTGAGCTACCCCGACGCACCCCGGCTGCCCCTCTCCGAGCTGATCGGCGGCCACCGGATCGAGGATCCCTACCGCTGGCTGGAGGACCCGAGCGACCCGCGGACGATCGCCTGGTCGGCCGCGCAGGATTCCCTCGCCCGGCCGGTCCTGGACGCGTACGCAGGCAGAACGTCCCTGGCAGCGCGATTGCGGACGCTGCTCTCGGCCGGTCACGAGGGGCCGCCGCGGCCGCGGGGCGGCATCGGTTTCCGGCAGCGCCGCGCGCCCGAACAGCAGCACGGCGTGCTCGTCGCGGGCAGCCTGGAAGACCCGCACGAATTCACGGTTCTCGTCGACCCGCACCAGATCGACCCGTCCGGTGCCACCACTCTTGATGCCTGGGAGCCGTCGCCGGACGGCCGGCTGGTGGCCTACCAGCTCTCGCGCGGTGGCGATGAGGAGTCGACGCTCGAGGTGCTCGACGTCGCGGCCGGGCGGGTGGTGGACAGCCCGATCGACCGCACGCGCTACTCCCCCGTCGCCTGGCTGGCCGACGCGAGCGGCTTCTACTACGTCCGGCGGCTGGCGGCCGACAGCCCGTTCGACCGCCGGGTGTACCTGCATCGGCTCGGCACGGATCCGGCGCAGGACAGCTACGTCTTCGGCGAGGAGAACGACCCGCGGACCTACTTCGGGGTCGACGTCTCACCCGACGGTCGGTGGCTGGTGGTCTCGGCGGCGATAGGCACCGCCCCGCGCGACGACGTCTGGATCGCCGACCTGACCGATCCGCAGAGCGGTTTTGCGGTCGTCCAGCAGGGGGTGGACGCGCGCTGCTACGCATCGGTGGCCTTCGACGGGCGGCTCTACATCTGGACCGACGCCGACGCGCCGCGAGGACGGCTGTGCGTCGCCGATCCGGCCGACCCGGGCCGCTGGAGCACCCTCGTCGCCGAGGACTCCGAGGCGGTGCTCGGCGACTACGCGGTGCTCGATGAGGAGATCCTGATCGCCCGCTCGCGGCATGCCATCGGTGAAGTTCAGGCCGTATCGCGGGAGGACGGAACGCCGCTGCGGGAGATCACGCTGCCCGGCATCGGAAGCGTGCTCGGCCTGCGAAGCGCGCCGGAAGGCGGCACCAGCGTGTGGATCGGCTATACCGACGCCCTGACCCCGCCCTCGGTGCTCGACGGCGGCGGCCTGCCGTGGGCAGCGGCCCCGGGGACGGTGCACGTGCCGGGAGTGCAGGCCTGCGTCGAGGTCGCGACAAGCGCCGACGGCACGCCGATCCGGGTGCAGATCCTGGCGCCGGAAGGGCAGAGTGGCCCGCTGCCCACGGTGCTCTACGGCTACGGCGGCTTCGGGATCAGCATGGAGCCGGCGTACACCGCCTCGGCTCTGGCGTGGGTCGAGAGCGGCGGCGTGTGGGCCGTCGCGCAGCTACGCGGCGGCGGCGAGGAAGGCGAAGCCTGGCACCGCGCGGGCATGCGTGAGCGCAAGCAGAACGTCTTCGCCGACTTCGAGGCAGCGGCGCGCCACCTGCGCGGGTCGGGGCGGGCGTCGGCCCTGGGCTGCCTGGGCGGTTCGAACGGTGGGCTGCTGGTGGGCGCCGCCATCACCCGCGAGCCGGGACTGTACGACGCCGCGGTCAGCAGCGCCGCACTGCTGGACATGGTGCGTTACGAGCGCTTCGGGCTGGGATCGACATGGAACGACGAGTACGGCACCGCCGACGATCCGGTCGAGCTGGGCTGGCTGCTCAGCTACTCGCCGCTGCACGCGGTCAAGGCGGGCGCGCCGTACCCGCCGATCCTGCTCGAGGTGTTCGAGTCCGACACCCGGGTGGATCCGCTGCACGCCCGCAAGTTCGCCGCGGCGCTGCAGTGGGCGGCCGGGCAAGCGCACGCCGCCTCCGGAACGGTGCTGCTACGCCGGGAAACCGACGTCGGGCACGGCGGGCGTTCGATCGACCGCACGATCGGGCTGAACGTCGACACGCTCAGCTTCCTCGCCGCCCAGCTGGGTTTGAGAGACTGGAGCGCGTGACGACACCCGAGCCCGCCCGGCCCAAGGAGTCGTTCTATGAAGCGGTGGGCGGCGAGACGACGTTTCGCCGTCTGGTCGCCGATTTCTACGCCGGGGTCCGCGTCGATCCCGTTCTCCTGCCGCTCTATCCCCCCGACGAGCTGGAAGAGGCGCAGGAGCGGCTCACCCTCTTCCTGATCCAGTACTGGGGCGGGCCGCAGACCTACGGTGAGCAACGCGGACATCCGAGGCTGCGCATGCGGCACGCGCCGTTCGCCATCGGCCCGGCGGAACGTGACGCGTGGCTCGCCCGCATGAGGGAGGCTTTAGACGGACTGGGCCTTCCCCCGGAGTACGCCGGTCCGCTCTGGGAGTACTTGCACGGCGCGGCCTTCGCGATGCAGAACACTGCCTGAAATCACAGGGAATTCGCCGGATTCACCCACTTGGGACCAAGGCCATCCTTCACCGCTCATGTGAGCGTGCCGAAGGGAACTTCATGAGAGAGTTGGCAGCGGTGCTCGGCCGCGAGCGCGTCCAACTCGAATTCCTGCTCTTCAAGGTCCTCGCGCTGCAGAACTTGCTGCGCTCCGGCGAGACCCGCTTCCTGCGCTGGTCCGTCGAGGAGATCAACAGAGCGAGTGAGCGCGTACGCGAGACCGAGCTCAGGCGCGTGCAGCGGGTCGGCGAGCTGGCCACAGCCGCCGGAGTCGGCACCGATGAGATGACTCTCAGCACGCTGGCTGGGACTGCCCCCGAGCCGTGGCGGACCATTTTCGCCGACCACGACAGGGGTTTTCGCCAGCTGGCCGTCGAGGTGGAAGACGCGTTCGTCACCACTTGCGCGCTTGCTGACGCCAGCGGCCATGCGATCGCCGGGCTGCTGCGCACGGCGTACCGGCCGGCGTCACCGGTACCGATCGGCCACCAGCGCCAGCCCGTCAGGACGATGATTCTGCCCTAGCGATCGTGCGCTGGCGGCACCCGTTCGACCGGGCTATTTCCTTTACGCTGCAGCCCTTTTCGGGCGCGGTGGATCGCCTGCTGTCAGGCCGTAGCGGCCTTGCAGTACGGGCAGTGCGTCCAGCCCGGGTCGATCTCGCGGGCACAGGTGTGGCAGCGGTGCGCGCCGACGACCATGCCGCACCAGGGGCAGCAGGCCATGTCCTCTTCGACCTCGCGGCGGCATCCCGGACAGCGCTCGGTAAGCGTCCAGGCGCCTTCGCTGGTGACGCGCAGGACCTCGTCGAGAACCGTGTCGCCGGCCAGTGCCGCGGCGATACCGGACTGGCGCATGCTGATCGTCCGCGATTGCTTCGCGGCTTCTGCCAGCGCCCGCTCGCCGCCACCGGTCGTCATCGCGGTGCGAATGGCGTCGCTGATGGACAGCACCTCGAAGATGCCGGTACGGCCACGGAAACCGGTCTCGCGGCAGGTGTTGCAGCCCTTGCCCATCATGGGCGTGCCGGCGGCCAGGTCCTCGGGCGCGAGCCCCAGTGCTTCGACCACGCGGGGAGAGGGCTCATACGGGGCGCGGCACTGCGCGCAGGGCTTGCGCACCAGGCGCTGGGCGACGACGAGGGTCAGCGCGGAGGCGACCAGGAAGGGCTCGGCGCCCATGTCGAGCAGCCGGGCTACCGCGCCGATCGCGTCGTTGGTGTGCAGGGTGGTGAGCACGAGGTGACCGGTGAGTGAAGCCTGCAGCGCGAGGCGCGCGGTCTCGCTGTCCCGGACCTCACCCACGAGGATGACGTCGGGGTCCTGGCGAAGGATGGAGCGCAGACCCGCGGCGAACGTGAGCCCGGCTTTCTCCGAGACGCCGACCTGCGTGATGCCGGCAAGCGCGATTTCGACCGGGTCTTCAAGGGTGATGACGTGCTTCTCGCGGCTGCGCACGGCGAGCAGGGTGCTGTAGAGCGTGCTCGTCTTACCCGAACCGGTGGGACCGGTGATGAGCACCAGACCCTGCGGCTGGCGTACCGAATGCAGCAGCGACTCGAGCTGGTCTTCCTTGAGGCCGACCCGGGCGAGCGGCGGCAGGTCCTTGGCACGCGGCAGCAGACGCATGACGATGCTTTCGCCGGGCAGCGCCGGCAGCGTGCTCATGCGGATGTCGACGTTCTCGCCGCCGGCCACGAACCGGGCGCGGCCATCCTGGGGACGCCGGCGCTCGGAGATGTCCAGGCCAGCCATGATCTTCAGGCGGCTGGACAGGCTCGGACCGGCGATCTTCGGCACGGTCATGACGTCGCGCAGCTGACCGTCGACGCGGAAACGGACTACCACATCGGTCGATTGCGGCTCGATGTGGATATCGCTGGCGCCTTGTCCGACGCCCTCGCGCAGGATCATGTCGACCAGCTTCACGATCGGCGCATCGTCGACGTCGGTGGCTCCGGCCGCGATCTCGGCCTCGATGCTGGAGCTGCTGCGCTCTTCGGCGAGGTCGTTCAGCACAGCAGCAGCGGCGCCGTCGTCGGACAGGCTCCAGACCCGCGTGAGGGCGGCGCGCAAGTCGGCGTCGGTGGTGACGGCGACCTCGAGGTCGGACACCTTCAGGTGCACCCGGACGTCGTCCAGGGCAAAGACGTTCGTCGGGTCGGTGACCGCGACGAGCATCCGGCCGGTCGCTGGATTGCGGCCGAGCACCATGACGCCGTTGCGCTCGGCGACCGAGCGGGGAAGCTGGCGGGCGACAGGCACGTCGACGCGCTCGCGCATCGGGTCTACCACGGGCAGCTCGAGCGCGGCGCCCAGGGCGGTCGCGAGCTGGCGCTCGGTGGCGTAGCCCTCCTCGACCGCGAGGCGGCCGAGGCGCTTGCGCTCCTGCCCACGCTCGGCCTGCTTGACCAGCAGATGCTCGAGCTGGACCTGGGTGAGGACACCCTGGTCCATCAGAACTTCGCCGAGTCGACGACGTCCCACGGGACGCATTTGAGCAGGGATCTGCTCGTGCGAAGGGCCTGTTGCCGGCAGGTGGACGGAAGAGCTCACACCCCTCTATCGGCAGCAGGCCGGCTTAGGCAAAGTGTCCTTATTGGTCCTGCGCCAGAACTGCCGTCTGGTCCAGCCCCGTCCCACCGTCCGGAGGGCCGACGGAACGGTCGTTTTGCCCGCCTACGGGCACCCCGCCGAGCACCATGACCGGTCCGACGCCCGTCCGGCCCCGCTTGGCCTCGTACATCGAGCGGTCTGCAGCTCCGATCAGGGCCGCCGCGGGAGTCTCCGGGTGGGTCGTGACAGCGATGCCGATGCTGGAGCCGACGTTGAGCTCGAGCGGCGAACCGACGTTGACGTGGCCCGGGACCAGCGCCGGATCGAGCGCCACCGGGCCGGCGAGCACCGACCGCACGCGCGCGGCGACCCGGACAGCGTCTCCCGGCGAGTCCAGCTCGGCGCAGAGCACGACGAACTCGTCGCCTCCCCAGCGGCAGAGCGTGTCCTGCGGGCGCAGCACCCGGCCGATACGGGCCGAAACCGCCGAAAGCACGCGGTCACCTGCGGGATGACCGTAGTTGTCATTGACCGCCTTGAACTCGTTCAGGTCAACGAAGAGCAGGCCCACCGGCGCGATGCTGCGGCGCAGAAGGGCCAGGCTGCGACGCAGCCGGTCACCGAGCAGCGCCCGGTTGGCCAGACCTGTCAGCGGGTCGGTCAGCGAGGTGGCACGCAGCTCATCGAGGTGTTCGGTGATGTCCCAGCCTTCGAGCAGCAGTCCACCGACCCGCTCGTCGTGCGCCATGTCATGGGCGACGACGGCGATCGTGCGCCAGCTGCCGTTGGTGTGGCGCAGGCGGACCTGAAGTTGGCGGCTACGGCCACCGGGCGCGAGGTCGCGGACCACGCCGGCAAGCAGCGGCCGGTCAGCCGGGTGCAGCAGCGCGGTGACCTTGTTCTCAGCCGGCTCTGTCGCCGACTCCCAGCCGAGCGCGCGCGCCGTGCCCGGATTGGCGTAGCGGATCGAAAGGTCGTCTGAAACCACGTACAGCGTGCTTCCACGATCAACCAGCACGCGCGGGTCAGGCGCGATCATTGGATCGGTCATCCAACTCCCCCGTCGGATCGCGTCACTCGACTTCAGTCTCCCCGACGGACGAAGGTGTGTGGAGCGCCCGTTGGACCCACTTGGCCTTGCGCCGTTCGGCGCAAGGCACTAGCGCGCTCGCGCACAGACCCTTGACCCAGTGCCGCCATTGCTCACGCTCCGTATCTTAGAGATACCTGAGGCTTTGCGCGTAAGAAGCGGTCGAAAGATCGTCACTAGGCCCCTGAACAGCACGAAGCCGGCGCGTCATTTGTGACGCGCCGGCTTCGCTCCGTAACGGAGAGTATAAATTAGACCGCCAGCGAGAGCTCCGCGTCGACGCCGTTGAAGGTGGCGCGCTGCGGCGGGGTGATCCGGGTGCGGCGCGAGAGCCGGTCCGAGTAGCTGGAGCGGCTGGAAAGGGCGGCCGAGTAGGCGGCCCGGCGGTTGGCGGCGCGGCCCGTCGGGGGCTCGTCGTCGACCGGCGTGTCGGAGTACTGCGCCGAGATGCCGGCCCGCATGAGGGCAAGACCCTCCGAGCGCATCTGCGAAACGCGGGACTCGGTCACACCGAGCTCCTCGGCGAGCTCCGCCGAGGAGCGGCCCTCGAGGAAGTAGCCGCTGACGACGGCCTGCAGCCGGTCGGGCAGCAGAGCGAGAGCGTCACGCAGGTAAGCAGCGCGCTCGCGCTCTTCGAGCTGGGTGGAGGGGTCGACGTAGACGGTCTCGACCAGGCCATCGGCCAGCGTCAGCGGGTCGCCGTCCTCCTCGCCGCAAGGGGCGTCGAGCGAGAGGACCAGCGCACGGTGCACGCGTCCCTGGAGTTCGTGCAGCTCACGGACCGGGACCTGCATCTCGGTGGCGACCTCGTCGGGGGTCGGGGTGCGGCCGAGGCGGGTGAGCAGCTGATTGTGCGCGTCCTCGACGCTGCGAGCCGCGGCGCGCAGCGAGCGGGGCGCGAAGTCAAGGGCGCGGGCGGCGTCGACGATCGCACCGCGGACGCGCATGGAGACCCATCGCTCGAACGGCACGCCGCGAGCGGGATCGAAGCGGTGAGCGGCCTCGACCAGACCGAGGGTGGCCGCCTGGGCCAGCTCCTCGCGGTCGGCGTGGCGCGGGTAGTGGGCAGCGACCTGGAACAGCACGTGCTGCACGAGCGGCAGGTTGCGCTCGATGAGCTCGGTCACCTCGTCACGGCTCAGCGGGCTGGCAGCGGGGGCAGCGTGGACGGTCTCGACGGTGTCCTGCGTGCTACTCGGGGCATCGAGTACGGCTGAAGCGTTCAAGGCGGGCTCCTGTGGCGGGGAAGTCGTACTGGTGGCGGGACAGCGGACGATCACTCGGTCGGTCAGCAGACCTGGCCTGCCGAGTGGTTGCAGCTACCGGTACGCAGTGCAGAGCTTTGAAGCTTCGACCCGTAAACCTGGGTTGTGACCAGTTCCACGAGGAGATCCCTTCAAGTTGTCCGACTGCGCTCGACCGCACCTGCATCGACCGAAACCCGTCGAACCCTTGATGGCCTTTTGGCACTATCTTTCGTGGCCACATTTGGGCGATTTGTCCGCTTCAGCGGCAATATCCACGCCGAAAGGACCCAGTACTAGTCCTTTTGGACTAGTCACCTCCGCCTGACAGAGATCAATCGGTCGTGATCAAGGGTTGGTTGAGGCACTCAGAGCGAGACCACCCGAGCGGCGGGCACCCGTTCAGGTGAGCCGCCACCCGGCCGGCTCAATAACCACGTTCGCCCCGGCTCAATAACCACGTTCGCCCCGGCTCAGTAACCACGTTCGCGCAGCTCAGTCCCGGGTGAGCTTGCGATAGACGACCCGGTGCGGGCGCGCAGCCTCCAAGCCGAGGCGCGAGACCTTGTTCTCCTCGTAGTCCGCGAAGTTGCCCTCGAACCAGAACCACTTCGCCGGGTCGTCCTCGTCACCCTCCCAGGCAAGGATGTGCGTCGCGACGCGATCGAGGAACCAGCGGTCGTGACTGATGACCACAGCGCAGCCCGGGTACTCCAGGAGCGCGTCTTCGAGCGAGCGCAGTGTCTCGACATCGAGGTCGTTGGTCGGCTCGTCGAGCAGCAGCAGGTTGCCCCCGCGTTTGAGGGTGAGAGCAAGGTTGAGGCGGTTGCGCTCTCCACCGGACAGCACCCCGACCGGCTTCTGCTGGTCAGGACCCTTGAAACCGAACGAGGAGACGTACGCCCGGCTCGGCATCTCCAGCTTGCCGACCATGATGTGGTTCAGGCCATCGGAGACGATCTCCCAGACGTTCTTGTTGGGGTCAAGCGCCGAGCGGCTCTGATCGACGTAGGCGATGTCGACCGTGGGCCCGATGATGAGCTTGCCGGCGTCGGGCTCCTGCTGGCCGACCAGCATCGAGAAGAGTGTGGTCTTGCCGACCCCGTTGGGACCGATGACGCCGACGATGCCGCCGCGGGGCAGGTTGAACGACAGGTCGTGGATCAGCTGGCGGTCACCGAAGCCCTTATCGAGCCCGATGCCCTCGATCACCTGGCTGCCCAGCCGCGGCCCCGGCGGGATGTGGATCTCTTCCCAGTCCATCGGCCGTACGCGGTCAGCCTCCGCCGCCAGCTCCTCGTAACGCGCCACCCGGGATTTGCTCTTGGCCTGGCGGGCCTTGGGATTGGAGCGCACCCACTCCAGCTCCTGGGCCAGCTGGCGCTGGCGCTTGGCGTCCTTGTTGCCCTCGACCTTCAGACGCGACTGCTTGGTCTCCAGATAGGTGGAGTAATTGCCCTCGTACGGATAGGCGCGGCCGCGGTCGAGCTCGAGAATCCACTGCGCAACGTTGTCGAGGAAGTAGCGGTCGTGCGTGACGGCCAGCACGGCGCCCGGGTATTTGGCCAGGTGCTGCTCGAGCCACGCGACCGATTCGGCGTCCAGATGGTTGGTGGGCTCATCGAGCAGCAGCAGGTCGGGCTGCTGCAGGAGCAGCTTGCACAGCGCGACCCGGCGGCGCTCGCCACCGGAGAGCTTGGTCACGTCAGCGTCGCCAGGCGGCAGGCGGAGGGCATCCATCGCCTGATCGAGCCGCGAGTCCAACTCCCAGGCGTCGTGCGCCTCGATCACATCGATGAGCTCGGCCTGGCGGGCGAGCAACGTGTCGAAGTCGGCGTCAGGCGCCGCCATCTTCTCGTTGATCTCCTCGTACTCTGCGAGCACGTGACGGGTCTCGGCCACGCCGTCCTCGACGTTGCCGCGCACGTCCTTGGTGTCATCCAGCGGCGGCTCCTGCAGAAGGATGCCGACCGAGTAGTCGGGGCTGAGGATCGCGTCACCGTTCGAGGGGTGCTCGATGCCGGCCATCATCTTCAGCACCGTCGACTTGCCGGCGCCATTGGGGCCGACCACACCGATCTTGGCGCCGGGGATGAACGCCAGGGTGACGTCATCGAGGATCACCTTGTCGCCAAGGGCTTTGCGCACCTTGCGCATCTGAAAGATGTACTGCGCCATGCCTGACAGCCTATGGGGCGAGGGCGACCGAGGCTCCGCCACGAGAGCCCTAGGTGACCACCGGCACGGGGACCGCCTCCAACACCGGTGCGCCGGCGTCCTCCTGGGCGGCGGGCTGCTCAGCCGCCTCCGGACGCTCCGTTCGCAGCAGCCGGGCCGCAACTCGCGAAAGATCGGGACCGATCGCATCGGCGTCCATCTCCATGACGGTGTGCCGCACGCCCTGCTGGTCCTCATATGAGCGCTGCCGCAGGCGGCCGACGATCAGCACGCGGTCACCGCGCTCCAGCGTTGCGGACGCATTTTCCGCAAGCCGGCGCCAGCAACTGACCTCGAGGAAGATCGTCTCCCCGTCGCGCCACTCGCTGGTACCGCGGTCGAAGACCCGCGAACTGCTGGCGACCCGCATGCGGGTCCAGCGGATGCCGCCTCTGCTCATGCCCGACTTCGGCACGGACGTGAGGTTTCCGGACAGCGTCAGATAGGTCTCGCCGGCCATGGGCTGCTCCAAAGATCGTCAGGCGGGGATGCGCGGACGGGATGTCCGTGCCTCACCGACGATGGCGCCTGGATCCAGGCGGGTGGCGCCCCGCAGCCAATCTGTGGATGACGCGGTCCTATCCACGGCACGCCTGCCCTACGGCGCTCCGAGCGACCGCCACCCCGCGAGAATTGCCGAATCCCCACCGGGTTGGACCAGGCTCTCGTCGCGCCGACCCCAGAGCACGAGAAAAAGATCTTCCGCGGCACCGGACAGCGAACCTTCCCCAGCATCGGGCGCGCCGGTGGTCCACACATCGCCGGTGTCGGTCGCGGTCAGCTTCAGCTGCCCGGGCGGCGGGTCCTGCTTGTAGTGCATGCGCGGAAGCATCACCTCGACGTACTCGCCCACGCCATCGACAGCGACGGCGGTCGTGACGTCAGCGGGCTCCCCGATCGAGAGTTCGGCATCGACGCGGTGCACGGCGGCCTCCATCGCCTGGCGCCGACGCCAGAACGCCGCCGTTCGTGGCCGGGGCCCGAAGTTCCACACCGCGGTGTCCGGCGGAGTGCTGCCCAGCGCGTCGATGAGAGAGGCGAGCCCGCTTTCGAGGTAGCGGACGAGCTCATGGTCATCCAGCGTCGGTGTGTCGTAGGGAGCAGGAGCCTGCAGCCGCTCGCGCACGATCACGGCCGACCAGCTCCAGGTCGTGCCGATGTGCGACGCCAGGTCGCGCAGAACCCAATCGGGGCAAGCAGGCACCGACGCATCGAGTGGACCTTGTGCCACGGCCGAGATCAGTGCCGCGCCCTCAGCGGCGATGACCTCTATGTAGTCGAGCTTGGCGTTACCCATGGGTTGAGAGTCCTCCGTCGACGGGGATCACGGCGCCGGTGAGGTAGGCGCCGGCCTTGCTGGCGAGAAAGACTGCGGCTCCGGCCATGTCCCCCGGCTCGCCGGCGCGCTTGAGCGGGATGCGCTCGGGAATGGCGGCAGCAGCGGGATCGTCATCGAAGACGAAGGCGGTCATCTTGCTCGCGAACAGTCCGGGGGCGATGGCGTTGACCGTGATGTTCGGGCACAGGCGCGCGGCAAGCTGGCGGGTGAGCATGTGGACGGCCGCCTTGGAGGCCGGGTAGGCGTAGTTCTCCCACGCCGGCACCATGATCCCCTCGATCGACCCGATCATGATGACCCGCGCCGGATCACCTGGTGCGACGGCCTTTTCCAGCTGAGGCAGCAGGGCCCGCGTGAGGCTGAACGGGCCCTTGACGTTGGTCGAGAACACCTTGTCGAATGCTGCATCGGGGTACTCCATGAGCCCGGCCCCCCACGTCGCCCCCGCATTGTTGACGAGCACGTGCAGCGCGGACTCCCGCTCAGCCACCTCGGCGGCGAGAGCGAGCGCGCCGGCCTCGGTCGAGAGGTCGGCGGGCAGGGCCGTCGCGCCGATCTCGTCCGCGGTCGCGCGCAGCTCACTCTCCTTGCGGCTGCTGATGTAGACCTTCGCGCCGCGTTCGACGAAGCCGGTGGCGATCATCCGGCCGATGCCGCGCGAACCGCCGGTCACCAGAACGGTCTTGGAGCTGACGTCGAAGAGCGAATCCACAGTGCCCACAGTGCTCACATTGCGGAACGTATGCGATAGCGCGAGGGCAGGCGCGAACCGCTTCAGTGAAGAACGATTTTCAGCAGGACGACCACGACGCCGAACGCCGCGCAGGCCAGTGACTCGATGACTAGAGCTACACCGCGCGCGCCGCTGCGGAAGGCGGCCGTCGCCCCCCAGGCCCCCAGCAGCCCGACGGTCAGCCAGAGTGCGCTGAGCACCGAGGTGTTGACCGACCCCTGGCCCAGCCGGACCACCTCGAAAGCCAGCACCGGGATGAGCGACGCGCGCAGCCGGGTCCAATGCTCGGCTCCGGCATGTCTGACCGTGACCCAATTGGTGCGGTGGCCGGTGTTCACCTGCTCCCCGATGACACTGGCATACACATGAGCAAGCCAGTACAGGACAAGTGCTCCGATAGCCGACCAGAAGATGGAGGCGCCGCTCGCACCCTTGTGTGTCTTGGTGGCAAGGACCACCCCGGCAAGAATCGTGCCGTAGATGACCTCCGCCGGATCGCCCTCGGGATCGACGAAAAGGCGCAACTGACGCAAGGAACGGCGCCAGAACGGCGCCCGCGTTTCGCTCGCTTCCGCGCTCACGCTTCCGCGCTCCGCTCCGCACGGCCGGCTCCAGGCACTGGGCCGTACGCCGCCCGCAGCACCACGATCAAGGCGGTGCGGCTTTCCGGATCGTCCAGCGCGGCGCCAAATGCCTCGCGCAGCTGCGTCATCCGGTAACGCACGGTCTGCGGGTGGACGTGCAGCGCCTGCGCAACGGCATTGCGCGCCCCGGCGTGCGCGAGCCACGCCAGCAGCGTGACGGCGAGACGTTCGCGCGCTGACTCGGGCACCGCGCCGAGCGGGGCGAGCAGCTGACGGCTGAGGCGATCGAGCAGCGCGGGATCGGCGCGAAGGACCAGATCGAGCAGATGGTCATCGACCAGGATCGGCTCGGCGTGCCTGCGATCGCCCGTCACCTCGATCAGTGCCAAGGCCTCGGCCGCGGCGAGCGACTGTCGTACCTCCCGCGGCTGCACGAGCGAGCCGACCACGGCCGGAACCCCCTTCAAACGTTGGCGCAATTGAGCAAGACCGAAGTCGGCGGTGCACGGCACAAGTGCCACGACGTCGTCATCGCGCGGCCAGATCAAGGCATCCGAAGGCAGGGCGACCTCCGCCGAATGCGGCGGCAGGATCACGGCCACCAGGTGCTCGGGCAGCGGCCAGCGCGCCAGCACCGCCAGCTCGCGCAGCGTCTCCTCATCGATGCCCGTGATGAGCAGCCTGGCGAGCTCCGCCCGGCGCCGGTCACGCTCGCCCGCCCGGGCCGCCTGCTCCTCCGCGTAGCCGCGCACGCTGAGCGCGGAAAGCCCGTCGATGTAGGTGAAAAGCAGCTCCGCCAGCTTCACGAGAACGGCCGGTGGTGCGCCGGCGTCCACAGCGAGATCGCCGACGGTGCGCCACGCGACGCGTGCCCCGACCCGGTAGGCCGACAGCAATGCGTCGAGCCCGCGGCCCTGACGCAGCTCGCCGCGACCGAGTTCGAGGTAGAAGTTGCGCGGCAGCGTCGGCTGCGCCGGCTCGTCCAGCAGATCGACGAACGCCGAGAGGGCGCGCTCGACACCCATCGTCAGGTTGCGGCCGAACAGCCCCTCGATCGGCCGCGAGTACTCAGACACCTCTTCACCGACGGCCGCATTGATGTCGGTCGCGAGGGAGGGCAGCGCCTGGCGTAACCGCGCAGCCAGTAGCGCGTACACCTCGCGACTTTGTCCCGCGGGAACAACCACGGCACCAACGTAGCGTCGCGACGATCCGGGACCGGCCGACGCCCGCCTTCTAAGCTGTCAGGCGATGGGCCGCAGCACCGGCGCGGCAAACCCCCTGTAGCTCAGCGGATAGAGCACCGGACTTCTAATCCGATGGTCGCAGGTTCGAGTCCTGCCAGGGGGGCCATTTCCGGGCCTCACCGGCCCGGAATTAGGCCGGTCGGCGCTGCCCTGATAGGCCGTGCGATGACGTGACCCAAGTCATTTCATGTGAATTTCCAGCGGCGCAACGCCAGGCATCCGCGACCCGTTTACTCGTTACGTAGCGTCAACAACTTTCCTTTGGTTGGGCGCAGATGTGGGGGAAATGGGCATGCGGGGCTCACGCTCGGTTACTCGGATCACGGTGGCGGTCGTTGCGGCGCTCGCGGCGACACTGCCGGCGCTGTCGGCATCGGCGGCGAGTCCGGGCCTGAACGATGGTGGTGTGGTCGCGAACGCGGTTCCGGCCAAGTTCACGCCGAACATCGGCAACGGCGCCGTCGAGGCGATCGTGCAGGTGGGCAACAAGATGGTGGTCGGGGGCTCGTTCACGACCGTCACCCCGACCGCCGGCACCGGCTCCGGTACCGCGGTCACCCGCAACTACCTCTTCGCTTTCGACGCCACCACGGGCGCGTTGGACACCGGCTTCGTCCCGGCGGTGAACGGCGAGGTCGACTCGATCGTCGCCACTGCTGATGGCACCGGCGTCTACGTCGGCGGCAGGTTCACCACCGCCGGCGGGGTCGCGACCCGGCTGGCCGAGTTCAACCTCACGACCGGCGCCCGGGTCACCACCTTCAACCCCTCGCTCAACGGGCTCATCAACGACATGGCGCTCGTCGGCAACCGGCTCTTCCTCGGCGGGACGTTCACCTCCGTCAAGAGCGTCGTTCACGACGGGCTCGCCTCGATCAACGCCACCAACGGCGCGATCGACCCGTACCTGACGATCAACCTGACCGGCCACCACAACTACGGCCGAGTGGCCGGTTCGGCCGAGGCTGCCGTCGGCGCCACCACAGTGGCGGTGTCCCCGGACAAGACGCGGCTCATCGTCGACGGCAACTTCATCTCCGCGCAGGACCCGGCCGGAACCTATGCGCGTGACCAGATCGTCAGCGTCAACCTGGGCGCGACGTCGGCCACCGTCGACCCGAACTGGAACACCAACGCCTTCACCAACGCCTGCTACAACTGGGCTTACGACTCCTTCGTGCGCGACGTCGGGTGGTCGCCGGACGGCTCCTACTTCGTCGTCGCCGCGACCGGCGGCTACTACAACAGCAGCTTCCAGGACTGTGACTCGGCGAGCCGGTTCAACGCCTCGTCCACCGGCCTGAACGTCGCCCCGGCGTGGGTCGACTTCACCGGCACGGACTCCGTCTACTCGGTGGGCGTCACGTCGTCGGCGGTCTACATCGGTGGCCACTACCGCTGGCTGAACAACCCCTACGGCCAGGACAACTCAAAGTCGGGCGCCGTGGCCCGGCCGGGTCTGGCTGCGCTCGACCCGACCAACGGCGTTCCGATGTCGTGGAACCCGGGACGCAACCCGCGTGGGCATGGCGCTGAGGTCGTGTACGCCACCTCGGCCGGTGTCTGGGTCGGCAGCGACACCGACTACGTCGGCAACTACGCCTACCACCACATGAAGATTGACTTCTTCCCCTTCGCCGGCGGTGCAGCGGTGACCGGCAACAACACCGGCGACGCCCGTACCGTCTTGCAGGCGGGCAGCCTCGCCGGCGCAAACACCTTTACGGCCAACACTTTTGACCCGACTACCGGCATCGGTTCAGTCGCCGCCACCCAGCCCAGCACCGGCGGCGGCATCGCGTGGGGCACCATCACCGGCGCCTTCGTGCTCAACGGCCGGATCTGGTACGCCTCGGGCGGGCAGTTCTTCTACCGCACCTGGGACGGGGCCAACGCCTTCGGCCCGGCGCAGCTGGTCGATCCGTACGACGACCCTTACTGGGACAACGTCCAGACCGGCTCGGGCCAGACCTACCAGGGAACGGCGACCAGCTTCTATGCCGAGCTGCCCAACGTGACCGGCATGTTCTACGCCAACCGCTCGATCTATTACACCCTGGCGGGAAGCAAGAACCTCTACAGCCGGGCCTTCGCTCCGGACACCACGACCTCCTCGGTCGCGAACCAGGTGACCGGCGGCGTCATCAGCCCGGTGGAAGCCACGGTCGTCTCCAATGGCAACCCGGTTGATTTCTCCAACGCTAGTGGCATGTTCCTCGCAGGCGGCTCGCTCTGGTACGCCACCAAGTCCGACGGCAAGCTGCACCAGGCGCCGTGGAACGGCACGACCGTGACCGGCCCGAGCACGGTCGACGCTTTGGCCACCGGCAACTGGGCGGCCCGGGGCGTGTTCGTCGACACCGTCGCCCCGCCGGTCGCTCCCGCGGCGAGCTTCACCTCTTCGTGCCTGAACGCGACATGCTTCTTCAACGCCTCCGCGTCTACCGCGCCGGGCTCGTCGATCACCTCCTACGCCTGGAACTTCGGTGACTCCAGCACGGCCACTGGCGTCCAGCCGCAGCACGTGTACGCCGGTCCCGGCACCTACCAGGTGAGCCTCACTGTCACGAACGCTCAGGGTGCGACGAGCAGCCTCACGCAGCCCGTCACCGTCAGCGCGAGCCAGGCGTCCACCGTCGCCTTCGTCGCCTCGGCGGCCGCCAACGGCAACGGGATGACCGAGGCGGTCACCGTGCCGGCCGGCGTCAGCGCGGGCAACGGGTTGCTGCTGGTCGCCACCGGAGTGGGCGCCGGCCCTTTGACGGCACCCGCCGGCTGGACCCAGGTCGCCACCTCCAGTGCGGTCTCTGGCACGACGACAGCATTGACGACAACGGTCTGGCAGCGTGTCGCCACCGCGACGGATGCCGGCTCCCCGGTCACCGTGGGCTTCCCGGGTGCGGTACACGGCACCGTGCAACTGCTCGCCTACAGCGGGACGAACGCCACCAGCCCGGTCGTGGCATCAGCCGGCAAGGCGTCGATCGCGACCGCCGCGTCCTACACCACGCCGACCATCCAGGTGCCGGCCAACGGCGACGTCGTCGTCTCCATCTGGTCCGGCAAGTCCTCGACCATCACGGCCTGGACCGCTCCGGCGGGCCAGACGGTGCAGTCGGTGGACAACGGTTCGGGCAGCGGACGCATCAATTCCATCGCGACTGACGGTGGCGTCACCGGCGCCGGACCCGCCGGTGGCCTCACCGCCACCACCGACCAGGCCGGATCGGCCTTCGGTGCCTGGACGATCGTCCTCGGGGCCTGATCCACGAGCTCATCCGCCCATCCGCAAGGATGGGCGGATGATCGCATTGATTTCGGGCGTCGCGAGGCCACCGGGCATCGGCTACGCGACGGCGCTGCAGTTGGCCGAGATGGGCGCCGACCTGATGTGCGCGGATCTGGTGGGCGGCGCAGACACCGCCGACGCGATGGACACCGCCTATGCAACGGACGCAGCCTTCGACGCCGTTATCGCCGAAGTCACCGAGCGGGCCGCTGGGCACGGCGGCCGGGTCGTCGCCCACCGGCTGGAAAGCCTGGAAAGGCAGGACGTTTCGACGCTGCTGGCGCACACCCTCGACGCGTTCGGCGGGCTCGACTGGTGCTGCGTGCTCAACGGGGCAACCGGGGCCGGCGCCGGTGACGGGCCGCTGCTGGACCTGACCGAGGATTCGTGGCGACGCTGCCTCGACGTCAACCTGACGGGCTCGTGGATGCTGGCACAGGCTGCGGCCAAGGCGATGATCGCGAGCGGCCGGCCGGGAGCACTGGTGCTGCTCTCCTCACACGCAGCGATCGCCCCCACCGTAGGAGCCGGCGCGGTCGGCGCGGCCCGTGCCGCCGTCGATCAAATGGTCGCGGTCCTCGCGGCCGAGCTCGGACCGCATCGCATCCGCTGCAACGCCGTGGCACCGCTCGCTGTCGAACCCAGCGACCGATTCCCCAATCCCGGCCTGACGGCACTTGCGGTCAACGAGGGCATCTCGTTCGCCACATGGATCGCCGGCCGGATCCCGCTCGGGCGTGCCCAGACAGCTGCCGAAACTGCTGCGGTCATTGCCTTTCTGTGCTCGGATGCGGCGTCTTACGTCTCTGGCGTCACGATCCCGGTGAATGGCGGCGCCACCAGCTGAGCCCAGCAGGTGTCAGAGGATCGCGTCGCTCAGCTTGAGCTCGACGACCTCGTCCCAGCTGTAGCCGAGCGACATCAGCACCTCGTCGGTGTGCTCACCGAGCCCGGGAGCGGCATGCAGGGCGGCGGACTTCTCGTCGAACTGGACGACCCCCGCCGGCAACGGGAAGGGCTCCGCCCCTTCGCGTTCGACCGTGCCGATGTAGCCGTTGGCGATGATCTGCGGATCGTCGACGAGTTCGTCGACGGTCTGGAACGGCGCCCACGGGATGCGGGCGTCATCAAGCTCCCTGCGCCACCCGTCCATCGGCCGGCGCGCAAACGTGGCCTCGAGCTCAGCTACCAGGACGCCGCTGTGCTCGGCACGGGACTTCATGTCGATGAAGCGGGCATCGGCCAGCAGGTCGGGGCGCTCGAGGATCGCACAGACGTCAGCCCAGTACTTGTCGGGCTGCAGGCAGCACATCGTCAGCCACCTGCCGTCGCCGCAACGGTAGTTCGCGGCCAGCGGGTTCGGCAGCGTCACCCTCGGGCGGCCGAGCTCCGGCGATTGCCTGAAGGCACCCTGCAGGGACGCCAGCACGTCGGAGGAGATCATCCAGAGCGCCGTGCTCAACAGTGAGACGTCGACCGTGCAGCCCTCGCCGGTGCGATCACGGCGAAACAAGGCACCGGCGATACCGAACGCGAGATGCGTCGCTGCATAGCGGTCGCCGACGGCCCCGCGCTGGGGCAGTGGCTCCGGAAGGCCAAGCGGCGCAAGGGTTTCCTCGATCGCGCCGCGGGCCCAGAAGGCGGTGGAGTCGTAGGCGGGGGTATCGGCGTCAGGACCACGGGTGCCGTAGCCGTGGCCGCGCGCGTAGATCAGGCGAGGGTTCAGCGCGCGGATCTCATCAGCCCCGAGACCCAGCCGCTCGAGGACCGACGGCAGGAAGTTGGTGAGGAAGACGTCGGCGCTTTCCAGCAGGCGGAGCAGGGCCGCGCGTCCATCGGGAGACTTGAGGTTGATCGCGACGCTGCGCTTGTTGCGGTTGGCCATTTCCATCGAGTAGTTGACCGTCGACGTCCCCGATCCCGGGATCACCAGCTGGCGGTAGCCGTCTCCATCCGGATGCTCGACCTTGATGACGTCGGCGCCCCAGTCGGCCAGCATCGCGCCGGCCACGGGGACGAATACCCACTGCGCCAGTTCGATGACCCGCACACCCTGAAAGACGTCCACCGACGGTTGGCGATTCACCCTGCGCTGCAGTGCGCCGTCACGAGGGCGGTTCGGCCGGCGTGAAGCGGTAGAGCCGCTCGGCGTTGCCCCGCAGGATCTTGTATTGCGTCTCGACCGGGAGCTCGGCGACGAGCTTGCGGGCGATCTCGATCGAGTTGGGCCACGTCGTATCGGTGTGCGGATAGTCGGTCTCGCACATCACGTTGTCCTCGCCGATGATGTCGAGGCAGCGCAGGCCCGACGTCTCCTCGATGAAGCAGCCGTAGATGTGGTCACGGAACGTCTCGCGCACGTTGAGCCGGTCGAGATCAGCTTGCGTGCTGTCCTCGACCTTGAGGTTGTAGAACTCGGTCTTGGTCTTCTTGATCCAGTGCCGCTGCCGGTCCACGACCTGCTCGGCCCGCTCGATGAAGTACGGCATCCAGCCGATGTTGCCTTCGGATAAGGCGATCTTCAGGCCGGGCATGCGCTGGAAGTAGTCACTGAACAGCCAGGAGAGCATCGTTGCTGCCGCCCGCGAGGCACCGAATGTCAGGCTCGCCAGCGCCGGCGCGTTCGAGGAGAGGCTCGGCATCGTGGACGACGACCCCACGTGCATCGAGACGACCATCTGCAGATCCTGGGCCGCCGCCATCACTGGGTCCCAGTAGCGGCTCGGGTCATGAATCGTCGGCAGGCCGAGCGGTTCGGGATTCTCGGAGAAGGCGAAGGAGGTCGCCCCTTTCGCGGCGCAGCGCTCGAGCTCCTTGGCGGCGGCCGGCGGGTCCCAGAGCGGGATGAGGACGAGCGGGATGTAGCGACCGGGCGCGAGGCCGCACCACTCGTCGATCATCCAGTCGTTGTAGGCCTGCACGCAGAGTCCGGCGAGATCCTTGTCCTTGGCCTCCCAGAAGATCTGGCCGCAGAAGCGGGGAAACGACGGGAAGCAGAGCGACGCCAGGATCCCGGCCTGATCCATGTCGGCTAGACGCGCGACCGAGTCGTAGGCGCCCGGACGCATCTCACTGAAAGGCACCGGATCGGGCGAGAAGTCCTCGTGACGCTTGCCCGCGGCCACCGACAGGCCCGACGTCGGGACCTGCTTGTCCTCGTACTGCCAGGCCTCACCGTTGTCGGTCGCCACCATGTGCGGAGCGAGATCGTGGTATTTCGACGGCAGCCGGTCGAGCCAGACGTTCGGCGGCTCGATCGCATGGTCATCGACCGACACCAGCCAGTCGGTGTTCAGGTCTGGCATCGCTGCTCCTCGAGGACCCGGAGGTGAGCTGATCTTTGATATGAAATATCAACCTGAAACTAACACTCATGCCCCAGTGGCCACGAGTCCCGTCGCCGGGCCCCTAGCCGAACCCGTTGAGCTGGTCGACGACGCGGAAGACATCGGGTTCGTCGAAGAAGTTCACCGCGACGTAATTGGGGATGAGTCCGCGCTCGCGCTCGCATCTCTGCGCGTACGGATCCAACACCGAGTAGGCGTTGACCTTCTGCGCACTGGTGACCAGCGAGGAGAAGCCGCTGAGCCAATTGTTGATGAGCAGCAGGGGATTTGAGGCCGATCCGCGGTTCAGGCGACAGCTCAGATCGGCGGCCGACGGGTTGGCGTACGGGGTGTCCTGCACCCAGTCGAAGCCCTGCAGCATCCACGGATACGCGCTGCCCCCGCCGTGGTGCTCCATCAGGACGACGACGCGTCGCCCGGAATCGATCATCTGCCCGAGCGTGGGCCACGGTTGGCCGGCCACCTGCGTATGCAGGTAGGGCAGCAGACCCGCCTGGGTGAAGACCTTCGCTGTGTCGGCCGGGCTCACGTAGTCCTCGATGAAGAACGTGACGACCTCGCGCGGATGGGCGTCGAGCCACGATTTGACGTTCGCCATCAGCGGCTCCCACGCGGTGGAGCCGGTCTCGCACAACCCGTGGCACAGGTACGCGCCCACCGGACCAGTGGGAGCACCGGCAATCGCGTCGCGGACGCGCATGGCACTGGCGACGACATCCGGCCCGTAGAGCTGGGTGGTCTGCTCGAGGGCATCGGCGTAGCTCTGCGGCGCCGTGACGACGACGTTCGGCGAGGCCGTGGGCTGGCCGTACCAGGTATCGATCAGCAGGGTGCTGATTCCCTCGTTGAGCGCGCCGATCGGGCCAGTGG
>DATAVO010000225.1:0-16505 GCA_036267695.1 Frankiaceae bacterium
CTCGGGGCGTTGCTGCGTCAGCGTCCCGATGCGGCCGTGCCGCCGCCGGCCGACTTCGATGTCCTCGCGAGCCGGCTGTCGTCGCAGCACAGCGTCTCCCGGGTCGCCGAAACCGTCGACCAATTCGTGCTTGACGTGCTCGAGGCGCTGGTGCTGGGCTCCGCCGACGAGGACGAGCTCGCGCAGTTCTGCCAGGTCCCGCTCGCTGACATCCGCCGGGCCACCGCCATCGCGGTCACGCTCGGTTTGGCCTGGCGTGACGGCACCGGTCGGCTGCGAGTCGTGAAGGGCGTGCGCTCGGCGGTGGGGGACTACCCGCTCGGCCTCGGACGGGCGTTCGCGCAGTTGCTCGCCGAGGTGCCGCAGAACGTCAGGGTCCAGATCCGTGACGATCTCGGCCTCGCGGAGGACGAGACGCCGACCAAGGCGCTGAACGCGTACTTCGCCGACCCCGAGGCTGTCGCCGTACTGCTGGACGAGCTCTCCGAGGGCCAGCGCGCGATCCTCACCCAGCTCGCATCCGGGCCTGCGGTCGGTGAGGTCGAGGGACGGTTGCGGTTCGTCAGGGTCGAGGAGGCAGAGACCGGGATCGAGCGGCTCCTCGCCCGCGGTCTGCTGATCGCCATCGCGTCCGACGCGGTCGAGCTGCCCCGGGAGGTCGGCCTGGCGCTGCGCGGGGACCGTCCTGCAGGCAACGTCTCGCCCCACCCGCCAGCGATCGCCGGGCGCGCTGTTGCGGTCAAGGAAATCGATGGCGGGGGTGCTTCCACGGCGCTCGACGCGCTGCGGCTCTTCGAGGCGCTGCTCGAACGCTGGGATGCGGCGCCGCCCGCGCTGACGCGGGCCGGCGGATTGCCCGTGCGCGAGCTGCGCGCTGCCGCCAAGGCGCTCGGGGTGGAGCAGGACGTCGTCGCGCTCATCGTGCAGACGGTTACTGCGGCGTCCCTGGCCGGACGCACCGCAGGGGTGGATCCGGTCATGGTCCCGACCGAGCGCTACGACCGCTGGCGTGACGCCCCCATGGCCGAACGGTGGGCATTGCTTGCGGCCGCCTGGTGCGGGATGGATCAGCTTCCCGGCCTCGCCGTGCACGAGGACGGCACGAAGGCGGCGGCTCTGCTCACGTACGACATGGTGCGTCCAGGCGCCGGAGAGCTGCGCCGTGACGTGCTGGCGGCGATGGCCGCAGCCGGCAAGGGTCATGCGCCCGACCTCGACCGGCTGCCGGCCTGGCTGAGCTGGCGGGTGCCGACGCGCAGCGGTCGCTACATCGACCAGGTATGCGCCTGGACGCTGAAGGAAGCCCAGTTCCTCGGCGTGACCGGGCGCGGCGCGCTGACCACGGCGGGGCGGGTGCTGCTCGACTCGCCGCACGCGCCGGCCGCGCGCTCCGGCGACGAGACCGAGGCCCGCGCGTACCGGGACGACATCGCTGCCGCCCTCGCCCCTTCGCTGCCGGCACCGATCGAACATGTGCTGATCCAGGCCGACCTGACCGCCGTCGCACCCGGGCCCTTGCTGCCGCACATCGCGCGCGAGCTCGCGCTGATCGCTGATATCGAATCGGCGGGAGCGGCGACGGTCTATCGGTTCTCCGAGGCGAGCCTGCGACGCGCGTTCGACGCCGGTCGCACGGCCGTCGAGCTGCACCAGCTGATCGAGCGCCTGGCGCGCGGCACTGTCCCGCAGGGCCTGACGTACCTGATCGATGACATCGCCCGCCGGCACGGTCGGCTGCGTGCCGGGTCGGCGGCGGGCTATCTGCGCTCGGACGATCCGGCATTGCTGGCGGAGGTCGTCGCCAACCGGCGCACGGCGTCGGCTGCTCTCGTGCTGGTCGCCCCGACCGTTGCGGTGAGCCCACTGGAGCCGGCGCAGATTCTCGCCGTGCTGCGTGAAGCCGGGTATGCGCCCGCTGGTGACGCGGGGCGCGGCGGGGGGATCGTCATCGAGCAATCGGGCGGGCGCCGAGTCCCCGTCGCGGCGGCCGGTCGCGGCCAGAGCGTCGGCTGGTCGGCGGGCACCAACTTGCCGGACAGCCATGTCACCCAGACCATCTCGATGCTGCGGCGGGTGGCGTCGCTGCGCCGGCCGGGGCGTTCGCGGCAGGCTCCCGAGCCCGATGGGAGCAGCACCGTCGGCACGCCCGAGGCGATCTCCCTCCTGCTGCGCGAGGCAGCCGCCGATTCCTCCGCCGTCTGGATCTCCTACGTGAACGCTGAGGGCCGCCACAGCCGCCGCACCGTCTACCCGACGCTCGTCAGCGGAGGTTTCTTGATCGGCCTGGATGACGAGACCGGTGAGCGGCGCACCTTTGCCATCAGCCGCATTCAAGAGGCGGCTGCCGTCTGACGATTCTGACGCCACGTCAGATTTCTTCGGCGGATGTTACTGAACAGTAACGGCAGGGGACTACCGTACGAACATGAGGGTCCAGGAGACGTCGGTGATCGTGCACGGCCACCGCCGCGCGTTCACCATCGCCGGCGACGGTCCGCCCCTCCTGCTCCTGCACGGGATCGGCTCCAACCGCACGACCTGGCACCCGGTGTTGCCCGCCCTCGCCAGGAAATTCACGGTCGTCGCGCCCGACTTGCTCGGCCACGGCGATTCCGCGAAGCCTCGCGCGGACTACAGCATCGGCGGGTTCGCGAACGGCATGCGTGACCTGCTCGGGGTGCTGGGGATCGAGCGGGCCACGGTCGTCGGTCACAGCTTCGGCGGCGGGGTGGCGATGCAGTTCGCCTACCAGTTCCCCGAGCGCACCGAGCGTGTGGTGCTCGAAGCCAGCGGCGGGCTGGGCCGCGAGGTGACCCCGCTGCTGCGCGCGCTGACCCTGCCGGGCGCCCGCCAGCTGCTGACCGTGCTCGATTCGCTTCCCGGAGCGGTGCCGATGCGCCTGGTGGAGGAGCTCGCCCGCCGGCTGCCCGCCGGGCCACTTGCGTCCGACATCGGAGAGGTCGCGAAGGTCGTCGAGGGCTTCCAAGGTCGTGCGGCGCGGAAGGCGTTCCTGCATGTGCTCAGCCACGTCATCGACTGGCGCGGGCAGATCATTACGATGCGCGACCGGTCCTACCTCGCGCAGGGCATGCCGATCATGGTGATCTGGGGAGACGGCGACACCGTGCTGCCCTTCGCGCACGCCACGGCGGCCGCCGAGTCGATGCCCCACTCCCGGCTGGTCACCGTGGCCGGGGTGGGCCATTTCGTGCACGTCGAGCGGCCTGCCGAGTTCAGCCGCGCCATCGTGGATTTCGTGAGGACGACCGCCCCCAGCTCGTATGACCCCGCTCAGTGGAGAGCGTTGCTCAAGCGCGGCGCCCAGCCCTTCATGTCGGTGCCGGAGGAGCTGGAGCCGGCGGTCACCGCGTAAACCTGACGTGACCTCGCGCGCGCCAGCTTGACCCTGGCCAGGGCGCCTGCCTACCGTTGAGTCGGCGCTGCGGGAGAGACCTCAGAATCGGCGGGCAACCGGCGGGAACTGGGGCGCCGAAGGGGCAACCTCCCCGGAAACTCTCAGGCAAACGGACCGCAGCATCCGGTGCAACCTCTGAAGGCGCACGGCCGCCGCACAGAGGGGGACGGTGGGCGCCCGCTGCGTCCCGCAGATCCGCTCCGGAGGCGTCATGAGCCGCCCGTTCACCGATCGTCACATCGGGCCCGATTCCGCTGAGTCGGCCGTCATGCTCGAGCGTCTCGGCTACTCCGATCTCGAGGTGCTGCTGGCCGCTGCCCTACCGGCGGGCATCGCGAGCGAGCACGTTCCGGCGTTGCCGGACGCTGCGTCCGAGGCCGAGGTGCTCGCGGAGCTTCGGGCACTGGCTGATCGCAACCAGCTCGTACGGCCGCTGATCGGCACCGGCTACTCGCCCGCGCTCACCCCGAGCGTGCTGCTGCGCGGGGTGCTGGAGAACCCGGCCTGGTACACCGCCTACACGCCGTATCAGCCGGAGATCAGCCAGGGCCGGCTCGAGGCGCTGCTGACTTTTCAGACGATGGTCACCGACCTGACCGCGCTCGATGTGGCCAACGCGAGCCTGCTTGACGAGGGCACCGCCGCGGCCGAGGCGATGGCGTTCGCTCGCCGGGTCGTCCGGGGCGCGGCTGAGACGTTCGTCATCGACTCCGACTGCCACCCGCAGACGATCGACGTCGTCTCCACCCGCGCCGCCGCGGCGGGCGTGAAGGCCGTCGTGACCGACCTCGCCGATCCCAACCTCGACCTCGCGGGCGTCTTCGGCGTGCTCGCGCAGTACCCCGGCACGTCCGGTCACGTGGCCGACCTCGCCCCGCTCGCGGCCAAGGTGCACGACGCCGGCGCGCTGCTCGTCGTCGCCGCCGATCTGCTGGCGCTGACTCTCCTGACGCCTCCCGGGAAGGCCGGGGCTGACGTGGCCGTCGGCAGTACCCAGCGCTTCGGCCTGCCCCTGTGGTTCGGCGGCCCGCACGCCGCCTACATGGCTGTGCGTTCCGAGCACCAGCGCCAGCTCCCCGGCCGGCTCGTCGGCAGCAGCATCGACAGCGCCGGACGCCCGGCCCTTCGGCTCGCGCTCCAGACGCGCGAGCAGCACATCCGCCGGGAGAAGGCCACCAGCAACATCTGTACCGCGCAGGTGCTGCCGGCCGTCGTCGCCGCGTTCTACGCCCAGTGGCACGGGCCGGACGGTTTGCGCGCGATCGCGTCAAGCATCGCCGACCTCACCGCGCGGCTGGCGGCGGGACTCGCGTCAAGTCCGCACACCGTGCTCGGCGAGAGCGCGTTCGACACCCTGCGCATCCGCACCGAGGGTGCTGCCGCTGACGTGATCGCCGCCGCGGCGGAGCGCGGTTTCGATCTGCTGCTCGTCGACGCCCGGACCATCGGTGTCAGCCTCGACGAAACGTGCGACGCGTCGGTGATACGTGAGTTGCTCACGCTTCTCGGCGGCGACGTGAAAGCCGCCGACGCCGATGCGCCTTCGCTGCTTCCGGCGGGGCTCGCCCGGACGTCGGATTTCCTGACGCACGAGCGCTTTCACGCGTATCGCTCGGAGACGGAGATGATGCGTTACCTGCGTCGCCTCTCCGACCGCGACCTGGCGCTCGACCGCACGATGATTCCCCTCGGTTCCTGCACCATGAAGCTGAACGCGGCCACCGAGATGGCGCCCATCTCCTGGCGCGAGTTCACCGACGCGCACCCGTTCGCTCCGGCCGAGCGTTCCGCCGGTTACCGCGCTCTGATCGCGGACCTCGAGTCGTGGCTCGTCGAGCTCTCCGGCTACGACGCGGTGAGCGTGCAGCCGAACTCCGGCGCGCAGGGCGAGTTCGCCGGGCTGCTCGCGATCCGGCGCTTCCACGAGTCGAACGGCGAGAACGCCCGCGATGTCGTCCTCGTGCCGGCGAGCGCGCACGGCACAAACGCGGCCTCCGCGTCGCTCGCGGGACTGCGCGTGGCCGTCGTGAAGACCGCGGCAGACGGTTCGATCGATTCGGGCGACCTGCGCGCGGTGCTGGCCAAGCACGAGGGCACCGTCGCCGGGCTGATGATCACCTATCCGTCGACGCACGGGGTGTACGAGCCGACCGTGCGCGAGGTGTGCACGCTGGTGCACGAGGCCGGCGGCCAGGTCTACCTCGACGGCGCCAACCTGAACGCGCTCGTCGGCGTCTCGCGGCCGGGCGATCTCGGCGCCGACGTCTCCCACTTCAACCTGCACAAGACGTTCTGCATCCCCCACGGCGGCGGCGGTCCGGGCGTGGGGCCGATCGGCGTGAAGGAGCATCTGGCCCCGTTCCTGCCGGCCTCGGCTGTCGTGCCGGGCGCGGGTCCGGAAAGCTCGCCGGGCGCCGTCGCGGCTGCCCCGTGGGGTTCGGCCGGTGTGCTCCCGATCTCGTGGGCGTACATCCGGCTGATGGGTGCCCCCGGGCTGCGCACCGCGACCGCGATGGCCGTGCTCTCGGCGAACTACATCGCCGCCCGGCTTCGTGACGCGTACCCGGTGCTCTACGCAGGTGCCGACGGCCTGGTCGCTCACGAGTGCATCCTGGATCTGCGCGCCCTCACCGCGGCCAGCGGGATCACGGTCGAGGACGTCGCCAAGCGACTCATCGATTACGGCTTCCACGCGCCGACCATGTCGTTTCCGGTGGCGGGGACCCTGATGGTCGAGCCGACCGAGTCCGAATCGCTCGCCGAGGTCGACCGCTTCTGCGACGCGATGCTCGGGATCCGTGCCGAAATCGCCGCCGTCGAGCGTGGTGACATCGCGGCCGGTGACAGCGTGCTGCGCGGCGCCCCGCACGACGCCCACGCCGTCACCGCCGACGAGTGGACCCGGGCCTACGCTCGCTCGCTGGCTGCCTGGCCGGGCCACGCCGTCGCGGGCGGACCGCGCATCGACAAGTACTGGCCGCCGGTCGGACGCATCGACAACGCCTACGGCGACCGCAACCTGGTGTGTACCTGCCCACCCATCGAGGCCTACGAGGAACCAGCCGACGAGTAGCCCCCAAACTTGAGGAACTGGTCGCTTTCGGCCGCCGAGAACGACCAGTTCCTCAAGTGTGAGTCCGGATGACTCGATCTATTCGGTATGCGCCGATTCGTCACGCTCGCCGCCCTGGCCCTGGGCCTCGCGACGGCCTGCCAGCAGGCGGCGCCGGTCGTCCGCGGCGTCCCCGCTGACTTCTCGATCAACACCTACAGCGGCTGGGTGCAGCGCTGGAACCCGTGTGTGCCGGTGCACTACCGGGTCAATCTGGCTCTCGAGCCGGGGGGCTTGCCGGCGGTGCAGGCCGCCGTGGGCGCGCTGTCGAAGGCCACCGGCATCACGTTCGTCTACGACGGGTCGACGTCAGACATCCCCGAATCCGGCGCGTGGAACCAGCCGGCGCCGCTGATCATCGCGTTCGCCCACCCCGGCGGGCAGACCTACGGCAGCAGCTACCTGGCAGGCGGCAACCAGCTTGGCGACGGCGGCTTCCAGTCGCAGTACTCGACCATCAACGGCCGGATCACCACGTACAAGATCATCAAGGGCTACGCGGTGATCGACGCGAACGGCTACAACCGGGCCGATGCGCACGTTCGTGCGGCCGTACTGCTCCACGAGCTCGGCCATGCCGTCGGACTCAACCACGCACGCCTGACCAGCGAGGTCATGTACCCGTCGGTGTCCGACGCCGGGCCGAACTATTACAGCGCCGGCGACCTTGCCGGGCTGGCCAAGGTCGGCCGCCCGGCAGGGTGCCTGAGCTAGAAGATGATCGCGCCGCGCAGGATCTTTCCGGCGTTGACGTCGGCGTAGCCCTCGTTGACCTGGTCGAGCGTGTAGGTCTTCGTGATCAGCTCGTCGATCTTGATGATGCCGTCGCGGTACATGTCCAGCAGCTGCGGGATG
Organism: Frankiaceae bacterium; assembly: GCA_036267695.1. Lineage (GTDB taxonomy): Bacteria > Actinomycetota > Actinomycetes > Frankiales > Frankiaceae > DATAZK01. Next base: position 7,383 of record DATAVO010000225.1, read on the forward strand.
GCGACGCGGGGGTTGGCCGAGCCGTAGAGGCTTCCGCTGATCTGCTTGTTCATCATCGCCAGCATGAACAGGTTCAGGTCAGCCTGGGACTGCATCATCGGCGCCACCGAGGTGACGACGCAATTGCCGCCCTTGGCGGTCAGGTTCAGCGCGGGCTCGAGCAGCTCACCGCGCATGACGCCGAACGTGCAGATGACCGAGTCGCACATCTCGCCCCAGGTGAGCTCACCGACGCCGGCGAGCGCTTCCTCGAGCGAGGCGAAGGTGTGCGTGGCACCGAAGCGCTTGGCCTGCTCGCGCTTGAACTCGACGGGGTCGACCGCGATGATCCGGCGGGCGCCGGCAACGCGGGCGCCCTGGATCGCGTTGATGCCGATGCCGCCGACGCCGAGCACGGCAACCGTGTCGCCGGGACGGACGTTGGCCCGGTTCACCGCCGAGCCGAAACCGGTCGCCACGCCGCACGAGGTCAGCGCCACGGCCTGCCACGGGATGTCGGCGTCGACCTTGACGACCGAGGCCTCGGACAGCAGCTGGATCTCGCTGAAAGCCCCGAGCTGGGCGTAACGCGCGACCGTCTCCTCGCCCTTCTTGTGGGCGATGCGCCCGTCCGGCATGCCGATGTTGAACAGGGTGGCGCCGAGGTCGCAGAGGTAGGCCTTATTGCGCCGGCACGACTTGCACTGACCGCACGACGGGACGAACGACATCGCCACGTGATCGCCGGCCGCCACGCTCGTCACGCCCGCGCCGACCTCGAGCACCTCGCCGGCGCCCTCGTGGCCGCAGATGATCGGGTAGTGCGGCATCGGCATGTCGCCGGTGCGGGCGTGCTCGTCGGAGTGGCAGAGCCCGGTGGCCTTCATCTGGATCAGCACCTCGCCGGCTGCCGGCCCTTCGATGTCGATCGTCTCGATCTTGTAGTCCTGGCCGGGACCGTAGAGCAGCGCTGCTCGAGTGCTCACCATGCTGAGATGTCCTCCTGGCTGATTGCTCGCGACGTTTCGTGCGAGACCTCGACGCTACGACCTGCCGGTTCGCAAGTCGAGCGTGACCAGCGGCGGCTCCCGTGGTCCAATCAACAGCGTAAGTGGCAGTCGCTGACATTTTGCAGGACAAGTTGTGCAAGCACAGACAAGTTGTGCAACGACATGAGTGGAGGCCCGGTGCTCGACGCGAAGATTGTCGGAGGACTTGTCGTCGACGGAACCGGCGCGGAGCCCTATCGCGCCGATGTCGGCGTGAAGGACGGCCAGATCGTCGAGGTGGGCCGCTCCGGTATCGCGAGCGAGGCCGCCGAGACGATCGACGCGACCGGACGCATCGTCACCCCCGGCTTCGTCGACATCCACACCCACTACGACGGCCAGGTCACCTGGGACCCGCTGCTCGAGCCGTCCAGCCTGCACGGCGTGACCACGGTCGTCTCCGGCAACTGCGGCGTCGGGTTCGCCCCCGTGCGCCCCGGTAGCGAGGCGGAGCTCATCGCGCTCATGGAGGGTGTCGAGGACATCCCCGGCTCCGCGCTCACCGAGGGCATGACCTGGGGCTGGGAGTCCTACCCGGAGTACCTCGACTCGGTCGGTCGCCGCGAGCTGGCGGTCGACTTCGGGGTGCAGATCGCGCACGGCTCGGTCCGTACCTACGCGATGGGCGAACGCGGCGCCATGAACAAGCCGGCGTCGGCAGAAGACATCGCGGCGATGGAACGCATCGTCCAGGAGGCGATCGAGGCCGGCGCGCTGGGCTTCTCGACCTCCCGCACGCTCGGACACCGGGCGATGAACGGTGAGCCGGTGCCCGGCACGTTCGCGGCCGAGGACGAGCTTTTTGGCATCGGGCGGGCGATGGCACGCGGCGGGCAGGCAGTCTTCGAGCTCGCACCGGCCGGATCCGCCGGTGAGGATCTGATCGCTCCGGCGCGCGAGCTGGAATGGATGAGCCGGCTTTCTGCGGAGATCGACCGTGCCGTCTCCTTCGCGCTGATCCAGGTCGACGCGGCGCCGCACCTGTGGCGCGAGCTGATGGACAGTTCGGCGGCCGCTTTCGAGGCGGGCGCCCGGCTCTACCCGCAGGTGGCGGCACGGCCGTTCGGGATGCTGACCGGCTTTGCCGGGAATCACGCGTTCACCCACCGCCCGACCTACCGGGCGCTGGCTCACCTCACGCCGGCCGAGCGGGCGCAGGAGCTCGTCAAGCCCGCGGTGAAGGCGGCGATCCTAGCCGAGACCGACGTGCCGGTCGACCCGACGATCCAGTTCGACGGGATGAAGGACCTCTACCAAAACGCCTCTGACCGGATCTACTACCTGGGCGACCCGCCCGACTACGAGCCGACCCGCGAGCGCACGGTCGCGGCCATCGCCGAGGACCGGGGCGTCACCGCAATGGAGGCGATGTACGACCTCATGGCCGAGAGCGCCTCGGGTGCCGGCCCCGCGACGGCGATGCTGATGCTGCCGTTCTTCAACTACGCCGAGGCCAACCACGACGCGATCCGGGAGATGTTCCTGCACCCGGCGGGTGTCTCGGGGCTGTCGGACGGCGGCGCGCACTGCGGGATGATCTGCGACGCGTCGTACCCGACCTTCCTGCTCACCCACTGGGCGCGGGACCGCTACCGCGGCAAGGGCCTCCCGCTCGAGTACGTCGTGAAGAAGCAGACCGCTGACACCGCAGCGCTTTTCGGGCTGAATGACCGCGGCCTGCTGGCGGCCGGCAAGAAGGCCGACATCAACGTCATCGACTTCGAGGGCTTGACGTTGCACACCCCGCGGATGGCGTACGACCTCCCCGCGGGCGGCCGCAGGCTCGTGCAGGATGCGTCGGGCTACGTGGCGACGATGGTCAGCGGAGCCGTCACGCGTCGCAACGGCATCGACACCGGCGCTCGTCCGGGCCGACTGGTGCGCGGAGCGCGTTAGTGGGCTTGGTGCGCGGAGCGCGTTAGTGGGCCTGGTGCGCGGAGCGCGTTAGTGGGCCTGGTGCGGCGCAGCCTCGGGCTCGCATGCTGGGTCGAGCACGCTGTTGCGCCGGCCGCCCGGGGAGCGCGTGGCGAACTCGAGCGTCAGCGCTGACAGCAGCACGAAGGCGACCTGGCTGGGCCGGAGCATGACGTAGCGGCCCTTGCCGAACGCGTTGAACTTGCGCAGGAACCGGTAGAGCGATTCGAGCCGGATCCAGCGGTCGAGCTCGTGGACGGCGCGAAAGCCGAGCTTCTGCCCGAAGTTGCGCTTCTTGGCGGCGTACAGCTCGGGGAAGGCCGCGAAGGCCAGCGACACCCGCACCGCGCCTTGCTCGCGCGCCCAGATCATCACGTCAGCGATCAGCCGCTCGTCGACGCCATTGGGCGCGTCAGGCACCCGGTACGGGACGTCGAGGGAGAGCTCGCGGCCCTGATCGGCGGTCGCGTAACGCTGGAAGCCGACGATGCGGCCCTCGGCATCACGCGCGTAAGCGATCATGGTGTTGGCGTGGGTGCCGTCGAGCAGGTGGTCGAGGATCATCGAGAAGCCGCGCTCGGAGCCGCTGCCCTTGTGGGCACCGCGGGCGACCGCGACGAGCTCGGCCCGGGTAGCGGGATCCAGGCCGCGCTCGGAAACGATCGCGGTGGTGACGCCGGCATTGGTGGCACGCGAAACGGCCTGCCGGACGTTACGGAAATCGCGGCCCTTCATGCTGAAGCTCTCGACGTCGAGCACCACCTCGCGGCCGATGCACAGCCCACGCATGCCGCGCTGGCGCCACACATCGGTGAGCTCTTCGGACGCGCCCAGCACGGTGGTGCGCCAGCCGTTGCGCTCGCTCTCGGCGAGGAACGCGTCGATGGCCGCCACGCGTGACGCGGGCGATCCGACCGGGTCACCTGAGGCGACGGCCGTACCGAAGCGCACCTTGTAGGCCAGGGCCGCGCCGCGGTCGGGGGAGAAGACGTACGCCTTGTCGGTGCGCAGGGCAAAGGGCGCCAGGGTGTCGCCCGACGTCGCCTCGACCATGGCCCGCACCCGCGCGCGCTCGCTGTCACTGGCCGGACCGGGCGCGCGACGTGGGAGGCAGACGACTGCGCCGGCCGCGATCTCGGCCTCGGCGGTCATCGACTGGTGGCCGTTGTAGGCAGCACAGAACCCGATGAAGAGCAGGAAGCCGGACGCCACGACCCGTCCGATGGTGATCGGCCGGCCGAGCCAGACCCCTCGGGCGGCGATGAGCAGACCGACGGCGAGACCGAGGTGGTGATTGTGGCGCCATCCGTAGACCGCTACGACCAAGGCCAGGATGGTGAGGACGCGCATCGCCATCGTGCGCTCGAGGCTCCGGCCGCTCGCCGAGGGTGTGGCGGCGGCGGTGGCGACGGCATCGACACCGTGACCGATACCGTGACCGCGGTGGATCAATCCGCGAAGGCGACCCTGCGAGCCTCTCATCATCACCTCCCCCTTGAAGTGCTGTGAAGCTGCAAAGAAAGTAGCTGTACTGCACGCTGCGCGTGACCGAATTTGTCAGACACGCCGCGTTCCGGGCTCACGAGAACACCCATGAACGCCAGACGTCAACCTCAAGGTCAACTGATCGCCAGCCGTGAATCTTCCCAATACGGGCGAAAGGACCGTCCCACACCCTCGTCACACTGCGTGACGAAACCACTCAGCCGGCGGCGCGTCGCTCCGCGAGCTTCTGGTCTGCCGCGGCTACGCGGTCAAGCAGATCCGCCAGCTGGCGCTGCTCCTCGAAGCTGAGGGCGGAGATGGCCGGCGGCGGCTCGCTGAGCAGATCAAGCACGCTGGCGGCTACGCGCTGGCCGGTATCGCTGAGCACGACGGTGCGCACGCGCCGGTCCGTCGGGTGCGGCTCGCGCCGGGCCAGCCCGCGCTCCTCGAGCGCGTCGACCACGGCCGTGATGTAGGAGGCATCGCAGGCGAAGGCGGCCGCCAGCTCGCGCATTGCGGTGGGCCGGGTGCCTGACAGCCGCAGCAGGGCCTTGACGCTGGAGGGGGCCAGATCGTGCTCCTCGCAGACGCGTGACAGCCGGTTCTGCCCCTCGCCGTGCAGCTGGATCTCCTGCACCGCTCGCCAGGCGCGCCGGGCGTCGGGGCCCATCTCCTCGCGGAGCGCGCTGCCGGCAGCGGTGACGGTCACAGCGCAAGGCTAACCCGATAGTGGTGAAAACAACACTATGAAGTTGACTCAAATAAATCCTTGACCGTTGTGAAGAATCTCGGGCACGATAGCTGCGTTCGTGATCTCTGGGGAGGAACTCGCGTGGCCGTCGGAAGTCCGTCATCTCGTGGTCGTGGGCGTAACGCCAACCGCGAGGTCGTCGTCGACAAGGAGCTGCGCGCGCTCGCGATCGTGGTCGTGCTGGGCACGATCATGTCGATCTTCGACACCACGATCGTCAACGTCGCCATCGACACCCTTGGCCGCACTTTCCACTCGCCGCTGTCGACGATCCAGTGGGTCAGCACCGCGTACCTGCTGGCGCTGGCGATCGTCATCCCGCTGTCGGGTTGGTCGATCGAGCGCTTCGGCGCCAAGCGGATGTACCTGATCTCACTGAGCCTGTTCATCGGTGGTTCCGTGCTGTGTGGGCTCGCCTGGTCCTCCGGAAGCCTGATCGCCTTCCGCGCGCTGCAGGGCTTCGGCGGCGGCATGATCCTGCCGATCGGGCAGACCATCCTGGCCCGCGCGGCCGGCCCGCAGCGGATGGGCCGCGTGATGAGCATCGTCGGTATCCCGATGCTGCTCGGTCCGGTGCTCGGCCCCGCGATCGGCGGCATCCTGGTCGACAACTTCGACTGGCGCTGGATCTTCTACGTCAACGTGCCGATCGGACTGCTCGCCCTGCTGCTGAGCGCCCGCACCCTGAAGTCCGACGCCACCGGCACCGCCGGCAAGCTCGACATCCTCGGCCTCTCGCTGCTGTCCCCGGCGCTCGCGCTCATCGTCTACGGGCTCTCCGAAGCCGGCAGCAGCGGCGGATTCGGTGGCACCACCGTGATCGTCGGGATCGTCGCCGGCTTCGCGCTGCTGGCCGCCTTCATCTGGCACGCGCTTCGCGCGAAGGCGCCGCTGATCGACTTGCGGCTGTTCAAGAACCGGGGTTTCACGTCGGCCAGCATCACGGGCTTCCTGCTGAGCGGGACCGTGTTCGGCGCGATGTTCCTGCTGCCGCTGTACTACCAGGTGGTCCGCGGGCAGAGCGCCCTGTCGGCAGGCCTGCTGATGGCCCCGCAGGGCATCGGAGCCATGCTCGCGATGCCGATCTCAGGCCGGATCACCGACCGGGTCGGGGCGTACCGCATCGTGCCGTTCGGCGTCGCGGTCGTGGTGATCGGCACCATCGCCTACACGCAGGTGACGCCCGGGACGTCCGAGGTGCTGCTCGCCGGTTCGCTCTTCATTCGCGGGCTCGGGCTGGGCATGTCGATGATGCCGTCGATGAGCGCGGGCTATCAGACGCTGCAGCAGGCCGAGGTGCCGCGTGCGACGACGACCATCAACATCGTTCGGCAGGTCGGTGCGTCGCTGGGTACCGCCGTGCTGGCGGTCATCCTGCAGCGCCAGATCATCTCCTCGGTCGGTGGCGGTGGCCACGCCGGCGGATTGCTCGGCGGTACGGCAGCGATTCCTGAGGCCGCTCAGGGGGCCGTCGCGCAGGCATTCGGGCATTCGTTCTGGTGGGCAGTCGGGCTCTCGGTGCTGTGCATCTTCCCGGCGCTGATGCTGCCGAGAGTGCGTCCCGAGGCCGCTGCGGCGAAGCGTGATGAAGCGGCGGAGGGTCGCATACCCGAGCCGGTCTGAGCCCGGCTGAGCTGTCCCGCCTCGTAAGGGTGCATCCTGGCCGCATGGACGTTGTGGTCGGGCTCGACAACGGCGGCAATGCCAACAAGCCCACCGTGCTCGACGCGCGCGGCCGGTTTCTGGTCGATGAGCTGCTCGAAATGCCGAGCCGGGTGCTCGAAGGTCCGGGCGTCGCGGTCGAGGCGCTGGCGCATGCGTTCGCCAATGTGCTGGAGATGACCGGCGTCACCCCCTCCGCGGTTCGGGGGGTCGGGCTCGACACCCCGGGGCCGGCGAGCGCCGACGGCGTCATCTCCTCGAAGGGCTCCACGAACTTCTCGATGCCGGCCTGGCGCGGCTTCGACATCCGCGGCGCCTTGGAGGCGCGGCTCGGTCTGCCCGTCGTCTACAGCAACGACGGCAACGCCGCCGCGCTCTATGCGCACCACGTCCACTTCGGCGCTGACGCCCCGCGTCGCTCCTCGGTCTCCGTGGTCGTCGGAACGGGGCTCGGCGGCGGCCTGGTCGAGTCCGGACGCGTCGTGCGCGGAGCGGCCGGAATGGCCGGCGAGCTCGGCCACGTCATCATCCCGCTGGACGGCATCCTCGAAGCCGACCAGTCGCTGCCCGCCTGCAATTGCGGCAACGTCGGCGACGCCGAGAGCATCGCGTCGCTGTCGGCGATCGAGCGCAACCTGCTGCCGTACTGGCTGACGCGCTATCCCGATCACGAGCTGGCCGGCCTCGAGGCGGCAGCGGCGGCCAAGCTCGTACGCGGGCATGCGGAGAAGGGTGACGCGCTAGGGCGGGCCATCTTCGCGCAGCAAGCCATGGCGCTCGGGCGGCTCTTCACCCTCGTCTCGAACGTGACCGATCCCGACGCGTACTTCATCGGCGGCGGCGTGGTCGAGACGACGCCCGAGCTACGCAAGTGGTTCGTCGACCTGACGACCCAGCACACCAACCTGCGCGAGGAACAGCTGCGCGTCGCGAGCTTCGCCGAGGTACCCGACCTCGACATGGCGGGCGCGCGGGGTGCGGCGCTCGCGGCATGGGATCAGCTGCGCCATGCGTAGCGACGTGGAGTTCCCGGGCTTTGGCGGCGTCACCCTTCGCGGCTGGCTGTACCCACCCGAGGGCGGTTCTGGTCCGGCGCCGGCAGTCGTGATGGCGCACGGCTTTTCGGCGACGCGGCACATGGGATTGCCTGCGTTTGCTGAGGTTTTCAGCGCTGCCGGCTTCGCGGTGCTCGTCTACGACCATCGCCACCTTGGCGACAGTGATGGCGAACCGCGGCAGGAGATCAACCCGTGGGCGCAGTCGCGGGACTACCGCTACGCGCTCACCTGGCTCGCGCAGCAGCCCGGGATCGACCCGGAGCGGCTGGGGATCTGGGGGTCGAGCTTCAGCGGCGGCGAGGTGCTGGTCGTCGGCGCGGTCGATCCTCGGGTCAAGGTCGTGATTGCCAACGTGCCTTTCGCGGGATCCCTCGACGACCCGACGGCGCCCTTGGACGAACGCTTCGCCGCGATGCGCGCGGCGCTGGAGGACGAGAGCGGTTCCGGACCCGCTGACAGCACCGACCCGCCGATCGGCCCGCTGTCCGTGATCATCCCGACCGGTGGCGATCCCGCGTCACGGGCCTTCCTGCCGCAGCCGGAGTCGACGCTGTGGTTCGAGGCCGAGGGCGGCCCGGGCTCGGCGTGGCAGAACACCTTCACGCTCAAGGGGATGAGCGCCGCGCCGCCATTCGTGCCAGCCGTCGCGGCGCCGTTCCTCGCGCCCCGGCCGCTGCTGATGGTCGTCGCGAATGGCGACCGAGTGGCCCCGGTGGAGATGGCACTAGCCGCGTACGACCTGGCGGGCGAACCGAAGCAGCTCGACAGGATCGACGGCGATCACTTCGTGCCCTACTCGGGCGCCGCGCTCGAGCAGGCCGCGACCGTCATGCGCGACTTCCTGCTCAAGCATCTCTGAGGGCCCCGGCTGAGCCACCCGTCGAAAAAGACACAAAGATTCGAGGGCTGCGGCGTGTCAGCCCCGACCCGCCGAGTGGGGCGGGGGTCTCCGCAAAAGTTGTGGCCTTTTCGACGGAGAACCCCACCGCGGGCTCAGGGCGCAGTGAGGTCGTGCAGCTTGACGACGGTGTTCCAGTTGCGGACCGTGGCGGGGACCTTGAGTTGCCTGCCCGGGAAGCCGCCGACGAGCTTGGTCTTGCCCTGGCCATTGGCGTACCAGATGAACAGCTCGCGGCCGATGAGCTTCCAGCATTCGGGGGCGTAGGTCTCGGGGTCGACGCTGTCCAGCGCACCCTTCGCCGGCTCGGAGCGCAGGAAGGCCACC
>DATAVO010000226.1:0-12042 GCA_036267695.1 Frankiaceae bacterium
CGCTGGAAAGCGCAAGGTTCGCCCCGGCCTGGTCGGGATAGCTCAGCGTGGTGATCGCGGCCTTGCCCGCCGTCGTGCAGGCCTTGGACTTCGTGGGCAGGTCAGGGTTTTCCTGGACCGTTCCCTTCTCGACCGCGACCTTCTTGCCGCACAGGCTGTCCGGCGCCAGCTTGTCGGGGTTGCCGGACTTCACCATCAGGCTGGTGCCCGCCGTGAAGTAGGTGACCATGTCGACGGTCTTCTCGCGCTCCTTGCTGTCGGTGAACGAGGAGAGGCTGAGGTCGTACTTGCCCGAGGCGAGCCCGGGGATGATGCCGGCGAAGTCGGCCTTGACGATGTTGAACTTCAGCCCGAGCGTCTGCGCAATCGCATTGGCGAGGTCGATGTCCATGCCGACGATGGTCTTGTTGTCCGAGCCGAAGAACTCGTTGGGCGCGTAGGACGGATCGGTCGCGACGACGAGCGTGCCCTTGCTCTTGATGGCCGCCGGCACCGAGATCGAGCTGTCAGCGGACGCGCTCGGAGCTGAGCTCGGCTGCGTGCTCGATCCCTTGCTGCTGCTGCCACATGCAGCCAGGGCGAGCGCGAGACCGGCCGCGGCGCTCACCGCTGTCGTGCGCCTCACCAGATTGGTGCGTGATGCCACGTGAAGTCCTTCGGGTGTGGGGTGGAGGTAACGCCGGGATCCACCAGCGCTACGGAGCGGATACATAGTGCCAACGCCAGATGAATACGGTGTGACGGACCTGGCTCATCTGACCAGGCGATTGCGCGTCACGACAAGGCTCTACGACGGAAAGGCGCGCCAGATGCTCGTCAGGTGGGTAAAAGCTCCCCAGCAATGACGGCCTCCGCGACCGAACGCATCGTCGATCGCCGGTTCATCGAGGTGCGCTGGATCCAGCGGAACGCCTCGGGCTCGGACAATCCGTGCTCGACCTGCAGGACGCCCTTGGCGCGCTCGACGATCTTGCGCGCCTCGAGTCGCTCCCCGAGCGTGGAAACCTCCGACTCGAGGCTCACGATCTCGGCGTGGCGGCTGACCGCCATCTCGATCGCCGGCAGCAGATCACGCTTCTGGAACGGCTTGACCAGGTAGGCCATCGCACCGGCATCGCGCGCGCGCTCGACGAGGTCGCGCTGGCTGAAGGCGGTGAGGATGACGACCGGAGCGATCCGTTTGGCCGCGATGCGCTCGGCCGCGGTGATCCCGTCCATCCCGGGCATCTTCACGTCAAGGATAATCAGGTCAGGGCGCAGCTGCTCGGCCAGCTTGACCGCGCTCTCCCCATCGCCAGCCTCGCCGACGACGTCGTAGCCCTCTTCCTGGAGCATCTCCTTGAGGTCCAGCCGGATGAGCGCCTCGTCCTCGGCGAGCAAGACCCGCCGCGTTGCCGGCGAAGACGACGGGCTCGTCAAAGGGGTCTCCTAGGCAGGTCAAGGGAAGCGCAGCGAGCATGAGAACGCTCCCGAGAGTACCGGCGCGATCAGCAGATTAAGCTGGCCCGGCGCACACCTACGTCACAGTCGGGGCGCGCGGCCCCTGTACTCCAACCGGTAGAGAGGGCGGTCTCAAACACCGCACAGTGTGGGTTCGAATCCCACCGGGGGCACCGAACGCCAGCGAGGGGTGTCGGGTGGGATTCGGGACCCACACCCGGACCATGCAGTGGTTCGAATCCCACCGGGGGCACCACTTCGGCCACCCAGCCGCAGCGCGCCGCGGCTTGCGGAACTGGTCGGTTTCCCATCCGAAAAGCGACCACTTCCTCAAGTCGACGGACGCCGGCTGTCAATCTGGGTTGACACGGGACCGACTGTCAAACTAAGTTGACACCGTGAGTGAAGGAACCCAGCTGGCCGACGAGGCCAGCAGCACCGACCCCGCTGTCGGCCTGCGGGCCGTCCGCGCGCTGCGGGAACTCGCCGAGCGCCTCGAGGCGGGGCATGTCGCGAAAGCCCGCGAGCAGGGCTGGTCGTGGCAGGACATCGCCGCGTGCATCGGCGTCAGCCGGCAGGCGGTCCACAAGAAGTACGGCGACGCGGCCGGCGGCCGGCGGCGGATTCTCAGTAGGGAGAAGTAGGCGATGTTCGAGCGGTTCACCACGCCGGCGCGCGAGAGCGTCCAGCGAGCCCAGGAAGAGGCCCGCGAGCTGCGCCATCCGAGTCTCGGCACCGAACACCTGCTGCTCGGCGTAGCCAGGGTCGACGGCCCGGCGGCGCAGGCACTCGCGTCTCACGGGCTCACCGCTTCCCTGCTGCGCAGCCGCGTGCTGGTCCTTACCGAGGACGGGCTCGATCCCGACGCTCTCGCCACGGTCGGCATCGATCTCGAGCAGGTCCGGCAGGCCACGGAGGCGCACCTTGGCCCCGGCGCTCTGAACAAGCAGCGACCGCCGGTCAAGAGCGGCCACCTGCCGCTGACCAAGCACGCGAAGAAGGCTCTGGAGCTCTCGCTGCGCGAGGCGCTGCACCTGAAGTCCGGCGAGATCGGCACCGGCCACTTGTTACTGGGCCTGCTGCGCGAGGGTGAGGGCCTGGCGGTGCGGGTGCTCGCCGAGAGCCGGGTCGACCTCGACGCGCTTCGTGCCGACGTCACCGCGCTGATGGCCGACCGCGCCGCCTGAGCTTTCAGCCGGCTGAGCTTTCAGCCGGCTGAGCATTCAGCCGGCTGAGCATTCAACCGGCTGAGCATTCAACCGGCTGAGCACCCGCCGGTCTTCTACGCTGCCTACGTGCGCGACCTGGCTCGGCGGGGAGTCGGCTACGCCGGCCGGTTCCTCACTCCCCCGACCGACCGCGTGGTCTGGCTGACGATCATCAAGGCGGCGCTGGCATCTGCCGCCTCATATCAGCTCGCGCGCTGGTGGATCGGAAGCCGTACGCCCGTGTTCGCACCGCTGGCCGCCATGTTGACCGTGCAGGCGACGGTGCTCGAGTCGGTGCGCACCGGCGTGCAGCGCTCGATCGGTGTGGTCTGCGGGGTCCTGGTCGCCTTCGTCTTTGGCTCCGCCCTCGGCCTGCACTGGTGGAGCATCGGCCTGCTGGTGCTGTTGGCCACGATCATCGGCCGCTCACTGGCTCTGACAGCGAGCGGCGCGACGCAGGTGGCTGTCAGCGCGATGCTGGTGCTGATCCTTTCCGACGGCAGCAACAGTTACGCGATCGATCGGGTGCTCGAGACCGTGCTCGGCGCCGCGGTCGGCATCACCTTCTCGCTGGCCATCTTCCCGCCGGTCCACGTGGGCGACAGCGGCAAGGCGCTACGCGAGCTGGCTGATGCGCTTGCCGCGATACTCACCAATGATGCGAATGCCATCCGTGAGGACTGGCCAGGCGACAACTGGGGCCGGCGGCTGGACAAGGCCCGAGCAATGGAGACCCGGCTGACCCGGGCCCGGGAAGCCGTCAAACGCGGCGGCGAGAGCGTGCAGTACAACCCGCTCGCTCGCACCGCACAGCCGACCGTCGGCCATCAGGAGGAAGCGCTGCGCCTGCTCAGCCGCGCCTTCAGCATGATTCTCGGGATGACGCGCGCCTTCGCCGAGGAGGCCGAGGTGGTGGCCGCCGCGGAGCGCAAGAGTCCGCCCCTGCCGGCTGCCTTGCGCACTCAGCTCGCCGACGTGCTGCTCGAGGCCGCCGACGTATTGCGCCAGACCGGCCGGGTCGTGTTCGACGACGACGGCGTCTTCGCATCGCAGGATGCCTTCGCCGCCCTGGATGCCGCCCGTACCAAGGCACGCAACACCGCCAGGCGCCTCATCGCGGAGTCGCGCGAGGCACACCTGCCGACCAGGCAGTGGCTGGTGCTGGGCAGCGTGCTGACCGACCTTCGCCGCCTTATCCGCGAGGTCGACGCGACGAACATGCGCTGACTTCGTGCGGCGTCAGTCGCGGTGGGAGCCGCTTCCCCGCGAAAGGTCGCCGGTCATCATGCGCTCGGCCAGCAGTTGGGCGTAGCGCCAGCGCTCGATCGCGGCGACGGCGGCGGGATGCTGCTCCATGTCCCGCAGAATCGCGGCGCCGGCTTCGACGCCGACGTGGGAGAGCAACTCCGACTCCAGATCGCTTGCACGCAGCGCGAGCACCAGCGCCCGCTCACCGCGACGCGGGCCGCGCAGACCCTCCGCCCGCGCGCGCAAAACGTGCACCTCTGCCCCCATCAGGTGCCAACGGTCCAGCCCCTCGACCAACGCCGGGTCGAGGTCGACGGCCACCTCGGTCATGCCACTTGCCTTTCGTCCGCCACCCCTCGGTGCGAGTTCGGCGAACAGCTGGGGTTTCGTGCGGGCGCTTTTGCGTCCTGTCTCTTCGATCGGCAGCAGACAGCGTCTCGGAAGAGAGCCACGCGGGTGAAGCGAAATGTCGGCCAGGAGCAGAATCGCGCCGGGCGCGGGTCTGTGACCAGTTGAGTCCATTGACCGTGAGGGTCTATCGCCGCCGAACGGCGTGGGTCAACGAGTCGTCGTCAGGATGGGCGATGGCAGGAGGGTGTGGCCGACCAGGCGGCGGTCGACCGCGGCGGCGCACGCCCGTCCTTCCGCGATCGCCCAGACGATCAAAGACTGGCCGCGACCTGCATCGCCGCAGACGAAGACACCCGGCTCGGTGGTCTCCCAACCAGCCGACCGGACGACATTGCCGCGCGCATCGAGCTCGACACCCAGCCCCTCGAGCAAGGGACCCTGCTCCGGCCCGGTGAAGCCCATCGCGAGCAGCACCAGGTCAGCCGGGATCTCCCGCTCGGTGCCGGCGACTTCCTCGAACTTGCCGTCGACCATTCGGACCTCGACCAGCTCGAGCCCGCGCACCCGCTCTTCGCCGACGAAACGCCTGGTGGAGACGGAGAACAGGCGCTCGCCGCCCTCCTCGTGAGCGCTGGAGATGCGGTACATCAGCGGCCAGGTCGGCCAGGGGGTCGAGTCGGCCCGCGAGTCCGGGGGCCGGGGCAGGATCTCCAACTGCACGATCGACGCCGCGCCTTGGCGGTGGGCGGTGCCCAGGCAGTCAGCGCCGGTGTCGCCGCCGCCGATGATCACGACGTGCTTGTCGGTCGCGACGATCGGCGAGTGCTCGAGATCGCCTTCCTGCACCCGGTTGGACGGCTCGAGGTACTCCATCGCCAGGTGGATCCCGTCGAGCTCGTGGCCGGGGGCCGGCAGGCTACGGCCGGCGGTGGAGCCGACGGCCAGCACGACGGCGTCGTGGGAATCGCGCAGATCCGCGACGGTGATGTCAACACCGATGTTGCAGCTGGTGGTGAAGCGCGTTCCTTCGGCTTCCATCTGCTGGAGCCGGCGCTCCAGCACCATCTTTTCCATCTTGAACTCGGGGATGCCGTAGCGCAGCAGGCCGCCGATGCGGTCGTTGCGCTCGAAGACGGTGACGGTGTGGCCGGCGCGGGTGAGCTGCTGAGCGGCGGCGAGGCCGGCCGGTCCGCTGCCCACCACGGCGACCCGCTTGCCGGTGTGCTCGGACGGCAGCACGGGGGTCACGAAGCCCTCGTCCCAGGCGCGATCGATGATCGACACCTCGACCTGCTTGATCGTGACCGGGTCGTCGCCGATGCCCAGCACGCAGGCGGACTCGCACGGCGCCGGGCAGAGCCTGCCGGTGAACTCCGGGAAGTTGTTCGTCGCATGCAGCCGGTCGATCGCGTCGGCCCATTGGCCGCGGCGGCTCAGGTCGTTCCACTCCGGGATCAGGTTTCCCAGCGGGCAGCCGTTGTGGCAGAAGGGGATGCCGCAATCCATGCAGCGGGTGGCCTGCTCGCGCAGCTTCTCCTCCGGAAAGGGCTCATAGACCTCTTTCCAGTCGAGCAGGCGCAGCGGAACCGGCCGCCGGGTGGGCAGCTCCTTGTGATGTTTCAAAAAGCCAGCGGGGTCAGCCATTATTTTGCTTCCGTTGAAAGTGACGCGTGGGCGGGGGCCAGGCGGGACATCACCGTTTGACCGCCGCCATCACCATCTCGTCCGCGTCGGCACCCGACTCCTTCGCCTCGCGCATGACCTCGAGCACCCGCTTGTAGTCACGCGGCATGATCTTGGTGAACCGCGCCGGGTCCCACCCGTCGAGCAGCTGCTGCGCGACGGGACTGGCGGTCTCCTGGGCGTGGCGCTGCAACAGATCGCGGACGAGATGCTCGTCGTCGAGGTCGAGCTGCTCGATGTCGACCATCTCGGGATTGATGCGCCCGCGGTCCGCGTCGAGCAGATACGCGACGCCGCCGCTCATCCCCGCCGCAAAGTTGCGCCCGGTCGGGCCGAGGATCAGCACCCGGCCGCCCGTCATGTACTCGCAGCCGTGATCACCGACGCCCTCGACGACAGCCGTGGCACCGGAGTTACGGACACAGAACCGCTCCCCCACCAGCCCCCGCAGGAAGACCTCACCGGCGGTGGCCCCGTACAGGATCACGTTGCCGGCGATGATGTTGTCCTCGGCGGCGAAGGTCGAACCCTCCGGCGGCAGCACGGTGATGCGCCCACCCGAAAGGCCCTTGCCGAGGTAGTCGTTCGCGTCGCCCGACAGCCGCAGGCTGATGCCCGGCGGCACGAACGCACCGAAGCTCTGCCCGGCTGATCCGGTGAAGTGCAGGCTGATCGTGCCCTCGGGCAGCCCGGCGCCGCCGTAGCGCTTGGTCACCTCGTGGCCGAGCATGGTCGCGACCGTGCGATTGACGTTGCGGATCGGCATTTCCAGCCACACCGGCCGGCCATCGGCGAGTGCGCCCTCACACAGCTGGATGAGCGTGTTGTCCAGCGCTCGCTCGAGGCCGTGGTCCTGCTTCTTGGTGGCGTGGGCTTCGCCGCCGAAGGGGCGCTCGGGCACGTGCAGCAGCGGGGTCAGGTCGAGCCCGTCGGCCTTCCAGTGCGAGATCGCAGCGGCCATGTCGAGCACCTCGGCGTGGCCGACGGCCTCAGCGATGGAGCGAAAGCCCAGCTTGGCCAGGTACTCGCGCACCTCGTTGGCGATGTAAGTGAAGAACGTGACGATGTACTCGGCCTTGCCGGTGAAACGCTTGCGCAGCTCGGGGTTCTGCGTCGCGACGCCCACCGGGCAGGTGTCGAGATGGCAGACACGCATCATCACGCAGCCCGCGACGACGAGCGGTGCCGTCGCGAAGCCGAACTCCTCGGCGCCGAGAAGCGCACCGATGACGACATCGCGTCCGGTCTTCATCGAGCCGTCGACCTGCACCACGATCCGGTCGCGCAGGCCATTGAGCAGCAGGGTCTGCTGGGTCTCGGCGAGGCCCAGCTCCCACGGTGCGCCGGCGTGCTTGAGCGAAGTCAGCGGGCTGGCCCCGGTGCCGCCGTCGTGACCGGAGATCAGGACGACGTCGGAGTGCGCCTTCGCGACGCCGGCCGCCACCGTGCCGACGCCGACCTCGGCGACCAGCTTCACGTGGATACGCGCGGCCGGGTTGGCATTCTTCAGGTCGTGGATCAGCTGGGCGAGATCCTCGATGGAGTAGATGTCGTGGTGGGGCGGCGGGCTGATCAGGCCCACCCCGGCGGTGGAGTGCCGCGTCTTGGCGATCCACGGGTAGACCTTGTGGGCGGGCAGCTGGCCGCCCTCACCCGGCTTCGCGCCCTGCGCCATCTTGATCTGGATGTCGTCGGAGTTCGTCAGGTACTCGCTGGTGACGCCGAACCGCCCGCTTGCCACCTGCTTGATGGCCGAGCGCTTGGAGTCACCGTTCTCCAGCGGAGTGAAGCGGACGACGTCCTCGCCGCCCTCGCCGGTGTTGCTCTTGCCGCCGAGCCGGTTCATGGCGATGGCCATCGTCTCGTGCGCCTCGGCACTGATCGAGCCGTAGGACATCGCGCCGCTGGCGAACCGCTTCACGATCTCGCTGACCGGCTCGACCTCCTCGATCGGGACGGGCGGGCGCACGCCCTCACGCAGATGGAAGAGGCCGCGTAGCGTGCCGGCCTGCCGGGAGAGCTCGTCGACCTGCGCCGTGTACTCGCGGAAGACGTCCTCGCGCTGGGTGCGGGTCGCGTGTTGCAGCTTGAAAACGGTCTCGGGGTTGAACAGGTGGGGCTCGCCGTCGCGGCGCCACTGGTACTCACCGCCCGTCTCCAAGCTGCGGTAGGCGAGTTCCGCGGCGTTGTCCGGGTACGCGCGGGCGTGGCGCGCCGCCACCTCGGCGGCCAGCACCTCGAGCCCGACGCCCTCGAGCCGGCTGGGCGTGCCGGTGAAGTAACGGTCGACCAACTCGCTGGACAGACCGATGGCCTCGAAGACCTGCGCGCCGGTGTAGGAGGCGACGGTGCTGATGCCCATCTTGGACATCACCTTCAGCACGCCCTTGCCCAGCGCCTTGATCAGGTTGTAGCCGGCCTGGTCGGACGTGACGCCGGCGAGGTCGCCGCTGTTGATCAGATCGGTTGCCGACTCGAACGCCAGGTACGGGTTGACGGCGGCGGCGCCGTAACCGATGAGCAGGGCGGCGTGGTGCACCTCACGCACGTCACCGCATTCGACGACGAGGCCGATGCGGGTGCGCTTGCGGCTGCGGATCAGGTGATGGTGCACGGCGCTGGTCAGCAGCAGGCTCGGGATCGGCGCGAGCCGCCGGTTGGCGCCGCGGTCGGAGAGCACGATCAGCCGCGCGCCGCGCTCGATCTCGGCGTCGACCTCGGCGAAGATCTCCTCGAGCCGCGCCTCCAGGCCGACGGCACCCCCGGCGACGTCGTACAGTCCGCGGATCTTGGTGGAGGCGAATCCGGGCATGTCGCCGTCGTCGTTGATGCCGACGATCTTCGAGACGTCCTCGTTGCTGACGATCGGGAACGGCAGGTAGATCTGCCGGCAGCTCGCGGGGCCTGGATCGAGCAGGTTGCCCTCCGGGCCCATCGTGCCGCCGAGCGAGGTGACGAGCTCCTCGCGGATGGCGTCCCGCGGCGGGTTGGTGACCTGCGCGAACAGCTGGGTGACGTAGTCGAAGAGCAGCCGCGGACGGCGTGAGAGCACCGCGATCGGGGTGTCGGTGCCCATCGAGCCGATCGGCTCGGCGCCGTCACGGGCCATGGGGAGCAGCAGGACGCGCAGCTCCTCCTCGGTGAAGCCGAAGAGCTGCTGGCGGTGGCGGACCGACTCGTGGGTGGTGACCAGCCGCGAACGCAATGGCAGTGACGACAGCTCGACGACGCCGGCCGTGAGCCACTCGTCGTACGGCTGCTCGGCAGCGAGGGTCGACTTGATCTCCTGGTCCTCGACGATGCGCCCGAGCGCGGTGTCGACCAGGAACATGCGTCCGGGCTGCAGCCGGCCCTTGGCGACGATCTTCTCGGGGGCGATGTCGAGCACGCCGACCTCGCTGGCCATGACGACCAGGCCGTCGTCGGTCACCCAATAGCGGCTCGGGCGCAGGCCGTTGCGGTCCAGCACCGCACCGATGACGGTGCCGTCGGTGAACGCGATGCTCGCCGGACCGTCCCACGGCTCCATGAGCGCGCTATGGAACCGGTAGAAGGCGGTGCGCGCCGGGTCCATCTCGGTGGAGTTCTCCCACGCCTCCGGGATCATCATCAGCACGGCGTGCGGCAGGCTCCGGCCGCCGAGGTGCAGGAGTTCGAGCGCCTCGTCGAAGCTGGCGGAGTCGCTCGCGCCGTCGGTGCAGATCGGGAACAGCCGCTCCAGCTCACCGTCGATCAGGTCGGACTCGAG
Source organism: Frankiaceae bacterium (assembly GCA_036267695.1). Classification (GTDB taxonomy): domain Bacteria; phylum Actinomycetota; class Actinomycetes; order Frankiales; family Frankiaceae; genus DATAZK01. The sequence goes on from DATAVO010000226.1 coordinate 9,679, forward strand.
CAGCGCCTCGCGGGCGCTCATCCAGTTGCGATTGCCGCGGACGGTGTTGATCTCGCCGTTGTGCGCCGCAAAGCGGTACGGGTGCGCCAGCGGCCAGCTCGGGAAGGTGTTGGTCGAGAAGCGCGAGTGCACGAGCGCCAGGCCCGACTCGAACAACGGGTCGCGCAGGTCGGGGAAGAACAGGCGCAGCTGCTCGGACGTGAGCATGCCCTTGTAGACGATCGTACGGGCCGACAGTGACGGGAAGTAGACGTCGTCGACGGCGTGCTCGACGCGCTTGCGCAACACGAAGGCGCGCCGTTCAAGCGCCATGGTGTCGACGCCGTCGCCGGCAGGGGCGACGAAGAGCTGCTCAATGCGTGGCATCGCGTCCTTGGCGATCAGGCCCAGGTCGTCGTCCTCGGTCGGCACCGTGCGCCATCCGAGGACGCGCAGGCCCTCCTCGGCGGCGGTGTGCTCCACGACGGCGCGTGCCTTCAGCGCGTCGTCGGTACAGGTCGGGAGAAAGACGAGCCCGACCGCGTACCCGCCGGCGTCGGGCAGCGTGAACCCGGCCGCTTCGGCCGCCCCTACCAAGAACCGGTGCGGAATCTGGACGAGGATGCCGGCCCCGTCGCCCGTGTTGACCTCGGCCCCGGACGCGCCGCGATGGGCCAGGCGCTCCAGAACGGTCAGGCCGCGGTCGACGATGTCGTGGTCCGGACGGCCGTCGAGATCGGCCACCATGCCGACGCCACAGGCGTCGTGCTCGTATGCCGGGTCGTAGAGGCCAGTGGCCATCGGCGTCCTTCCGGGTGGAGAGAAGTTGAACGGATACCGGGACGACGTTGGCCCGAAGTCGAAAGAACAGGATACACGACGGCTCTCGTAGGCTTGCGCAGATGGGGTCACGCGTCCATGTCGTGGGGGGCGGGGTGATCGGCCTGGCCTGTGCGTGGGAATTGTCACGCGACGGTCATGATGTGACGCTCGTCGCGCCTGCTCCGGGGCAGGACGGCGCATCGTGGGTGGCGGCCGGAATGCTGGCCCCGGTGACCGAGGCACAGTTCGGCGAGTCGGAGCTGACGGCACTGTTGGTGGAGGCCGCCGGTCGCTGGCCCGCCTTCGCGGCGGAGCTCGAGGAAGCCACCGCCCAGGCCATCGGCTACGACAGGACAGGCACGGTGACAGTTGCCCTGAGTGGATCCGACCGGGCCAGCCTCGACGACCTCCTCGCCTACCAGCACGCGCTCGGACTCGAGGCCTACCGCCGCAGCGCCAGTGCGTGCCGGCACCTCGTACCGGCGTTGAGTCCCGCGCTGCGCGGCGGGATCGAGGTCCCGGGCGACCACCAGGTCGACAACCGCGCCCTCCTCGGCGCGCTGGTCGAGGTCTGCCGGAGGTGCGGCGTGACCTTCGTGGCGGCCACCGTCGCCGCAGTCGAGGACGGCCCCGAGCTCGTCCTGGTGGACGGTCGCCGCCTCCGCCCGGGCCACGTCGTCCTGGCGGCGGGGACCGGGGTGCGTGCCATCGCGGGTCTGGCCGGTGCCGCACTCCCCTCGCTCCGACCCGTCAAGGGGCACATTCTGCGGCTCGGGCCGCCCGCCGCGACGTCGCCCGTTCCCGTGCTGACGCGCACGGTGCGGGGCCTGGTGCACGGGCGCTCCGTGTATCTCGTCCCGCGCCCGGACGGCTCGGTCGTCGTCGGGGCCACGGTCGAGGAGAAGGAAGCCGACACGGCCGTGCGCGCCGGCGCCGTGCACGAGCTGCTCAGCGACGCCCGCGCCATCGTCCCGGGCATCGACGAGCTCGAGCTACGCGAGGCAGCTACCGGCCTGCGCCCGGCGTTGCCCGACAACATGCCGTTCATCGGGTGGACGGGGCTGGGCGGGGTGGCGGCGGCTGTGGGCCACTACCGCAACGGCATGTTGCTGGCGCCTTCCACCGCCCGCGCCGTCGCCGACCTCATGTCCGCATGACGGGGGACGGCGCCCCCCTCACGCTGACGCTGAACGGGGAGCGGGTCCAGGTCCCGCACGGCGCCACCATCGCCGAGGTCGTCGCCATGCTCACGGCCGACGACGATCCCAAAGGGGTGGCGGTCGCCGTCGACCGCTGCGTCATCCCGCGCTCGGAATGGGCCAGCACGCCGGCCCGGGCCGGCAGCCTGGTCGAGGTGGTGAGCGCCGCCGCCGGCGGGTGAGGTCGCGGATGACTCTGCGGGTGCCCTTGTCTGCCTCGGGCACCGGGTGACTTTGTCCGACTCGGGCCGCCGGTGCCACAATCGAACGATGCCTCCTCCCCCCGGGCCGGGTCCGACCGCGTTCGTACTGGCGGGGGGCGGGACGAAGGGGTCCTTCGAGGTCGGCGTGCTCCAGTACCTGG
>DATAVO010000227.1:0-5120 GCA_036267695.1 Frankiaceae bacterium
AGGTCCGGGTCGACGCCAGCCCGGCGACCTGCTCGGGATCGAAGCCGGTGGTCCACAGCACCACGGCGTGACCCTCGACGTCGATGCCGCGCCGCCCGGCGCGGCCGGTGAGCTGCGTGTACTCGCCGGCGCTCAGCTCGACATGAGTCTCGCCGTTGTACTTGACCAGCCGTTCGAGGACCACCGAGCGAGCCGGCATATTGATCCCCAGGGCCAGCGTCTCGGTCGCGAAGACCGCTTTGACCAGGCCTCCGGCGAACAGCTCCTCGGTGATCTCCTTGAACCGGGGCAGCAGGCCGGCGTGATGGGCCGCGATCCCGCGTTCGAGCCCGTCGAGCCACTCCCAGTAGCCCAGGACGCGCAGATCAGCGTCGGAAAGGTCAGAGGTGCGCTCGCGGGCGTGCTCCCGGATCCGCGTGCGCTCGTCGGGTGTGGCCAGGCGCAGGCCCGCCGACAGGCACTGGGCGACGGCCGCGTCGCAACCGGCCCGGCTGAAGATGAATGTGATGGCCGGCAGCAGCCCTTCGCGGTCAAGGATCTCGATCACGTCAGCCCGCGACGGCACCCAGATCCGGCGCGGGCGCGGCGCATCGAGCCGGCGGGTCCCGCGTGGTCCGCTGCTGCGGCCCGTCCGAGCCCGCGATCCGGGGCCGGTACGCGAGTGGTCGGCACGCGCCTGCTCCGCCCGCAGCCGCACCAGTTCGCGGTTCACCTCGGAACCGGAGCCGGCGGAGTCCTCGGCATCAGCGAACAGGTCATAGAGCCGGCGGCCGACCAGCACCGACTGCCACAGCGGCACTGGCCGGTGCTCCTCGACGATCACCGCAGTGTCGCCGCGAACCGTCTCCAGCCACTCACCGAACTCCTCGGCGTTGCTCACGGTCGCCGACAGCGATACCAGCCGCACCGGCTCCGGAAGCGCGAGGATGACCTCTTCCCAGACCCCGCCGCGGAACCGGTCGGCGAGGTAGTGCACCTCGTCCATCACGACGTGGCTGAGACCGCGCAACGCGCGGGAGCCGGCGTAAAGCATGTTGCGCAGGACCTCGGTCGTCATGACGACGATCGGCGCGCCACCGTTGCGCGCGGTGTCGCCGGTCAGCAACCCCACGTGCGCGGCGCCGTAGCGCGCGGAGAGCTCGGTGTACTTCTGGTTCGACAGCGCCTTGATCGGCGTCGTATAGAAGCACTTGCCGCCGCTGCGCAGCGCCCGGTCGGCCGCAAATTCGCCGACGACCGTCTTGCCCGCACCCGTCGGCGCCGCGACAAGGACGCTGCGCCCCTCGGCCAGCGCCAGGCAGGCCTTCTTCTGGAACGGATCGAGTCCGAACGGGTAGGTGCGGACGAACGCCGCCACCTCCGCTGCGACCCCTCCCGCAGCACTCACCTGCCCAGGTTATGTCCCTGCGCGTCTTGCGGCGGATTGCTCAGGTGATGTCGTCCTCGCTCCACCCGGCACTTACCGAGGCCCGCGGCGGCTCGACCGGGCGCGGCATCTCGATGGGTGCAGGAAGGGGCGCAGGAGACGCTTCGGTGTCTTCGAGATCGGAGAACTCGGACATCTCGTCGTGGCGGGCGCGCCGGCGGTCGTTCCACTTCGCGAACAGGATCGCGGCTTCGTAGAACAGGCACAGCACGACCGCGAGCGCTGGCATGGTGAACGGATCGCCGGACGGCGTCACGAAGCCGGCGAAGACGAAGACCAGGAAGATCTCGATCCGGCGGTACTTCGCCAGCCGCTTCGCCGACAGGATGCCGGCCAGGTTGAGCAGGATGATCACAAGCGGGAAGAGGAACGACGCGCCGAACACGATCAGCAGGTGCGTCACGAAGCTCAGATAGTCGGTCACGGTCAGCAGCGATTTGATGCCGCTGCCGCCGAAGCCGAGCAGGAAGTTCAGCGCCGTCCGCAGGAAGAGATACGCCATCGTCGAGCCGGCTGCGAACAGGAGAGTGGCTGATGCCAGGAACGCGAGGGTCCAGCGTCGCTCGTTGCGGTGCAGCCCGGGGGTGATGAAGGCCCAGAGCTCGTACAGCCAGATCGGCGCGGAGAACAGCACTCCGCAGATCAGCGAGACCCGCAGCCGGACGAAGAAGGCGTCAGTGGGGTGGGTGAAGATCAGATCGCAGTTCTTGCCACCGGCGCGGCGCACGGGCGGCAGCTCGCAGTAAGGGTGGCGCAGGAAGTTGAAGATCGGGTGATAGGCCCAGACCGCGATCACGATCGTGACGAGCATGATGCCGAGCAGGGCGATGAACAGGCGTCTGCGCAGTTCTTTGATGTGCTCGATGAGCGTCATCCGGCTGTCCTCGACGGTACGAGCCCGCCGGGTCACGCCCAATAGCCTGCGGCTGATCCGTGTCGTCGCCGTGCCGGCTGTTTTCAGCCGGGTGTTGAGCCTGCTCAGCGGTGGTCTGCGTCAGACGTCGGAGTGGTGGGGGTACCCGCCGGAACCGGGGGAACCATGGGCACGCCTGCCTCGGGAACGGCCGCGCGCGGCGCCTCCACGGCCCGCGGGGCCACGGGTGGCTGCTCGGCAGCTTCCGGCTCGTCGTCGTGCAGGCTCTTGACCTCGGTCTTCAGGATCCGCAGCGAACGGCCCAAGGAGCGGGTGGCGTCGGGCAGCTTCTTGTAGCCGAACAAGACGAAGACCACGACAACCAGAACGATGATGTGCCAGGGGCGAAGCTCACCCATGTCAGTGACCTCCTGCTTAGTAAGGCTTTCCCGCCAGCTGGGCCTTCTGCTGCTGATCGTACGCGGGAAGCCTGTTGAGCTCAGTCATCCGCGCCCAATTGCTCCGACTTCGCCACACGTTCGCTGAGCAAAGCTGCCGCCTCCGAGAGGGAACCGACGCGCCGGGAGAACCGTCCGCCGGCTCGCTTCATCTTCCGGAACCTTCGCCAGGAGGAGAGCCCCGCCAGCACGAGGAGGACGAGCGCGAGCCCGACCACGGAGAGCGAGATAGCGAGCCACACCCGCTCAGACTAGCCGGTGGCTAGCGGGTGATCTGGCCGCCGATGCGCGCCGCGAGCAGGTCGTCGTCGGCCAGCTGCAAGGCGAAGTCGAGCAGGTCGTCGTAGTCGAGGACGGGCCCGACCTTGGGCTCGAGGGCCTCCGCCGGAAGCTCCCACACCTGGGCCCGGACGCCGCCGGACATCAGCAGCGAGATGACGTGGTCATCGGCCGGCTTGCGGATCTCTTCACGGCAAGACGGGCACGAGAACGCGTAGTAAGAAAGCGGCGGGTGGCTGCAGACCATCAGCGAGACGTCCTTCGAGGTCATCTCCACCTCGCCACACGAAGGGCACGACGCCTTGATCGTGGTCACTACGCCACCCCTTCCCTACGGTCGTCCGCCAAGTTGGCGACACTTTCCCTTCGGCGGATTACCGCTTCGTCCGTATAGTCCGTTAGGACTAGACGCGACCCGACATTCGGCCCTGAGCTGGCATGGCATTCGGCCGAAGCGGTGTTTCCGCTCACCTCCTGTCGGCAGCCGGGCAGGAAACGGGAGCCGGATCGCGAAGCAGCTGCGATCAGTCGTCGAGCGCCGCAAGAGCGGCTTCGGCCTGCTCCCGCACCGCAGCCACCACCGAGGGCGGCGAGACTACGCGCCCACGACCGCCCAGACGCAGCGCAAGCCGTACGACCCAACCGGCTTCGGGCGTGCGCAATTCCACCCGTAGCGGCCCGAAACCACCCTCAGCCGGGTCGCCCCCAGTCGCCGGCCCGATCTCGGTGGCCTGCTCGACGGGGTAGTAGTCGGCGACCCAGCGGGCAGCGGGTTCGAGTTCCATGACGACTGTCAGGTCCTCCTCGCGGGGCCGGAAGAGCCCCTCGGCGAGGTCTCTCGGCACGGCCTCGGACGGCAGCGGCGCTGCTGAGCCGCCCAAGCTTGCGTCGACCATGCGGTCGAGGCGGAAAAGCCGCACCGCCTCCGCGAGGTGGCACCAGCCCTCGAGATACCAGCGACCGTCGACACTGACCAGCCGCATCGGATCGACGGTGCGCTCGGTCACCTGGTCGCGCGAAGCGACCAGGTGACGCAGCTCCAGCTGGCGACCCTCGTCCAGGGCACGCCGCACTGTCGCCAGTGCTTCCGCCTCGGGCTCGAGCGCGACCTGCATCGGCGGCGCCGAGGCCGCACCCACTTCCGGGAGCGCCCCGCTGGCGAACGCGAGCTTGGCCTGGGCGCTCTCAAGTGCGTCGCGCTCGGCCAGGCCCGGAACGTCGGCCAGGGCCCGGGCGGCCACCCGCAGCGCGAGGGCCTCGTCGGCAGTGAGCTTCAGCGGACGGTCGAGCGTCTGCGCCTCGACGACGCTGACGGTGTCGCCTTCGAAGGAGAAATCGATGAGGTCGCCGGGGCCGCCCCCTGGAAGCCCGCACACCCAAAGCAGGTTCAGATCGTCGTTGAGCTGGCGTACGTCCACCCCGAAAACCGCCGCGACCTCGGCCATGTCAGCCCCGGGGTGCGTACGCAGGTAAGGCACGATCGCGAGCAGGCGAGGCAGCCGGTCCGCCGCCCCCGTCACTCGGAACCCTCCGAGTGCGCGGCGAGCGCCCCCTTCAGCCGGCGGCGCACTTCGGCGACGAGCTCCGGGGAATCGACCGGTTGCGCGTCGGCAGCGAACTCGACCACCCGGTCGGCGAGGCGCCCGATGTCGCGGTCGGTCAGCACAATCGTGTCGGGCTCGGGGCCGGTCGGCGCCCCCTGCCGAAGCGAGAGGGCGGCGCCGTCGCGTACCCGGATAACTGCTTCGAATGCCGGCTCCCCCGGCTCGGCAGCCTCCACCGCAGCGCGCAGGTCGAGCCCGGCCGGCCGGATCACGACACCCGCCGGCCCGACCGCGCGCACTCCCGGTTCCATCCGGGAGAGCCGGAAGACCCTGCTCTCCTCGCGATCAAGGTCATGGCCGACGAGATACCAGCGGCCCCGCCAGGACACGACGCCCCACGGATGCACCCGGCGCGGGGCCGGCTGCGCCTGCCCGGGCCGCCGGTAGCCGAACGTGAGCTCGCGGCCCTCCCGCACCGCTGCCAGGCAGGGAGCGAACGCTGCCTCGGTCGCCTCGACCCGCGGCTCCAGACCGGCCGGCGGCGGCAGCGGATCCATCCC
>DATAVO010000228.1:0-1554 GCA_036267695.1 Frankiaceae bacterium
CGGGGTCGTCGTGCTGAGCGAACCTCCGGTGCTACCGGCGGCGAGCGCGACGGCAGGCGTCGAGCCGGCGGTGACAGCGACGGCGGTGGCCAGGGCGGCGGCGCGCTGGCGGACCCGGACGGTGGTGGTGGGGCGCAGCTGCGGGGTCCGCAGGGTCAGCTGGGCGCGGGCCGCGAGCTGGTCGAGGGTGAGCTGCAGGCCGGGGGTGGGGAGCGGCAGCGAGAACCCATCGAGCGCGACGACCTGGAAGATCGCCTCAGGGAGCTCGATGACCTCGAGCGGCAGCGCGAACACCGCCCGCCACAGCAGCTGGCTGCCGTGCTGGCGGGTGTGGGTCAGCAGCCGGCGCTCCAGCGAGGACTTGCGCGCGGGCGCGTAGTAGACGTCGAGGCTGCCCGGGCCGGGCTCGACCATGAGGTGCGCGCCCGATGGCACGAAATGGCTCCCGGCTTCGCCGAGGCTGGCCAGCAGGCGCAGGACGCCCCACTCGCTGCTGACGCGCGAGTAGTGGAAGGACTCGGCCGATGGACCCATATTGGTGTAGTCGTCCGGTCGTCCCTGACCCAAGACTCGACGAAGGTCTAGGTCCCAACCCCCGCATTGGGGGTAGGGCGACCTACGCGACGAGGGGCGAAGCGGCCGGGCGAAGCCTCACTTGATGGCGTCGTACACGTGGAACATGGGCAGGTACATGGCGAGGATCATGAACCCGACGATGGTGCCCACGACGCAGATCATGAGCGGCTCGAGGATCGATGTCAGGGACTTGACTGCCGCCTCGACCTGGTCCTCATAGAAGTCGGCCACCTTGGACAGCGTCTCGTCCAGGGCACCGGTCTCCTCGCCGACGCGCACCATGTTGGTGACCAACGACGGGAAGATGGACTCGTCGGCCAGCGCTGAGGCGATCGTCCCGCCGCCCTGGACCGAATCGTGCACCGCCGCCATCGCATTCTCAACGACGACGTTGCCGGCGGTACGGCCCGTGACGTCGATGGCCTCGAGCATCGGCACGCCGGCGGCGGTCAGCGACGACAGCGTCCGAGCCCAGCGCGCGAGCGCGATCTTCTGAACGATCGTGCCGATCTTGGCCGGAGCCTTGAGTCGGAAGCGATCCCACACGGGCCGCCCCGCTTTAGACGACTTCCACTTCTTGAAGCCGAACACGGTCCCGAGCGAGCCGAAGAGGAAGAGGTACCACTGGTGACGGACCGCGTTGGACACCGCGATGGTCTTCACAGTCAGAGACGGCATCGTTCCGTTGAACTGCTTGAACACCCCGGCGAACACGGGAATGATGAACACCAGCATCGCCACGCAGACGCAGATCGCGATCGACGTCACCACGGCGGGATAGACCATGGCCGACTTGACCTGACGACGAAGCTTGTGCTGGGCCTCGAGCTGGTCGGCAACGCGAATGAGCGCGCTCTCCAGGAACCCGCCGGTCTCCCCGGCCCGGATCATGGCGACAAACAATTCCGAGAAGATCTTGGGGTGCTTGTCCAGCGCACCCGAGAGCGACGCGCCGCTCTCGATGTCCTGGCGGAGACT
>DATAVO010000229.1:0-6270 GCA_036267695.1 Frankiaceae bacterium
GCTCATCTGCCAGCGACGGCCGATCGCGTCGCGCACATGCACGTCGACCTTGGGGGCATAGAACGCGCCCTCCCCATCAGCGACGACATAGGGCACACCGACGGTCTCCAGGGCGTTGCGCAGCGCCTCGGTCGCGACGTCCCATTCCGCGATCTCGCCGACGTACTTGTCCGGCCGGGTCGCCAGCTCAGCTTCGAACTCGGTGAGCCCGAAGTCACGCAGCAGCGAGAGGACGAAGTCGAGCAGCGTGACGAGTTCGCCGCTGAGCTGCTCCGGCGTGCAGAAGATGTGGCTGTCGTCCTGGGTGAAGCCGCGGATACGGGTGAGCCCGTGCAGCACTCCCGACTTCTCGAAACGGTAGACGGTCCCGAACTCGAAGTAACGCTGCGGCAGCTCGCGGTAGGACTTGCCCCTGGCGTTGTAGATCAGGATGTGCATGGGGCAGTTCATCGGCTTCATGTAGTACGTCGCGCCGTCCATCGACATCGGCGGGTACATGCCCTCGGAGTACCACTGCAAGTGGCCGGAGGTCTGAAAGAGCGTCTCCTTCGCCAGGTGCGGCGTCGTGACGAAGGAGTAACCGGCCGCCTCGTGGCGCGCCCGGCTGTACTCCTCCATGACCCGGCGCACCAGGCCGCCCTTGGGATGCCAGACCGCCAGGCCCGCGCCGATCTCGCTGGGGAAGCTGAACAGATCGAGATCGGTACCCAGACGACGGTGGTCACGCTTCTCGGCCTCTTCGAGCTGAACGAGGTACGCGTCCAACGCCGCCTTGGATTCCCACGCCGTACCGTAAATCCGCTGCAATTGCGGGTTTTTCTCACTCCCCCGCCAGTACGCGGCGGCGGTGCGCATGAGCTTGAAGGCGGGAATGTAGCCGGTGTGCGGAACGTGCGGGCCGCGGCACAGGTCCTTCCATGCGACCTCGTGATGATCGCCGTGATGGCGCACGTTGTCGTAGATCGTCAGCTCGGTGCCACCGGCCTCCATAGCCTCTTCGGCCGACAGCGCTGCGTTATTGCCACCGCCCTTGACCCCGACCAGTTCGAGCTTGTAAGGCTCTGCCGCAAGCTCGGTGCGGGCCTCGTCCTCGCTGACGACGCGACGGTGAAAACGCTGCCGTTCCTTGACAATCGCCTTCATCCGCTTCTCGATGTTGACGACATCATCGGGTGTGAAGGGACGCTCGACGTCGAAGTCGTAGTAGAAGCCGTTGGCGATGGGCGGGCCTATCCCGAGCTTGGCCTCGGGGAAGAGATCCTGGACCGCTTGGGCCATCACGTGGGCGGTCGAGTGGCGGATGATCGCCCGGCCTTCCTCGGACCCGGCGGAGATCGACTCGATGACGTCGCCGTCCTGCGGGTGATAGGCGAGATCCTTGACCCCGCCGGCCGAGTCACTGGTGCCGTCCTCGATCCGTACGGCAACCGCCCCCTTGACCCCGGTGATGCCAAAGGCCTGCCCCGCGGTGGCCCTTTCGGGAACAACGGCGGGTGAACTGTCGACGGTCAGGCGGATCTCGGACACGCGGCTGAGCGTACCGACGTCACGGTCGGTTGGCGCAGCCGCCGGACCAACGCCGATCAGGCCGCGGCCACTGCAATGGGCTGGCGGATCACCGTCTTCAGCCGCTGCGGAGCAGTGCGGTTGGGGTCACTGAGGTAGATCTCGTGGTGACGCCCGACGGGCGCGCGTCCGTTGCACGCGATGAAGTCGCGCAGCCGGGCGACGACTGACGCCTCGTCCTCATACGGCCCGATGTGCATCACCTGAGCGCACGGCCCCTCGCAGAGCGTGCCGAAACGCACGGCCGCGACCACCTCTGGCGAGCTCTTGAGTGCGGCACACTCGCGGACGTCGGCGAGCAGTTCGGCGGTGACGAACTCGGGCTGCGCGATCATGAGGGTCCAGTCCCAGTTCGCCCGATCGCCGGCGGAGTACGGAATCTTCTCCGCCGACCACCAGAGTCCCTCGAGCGGCATCACGGAGAAGTCGACCCCCTCCGCCTGCCGGACCATGCTCTTGACCGCGTACGCCACCGCATAGATCGCCTTCACGGCGGCCGCGTAACCCGCGGTCGTGTTCGGATCTCCGTGACCGTCGAGCATGAGGTACCGCAGGCAGGGGACGTCGACGATCCTCGGCGTGAGACCCGCCGCGTAGAGCGGGCGCAGGTCATGCTTGAGGTCCAGCTTCGTCAGCGTCATACCTAGATCCCACTGCCTCACCGAAGAGCCGATCATGAGTACCGGCGCTCAACCTAGCGTGAGCCCTTGGGCGGTTTGCAGAGGCCAACGTCCTGAACCGGCCATCGGGTGGGCGATGGGTCCAACGGGTGATGACGGGACCGGAAAGTCGCTAGCGTAGGAGCGTGGAAAAGAAGCTGCCCAAGGGCCTGTCCAGCGCTGTCGACAAGGCGCTCGCAGGCGAAGCTTTGGTGGCCGGGGCCGTGCTGGAGAACGATCCCGTCCAGCAATCCCCGACGGCTGTGCTGTTGACCGCGCAGCGGCTGATGTCCGTCGGCCCCCACTCGAGCCAGCAATGGCCCCTCGAAGAGGTGGCGGTGACCGACTACCAGGAGGGCGTGCCCGGCAACTCCGCCGTCCTCGCTGTGCTCGCCGGTGAACAGGTGCACCGCTTCGCGGTCCCGCGCAATCATCCGCACTTCGATCTTCGCGGCGTCTACGAAGAACTCAACGCGCTCGACAACCCGGCGATGGCGGCGAAGGTCACCGAGCTCGCCTGGTGGGATGGGCGCGCCGGCTGGCCGTACGGGGCGCTGGGCCGGGTCGCCGGTGGCAGCACCGAACTCCTACCCGGCGAGCGGGGCACGCTGCGCCTCGTGCAAGGCGGGGTGCATCTGTATCCGGCGGAGCGGCCCGAGCCAAGCCTGCAGCTGCCCTGGGTTGAGGTCACGTCGATCCTGGTGGAAGGTCCTGACGAGCTATCCGAGCGATTGGGTGCACCGCGGGTGGCCGAACTCGACCTGCTGGCCTGGGGTCTGAAGACGACCGGTGGAGAGTGCTTCGTGAGCGTCACGACCAAGCACGACGAGCTGTACTACGCAGCTCAAGCGCCACCGGCTCAGCTACGCCAGCACTGGGCGGGAGTGCTGGCCCAGTTCACAGTGGATCCCGACGAGGTGGTCGTGGTCGCCGCCTCGCCGGAGTCAGACCTGGTCGGAAAGCTCGAGCGGCTCGCGGCGCTGCACGCCCGCGGCGTCCTGACACCCGAAGAGTTTGCGGCCGCCAAGGCCGCCGTCATCGCCGGACGCTGAACCCGCCCCGCGGCTGCTATTCGACGGCGAGCTGCAGCTGCGCCTGCTCTAGGCAAGCCGGACAGACATTGGCTTCCGGGTCAGGACCGGGAAACTGGACTTCGAGAAAAACGAACACCACGGGCGCTCCGCACAGGGTGGCGCAGGTGACCGAGTTCACGGCATGCAGCAGCTCCGACGCCGCTATCCCCCGCGGTCGGCAGGCGGCGCCGGTACTCCCAAGAATCAGGGACTGCACGGCTCCTATATCGGCACGAATCGCGAAAAGTATTACCCGATGCAATTTCCGATCCGGTGGGCGTAGCTGGTTTCGAACCAGCGACCTCTCGCGTGTGAAGCGAGCGCTCTCCCGCTGAGCTATACGCCCGGACAGACCCGATCACGCTACTACGGCCGACGGGTGGCCCTGGTCTGTGGATAACTTCCCTTGCCGTCGGCGGTGACCTCTAACGTCCCGGCCATGTCGAGCGTCGCCTCCGAACCGCCCGTGGCACTGGCCCGGCCCGTGCTGCCGGAGCTCAACGCCCGCGGGCAGATCGACATACCGGCGCCTCCGATACGGCCTGAAGACGAGAGAGGATGGCTTGCCGTCATACTTCCGGCGCTGTCGGCGCTGGGCATGATCGGTTTCCTCGTGCTGTCGCCGAATGTGCTTGTGATCGCGCTCGGGGGCGGTTTCGCGTTGCTGAGCGCGGTCGGCGCCGTCGTTGCCGGTCGGCAGCGCAGAAGGCGTTGCCAGCGCTCTTGGATGGCCCGCGAGGGGCAGTTCCGCACGCGGCTTGCACAGTCGGCGGAGTCATTCGCCGAGGCCGCCTTAAGGCAGCGAACGCACGCGCTCGTGGTGCACCCGGCACCCGACGCGGCCGCTTCCGCTGCGGCCGAGGGTGCCGTTTGGGAACGGCAGCCGGGTACGGCCGAACACCTTCATGTTCGCGTCGGCATCGGGCCAGGCCCCGCACGGCTGTCGCCGCGACGGTCCAGTGGCGGCGATGACTCGGGGGCTGAGCCGGCATTATCGGCACTGGCCGAGGGCGTCCTGGGACGCTACGGCGCCGTGGCGGGCTTGCCGCTCGCCCTCGATGTCGCCGACGCCCGTGGCCTCGTGCTGCACGGGGATCACCTCCCGCTGCTACGCGCAATGATCGTCTCGCTGACCCGGGCGCACGGGCCGCGATCGGTGCTCCTGCACGTCTTGGCGCCGCCGGCCGAACTCGCGTGGATACGCCAGCTGCCGCACGCGGGCCGCACGGGAAGCGACCCGGCCGCTTTCGCAGCGGCGGTCCGGGCTCACCTGCGGGCGTCGAGCACCGATCCTGCCGAGCCCTTTCACGCAATAGTGCTTGCGGCTACGGCAGATTCGACCCTGCTGGCCTGGCGATCGCTGGCGCCCTTGGTGGAGCAGTCGCCGCATTCCAAGAGGCCACCACTGTCGTTGATCGGACTACTACCCCGGGATTCGTCCGTGCCTCAAGAGGCATCCGCGGTGGCGGTCGGGGACGGTGAGGGGGGCCTGCTCGTGCGGCGCCTCGGCGGCGGACCCACCCACGCGACCGTCGCCCGGCCCGACGCGATCTCGCACCCGCAGGCATGCCGGTACGCGAAGGCAATCCACCAGCGGCTGGAGGCGGATGAGGCGGCGGTGTCTGACCTATCGCCACTCCTGCTGGATTCGCTTGCCGGGGGCGATCGATCCGCGTTGCAGATCCCGATCGGTGTCGATGACGACGGGATGGTCGTCCTGGTGGACCCACGGGAAGCGGCACGTCACGGCGACGGCCCGCACGGGCTCATCGTGGGCGCCACAGGGAGCGGCAAGAGCGAGCTGCTGCGCACGCTGCTCACGGCAGCGGCGCAGCAGAACCGGGCGGAGGAGCTCACGTTCCTGCTCGTCGACTTCAAGGGCGGTGCCGCGCTCGCGGAGCTGGCCGGTTTGCCGCACACCGTCGGCGTGCTCACCAACCTGACCGCGGATGTCCACGGGGTCACGCGCCTGTGCGCCGCGCTGCGGGCCGAGCTTCGGCGCCGGCAATCGATCCTGCGCGAGGCGGCGGTCGACAACCTGGACAGCTATCAGCAGACGGGAGGCGAGGCGCTCCCCCGCCTGCTGGTCGTGGTCGATGAGTACGCCGAGCTGATCGAGCAATCCCCCGACGTGCTCGACGTTTTGACCTCGCTCGCCCGGCTCGGCCGAAGCCTCGGCATCCATCTCCTGCTCTGCTCCCAGCGGCTCGACGACGGCCGGCTCCGGGGCCTGGAGGCGCATCTGCGCTTCCGGATCTGCCTGCGCACGTTCACGGCTGCCGAATCGATCGCCGTGGTGGGATCAGCCGTCGCGTCCGCACTGCCGCCGTCTCCCGGCTGGGCGTACCTGTCACGCGACGGGAACCTGACCCGCTTCCGCGTGGCGCTCGTCGCTGATCCGAGGGCCGCTGTCGCGGCGGTGGCTCGATCGGGCGGCGGCACGCCGCAACGTCCCGTGTGTCTACCCCCGCTTCCGCGATTGCTGACACTCGATTGTCTCCCGGAGGAGCAGGGCTCATCGCCGACTACGGCGGCGATCGGTGTGCTCGACGTGCCGGGTACGGCGCAGCATCCGCCGTTGCTGTATGACCTGGCGGTGGATGGTCATGTTGCGGTCGTCGGTGCGCCGCGCGCCGGCCGTTCCACCGCGCTGACGACACTCGTAGCGGCGCTGGCTTCCAGAGTCCCATCCCGCGAGCTCGCCGTGCACGTCGTCGCTCCCGCGGACGGTCCGCTGGCTGGGCTGGCCGGACTCCCTCACGTGGGCACGGTCGCGACATCACCGGAGCTGGCAGCCCGGGTCATCCGCACGGTCGCCGATGCGGTCACCGAGCGGAGAGCGTCCAACACTGCCCCCCACGGCCGGGTACTGCTGGTGATCGATGACCTCGGCGCCCTGCTGGCCGCCGACGAAAGCGTGGCGCCGGCGATCAACCTCATTGCCGCCACCGGCCAGTCCGTCGGCGTGACGC
>DATAVO010000230.1:0-1803 GCA_036267695.1 Frankiaceae bacterium
GGCGCTCGACGGAGCGGCGATGCGCGCCTACCGGAAGGCGGTACTCGAAGGGAACTTCATGGCGATGCGCCGGGCCGCGTTCGACCCGGGAACGGTGAAGGGATCGGCCAAGCTCCGGCGGCTGGTGGAGATCGTCAGCCAGGCAGCAGACGGCGGGCGCAAGGTCATCGTGTTCTCGTACTTCCGCGACGTGCTGGAGACGGTGACCGAGGTGCTGGCCGGGCCTGACGGCGTCCCCGGCATTGCCGTCGTCGGACCGCTGACCGGGGACATTTCGCCGGCCGATCGCCAGGCGATGGTGGACGAGCTCACCAACGTCGGCGGGCCTGCAGTACTGGTCTCGCAGATCCAGGCGGGCGGCGTGGGCCTCAACATCCAGGCCGCTTCGGTGATCATCATCGCCGAGCCGCAGTTGACGCCGTCCATGGAGGAGCAGGCGATCGCCCGCGCGCACCGCATGGGCCAGGTTCGCCCCGTGGACGTACACCGGCTGCTTTGCGAGGACAGCGTCGACCAGCGAATCCTCGAACTGCTGGCCGACAAGCGCGAGGCTTTCGACGAGTACGCGCGCCGCAGTGACATGGCGAACGCGACCCCGGCCGCGCTGGACACCGGCTCCGAGACCGAAATGCGGCGCGCGATCGTGGCCGCAGAACGCACACGCCTCAAGGCGGCATAAGTCAATCGGGCAATACGGCACGCGGTGATGAAGCGGCCGACGCCGTGTGAGAGCGCCCGGTCGCCCAAGAAGTAGTACTTGGTAGCACCATGGCTGTCATGGAGTCCGTGACGGTAAGCGAGCTGAACCGGCAGACCGCCAAGGTCCTCGAGCGTGTCAAGGCCGGGGAATCGGTCGAGATCAGCGAGTACGGGCGTCCCGTTGCCCGCATCATGCCGGCCGCCCCCACGACAGGGGTTCCGCTGCTTGACCGCCGCAACGACGAGCGGTACTGATGATCTACCTGGACACCTCGGCCGCGCTCAAGCTCGTCGTGGCCGAGCCAGAGACCGCGCGCCTGGAACTGTGGATGGCCGAGCGCGCCGGAATCCCGCGCGTATCGTCGCGACTGCTGCGAGTCGAGATGTGGCGAGCCGTGACCCGCGCCGCGCCGCACCGGACCAGCCGCGCCAATGTGGTCCTTGCCGCGATCGCATTGCTGAGCATGGACGATGTCGCCCCGGCGGCTGAGGTTACCGGGGACACGACGCTGCGCAGCCTCCACGCCATCCACCTCGCGACCGCACACCAGATACGAACCGACCTGAGCGCCTTCGTCTGCTATGACAACAGACTGCAAGACTCAGGGCACGCCCTCGGACTGCCCGTCGAAGCCCCCGCCTGACGCAGCGCGCGCCCAGGCGCCAGCCACGCCGCGCACCGAACTGGATGTCCTGCGCCACCGAAGCTGGGCCGTCGCGCTTCCGGGCTAAGACTCCGGACGGAGCCCGCTAACGGGAACGGTGAGCCCGGCCACGGTGAGCGCGATGAGCCTCTCGGCCTGCTCGCGCTGACCGGGCTTGCCGACCGAGATCCGCCGCAGTCGGGAACTCGCCCTGAACACGACGCCTTCGAGCGCCACGACGGCACCTGGCGCTTCACCAGCCGCACCGTCGGCGACCAGCTCTCGGGCGACCTTAGCCACCACGTCAAGACCGCCGAGCACCCAAGAACGGCTGCCAGACCAGCAGCGGTCGTGACGCATGACGATCCCGGTGGCGTCCGTGCGAACCTTGGGAAATGAAGCTGCGCGTTCCCGAAATGGTGGCCAGCGCTGCGGGTGCCTGGGGAGCCGACGGGTGGCT
>DATAVO010000231.1:0-4990 GCA_036267695.1 Frankiaceae bacterium
TGAAGGATCTGCACGATGCGTTCGGGCGGCTGCGGAAGCTGCGGGTCCCGGCGATCGCGTTGGTCAACGGGGTGACGGTCGCGGGCGGGCTCGAGCTCTTGCTCAACTGCGACTTCGCCCTCGCCGCCCAATCGGCGCGGATCGGCGACGGCCATCTGAACGTCGGCCAGATGGGTGGTGGCGGCGTCCTCACCCTGCTGGCACGCCTCATCGGCATTGCCAAGGCGTCCGAACTCGTCATGACCGGAAAGCTGTTGGACGCCGAGACTGCGTTGCAATGGGGGCTGGTGAGCCGCGTGGTCCCCGACGACGCGCTGCGCGCCGAAGGGATGAAGCTGGCCGCACTGATCGCGAGCAAGAGTCCCCTCGCCGTCGCCAATGCCAAAGACGTCATGAACACGATCTGGGCGCAAAACCTCAGCGTTGACAGTGGTTTACGCGTCGAGCTCGACCGCAACGCGCTCTACTGCCTCACGTCGGAGGATGCGCCCGAGGGACTGGCGGCATTCAGCGAGAAACGATCACCGAGGTTCACCGGCCGATGAGCGGACCGGTCGCTGACGAGGACAGCGCGTCCTTCTGGGAGGCGCTGCGCGAGCATCACATCTCGCTGCAGAAATGCTCCAACTGCGGGGAAGTTCGCTTCCCGCCGATGCCGGGCTGCCCCAACTGCGGGTCCGGGGAGTGCACCCACGTGACCGCCAGCGGCGGCGGACGGGTCTACTCCTGGATCGTGGTGCATCGCGCGCTCGGTACCATCACGGAGGCCGACGTGCCCTGCACTCTCGCGACCGTCGAGCTCGACGAGGGCTGCCGCGTGCTGGGGCGGCTGAGCGGCGACGCACGAGTCGACTTGCCGGTGAACGCCCGCTACGTCGACCACGACGGCTGGACCGAGCTCGCCTTCATTCCGGTGGAGCTGGCATGAGCGGGTATCGCGCGGCGGTGGCCGGGGTGGGGTACACGGAGTTCAGTGCCGCTGCGCCGCAGTCGATCCTGGAGCTGGCTCGCGAGGCGTGCCGCGCCGCGATCGATGACGCCGGCATCGACAAGGAGGTCGTCGACGGCATCGCCAGCTTCATGGTGATGCACGATTCGGTACCGACGCAGGCCGTCGCGACCGTCCTCGGGCTGCCGCAGATGCGTTTCTCCCTCGACATCGACCTCGGCGGTCAGGCGCCGTGCCATCTCGTCGCGCAAGCCGCGGCCGCCGTGACGACCGGGCAGGCGGAAGCGGTCCTGGTGTTTCGCGCCCTCAAGGGGCGATCGGGGCCGCGCGTGGGTGCGATGGAATTCGCCGGCGGCGGCGGGCAGTACCGCTACCCGCTGGGCTATGGCGCTTACATGATGTACGTCGCCATGTGGGCGCAGCGCTTTCTGGCCGAAACCGGTCAGGATGCTGAGGATCTGGCGGCGGTCGCCCTCACCCAGCGCGAGTACGCGATGGCCAACCCTCGCGCCTTTCGCCGCCGGCCGCTCACCCGCGAGCAGTACTTCGACAGCCCTTATGTGGTCGATCCGTTCCGCGGGCCCGACTGCACGATCGAGGTCGACGGCGCCTGCGCCGTGCTGGTGACGACGCTGGAACGGGCTCGGGATCTGCGCCATCCACCGGCGGTCGTGGCCGCTGGCGGGTACCGCGCCGGGCCACGCCCGGGCCTGGACATCGGCGACCATCTCGCCTGGCGCGACTACACGCGTAACTACACGAGCTGGTTCGCGGGCGACCTCTACCGGCAGGCCGGCATCGGCCCGCAGGACGTGCAATTCGCCGAGATCTACGACTGCTTCACCAGCACGGCGCTGATGGGGCTCGAGGGATTGCAGCTGTGCGAACGAGGCGGCTCGGGCGCGTTCGTTCGGGCGGGCGGGACGCGGCTCGACGGCCGGCTGCCGATGAACACCCACGGCGGGCTGCTGGCCGAGGGCTACCTGCACGGGATGAACACCGTCGCCGAGGCGGTGCTGCAGATCCAGGGGCGCGGGGGCGACCGGCAGGTGCCGCGGCACGAGGTGGCGGCGGTGACCTCGGGTGCGCTCATGGACGGCTCGGGAATGATCCTGACCGCCGACCGGTAGGCGTTGTTGACCCCGGTGAGTCCATCCTTTATAACATTGATATGACAGCACCGACTGCGCCTCGTGAGTACAAATTGATCTCCGCCGATGGCCACCTGAACGGCCCCGGTGACATCTGGACCACGCGCGTGTCGCAGAAGTATCTGGACCAGGTGCCCAGGGTCGAGCGCCGGCCCGAGGGCGACGCCTGGGTATGCGAAGGCTTTGAAGCCCGTGGCTTCGGCTGGGAGGCCTGCGCCGGGCGCGCGCCCGACCAGCAGGGCGAATGGTGCCGCTACGAGGACATCCACCCCGGCGGCTACGACCCGAAGGCGCGCGTACGGGAGCAAATCGAGGACGGAGTCGATGCCGAACTGCTCTTCCCGATGGGCTTCGCCAGCGGCTACGTGAAGGGCACCAAGGACCCCGACTTCCACTACGAGATGGTCCGCGCCTACAACGACTTTCTCTCCGAGTTCTGCTCCTACGCGCCCGACCGTCTGGTGGGCGCGGCGATGATCCCGAGCCGCGGGGTGGACCAGGCGCTCGCGGAGATCAAGCGCTGCCAGGACCTCCCGGGCCTTGGCGCGTGGCTGCTGCAGTCCTACCCCAACGGCACCACGAAGATCAATGAGGCCGATGAGCCGGTGTGGAGCCTGGTCGAGGAGACCGGCAAGCCACTGACGATCCACATCGGGCTGACCGACCGGCCGCCGAGCGCGAAGCGGATGAGCGTGCGCGGCCTGCCCGGTACCGGCCATTTCTACGACGCCCCGAGCCGCATGCTGGAGTGGGCCTTCAGCGGGGTGCTCGATCGTCACCAGAGCCTGCGCATCATCCTCGCCGAGGTCGACTGCGGATGGATGCCGTACTTCGCCGAGCAGGCCGATGACAACTACCTGCGCCACGCGTTCGCCGACCTGAAGGACAGCCGGTTGCGGCTGCTCCCCAGCGAGTACATGTCGGAGTTCTTCTTCCCGACGTTCATCACCGACCACTACGCGATCGACAACCGTCACCGCGCCAACCTCGTCAACCGCATGATGTGGTCCAACGACTACCCGCACATCACGTCCGACTGGCCGTATTCGTGGAAGACCATCAACGCCTCATTCGCAGGCGTGCCGGCAGACGAGCGGCACGCGATCCTGGCGGGCAACGCTCAGCGGCTCCTCGGGCTCTGACGCCTTGACCGCCGAGCTGACCACCGGACTCGCCGCCGACCGCCATACCGGCCTGCTGCTCAAGCCTTTTGGCGGCCGGGGCACCCAGTACCGCCAGCCGCGGCTGGCCGAGGTCATCGCCGCCGAGCTACGCGACGGCATCCTTTCCGGCAGCTACGAGGACGGCGACAGCCTGCCCAAGCAGGAAGACCTGATCGAGCGCTTCGGCGTCAGCCCGCCGTCGATCCGGGAAGCGCTGCGGGTCCTGGAGACCGAGGGACTTGTCACGGTGCAGCGCGGCAATGTCGGCGGCGCGATCGTGCATGCGCCGCGGGCCGACAAGGTCGCGTACATGCTCGGGCTGGTCTTGCAGCACCAGGGCGTGGCGGTGCGCGACATCGTCCAGACGCTGGTGCGCCTGGACCCGGCGTGTGCCGCGCTCTGTGCCGAACGGACCAACCGGCGGCGCAGCGTCGTGCCGCTCTTGCGGGCGAACCTGCGCGAGAGCAAGCGGGTGCTCGCCGACCCCGAGAAATACGCTCCTGTTGCTCATGATTTTCACGAGGTCATGGTCGACAACTGCGGCAGCCCGACCATGAGTCTCGTCGTCGGCGCGCTCGAGTCGCTTTGGACCGGGCACGTGGCGCGGCTGACCGGTTCGGGAGCAGCGCCGTCCTCGCGGACCACCACGCGGGAGGCGCGCGAGGCGAGCTGGAACGAGCACGCCGAACTGCTCGAACTGATCGCCGACGGCGACGCTGATGGTGCCCAGCGCCTCGCTCACCGCCACCTGACCACCCATGACGATCTGGCCTATCCGTTCTCCCTGGACGCTGCGGTGTCCGCCGAAGCCGTACGCGAGATCAGGCGCTGACGCCATGCCGCCATCCGGAGCGCTCGAGCCTTCGCGCGCCAGCACGTTCGTCATCAGTATCACCCCGTTCACCGCCACAGGCGGATTCGATGAGGCAGGCATCCGTCGGCATCTGCGCCGCATGGCCACGGCCGGCGTCGGGGTGTATCTCGGCGGCGGAGGCAGCGGGGAGGGATACGTCCTCACGAGCGAAGAAGCCCGGCGGCTGCTGGAGATCGGGGTCGAGGAGCTCAAGGGCAAAGTCCCGGTAAGGGCCATGGGCTGCGAGCCGCGGACCGCCGCCGAGATGGTCGATTACGTCGCGGTCGCCAAGCAGGCGGGCGTCGAGGCGACGCAGATCTACTCGCTCGACCCCGGGCACGGTCACCGGCCGAATCGTCAGGAAATGCAGGCGTATTTCGAGGACATCCTCTCGGCGATCGAGCTGCCGGCGATCCTGTCGACTCACCAGTCGGTCGGCTATCAGGTGCCGGTCGAGATGCTGGTCAAGTTCGCCGAGCGCTACGAGCACCTCATCGGGATCAACTGCACGCATCAGGACACCACCTATCTCGCCGCGATCGTCGACGCGTTGGGGGATCGTCTGGACGTCCACGTCGGCGGGCCGCAGCAGGCCCTCGTCGCGTGGTCGCTCGGCGCCACCGGCTTCCTCAGCTCGGAGGCGAACTTCTCGCCGGAGCTGTGTATGGAGGTCGTGCGTGCGTACCGCGAGGGCGACGCGGCCGCGTTGACGTCAAGTTTCGGCAAGCTGATGCGGCTCTTCGCGGCGATGTACGGCGCCGGTGGCATCCGCGCGACCAAGGGGGTGCTCGACCGGCTCGGCTTCGCCGGCGGCGTTCCGCGCAAGCCGCAGCTGCCGATCGCTTCCGAGGTCATCGACCGGCTCGTCGCGTTC
>DATAVO010000232.1:0-9704 GCA_036267695.1 Frankiaceae bacterium
AGGATGGAAAGGGCAACGGTGACCGGGAACGCGACGCCAGGCTTCCGCGTTCGGCGGGTGGATCGGAAGGGGCTCATGGACAAGAGCGGGCGCATCAGTCCTGCGCGCCGCGTTTCCATGGCCCTGATCGCTCTGGCCGGCATCACGCTAACCGCGACCTCCGTTGTCTCGCCGTCAACGACACGCCCGGGCGTGACCTCCAGCGCCGATGCGGGCGCGGGAGCCAGCCAGCTCACTGCCGCGCAGAACCCGCCCGGGCTGCCTGCTCGCGGAGCCGGCGCGGCTGCCACCACGCAGGCCGATCCGGCTGCCGCCGGCGCTCCTGGCGCCGCCTCCGTCTCGGTCGGTCCGGGTGCCATTCCGTCGACCGCTCTGGCGGCTTACCGCCGCGCGGCCGCCACGCTGGCCGTCCAGGATTCCTCCTGTCACCTGACCTGGCCCGTGCTCGCCGGGATCGGCAAGGTCGAGACCGACCACGGCCGCAGCTGGGGCTCCGCCTCGCGTATCACCGCCACGGGCGAGGTCGTCCCGACGATTCTCGGTCCGGTGCTGAACGGCCAGGACGGGACGGCACTGGTGCTCGACACCGACGGCGGCGCCTACGACCGGGACCGCAAGTACGACCGGGCCGTCGGCCCGATGCAGTTCGTCCCGGCCACGTGGGCCGAGCTCGGCCGCGATGGCAACGGCGACGGCGTGAAGGATCCCAACAACATCTGGGACGCCACCCTCGCCGCTGCCGGCTACCTGTGCGGCGGCGACCGCGATCTTGCGGTTCCGGCTGATCTGCGGTCGGCGATCCTCGCCTACAACCCGTCGTCGGCCTACGTCCGCGCGGTCCTGGCCTGGGCATCTGCCTACCGCAAGGCCGGGGCGAACCTTCCTGCACTCGATGGCGTGCCTGACCCGCTCGTGCTCGGCGCCGGGGGCGTCGAGGGCGAGGACCCGTTCGGCGATGCGATCACCTCCGGCGACACCGGCGGCTTCGGCGACACGAACGTCTACGGAGTCAGTGACCCGCCGGACCTGTTCGGCGACGGCGGCATGCTCAGCCCCGTCACTGGCGACGGCGGGTCCACGCCGATCGCGCACCCGAAGCCCTCGCCGACCCCGACGCCGTCCCCGAGTCCTTCGACGTCGCCGTCACCTTCGCCGTCACCCTCGCAGTCGCCGACCCCGTCGCCGACACCGTCGAAGTCCCCGGCGCCCACACCGTCGCCGACCCCGACGCCAACGCCGACTCCGACTCCCACGCCGACCCCGACGCCGACCCCCACTCCGACCCCGACCCCGACGCCGACCTGTCAGGCGTCCGGGATCACCGCCTCGGCCGCGTCGGCCGTACCGGTGGACACCGACGCCGACGGGATCAACGACGTCCTGCGTGTCACCGTCCCGGTCTCGGCATCCCGGGCCGGCACGTTCACGGTAGGGGTCATGCTCACCGACGCTCAGGGCTTCCCTGTGACGAGCGCGCTCATCGGTGTCACGCTGACTACCGGCAGCCAGGACGTCATCGCTGACCTGCCCGGCAGCGACATCGGAGACGCGGGCGCTTCCGGGGCCGTCGCGGTGATGGTGACCGTGCGCGACGCCGGGGCTGACGCCAGCTGCGCTCAGGTGCTGCTCGCGGGCTACGGGGTCGGGTCGATCGATGCCAGCACGTTCATCGGCTGGGTCACGACCCTCGATCGCCTGAACCAGCGCCTGGCACAGGACATTGCCTCGGGGCAGGTCAGTGGTAGCGCGGCGACCGTCCTTCCTGCCGACATGCAGACCCCGTCGGCGGCGGCGCCCGATCTCGCGGCCTTCCGGACAGCGCTCGCCGCAACGGCGACGGTGTCGGGCCAGGAGCTCACGCGCCTCGACAGCCTGGCCGCGCGCCTGATCGCGCAGGGCTGAGCCAGCCGGCCTGCTACGCGCAAGCGCCCGCTGCTGCCGTACACGCGTCGGGCAAACCTGGCCCGTACGATCGCAGCCGGACAGGAGTCAGCGCTGCGTATCGATCTGCACACCCATTCCACGGCCTCTGATGGCACCGACCGCCCGTCAGCGGTCGTCGCCCGAGCAGCTGGGGCCGGTCTCGACGTTCTCGCGCTGACCGATCACGACACCACCGGCGGCTGGGACGAGGCGGTGGCCGAACGTCCGCGCGGGCTCACCCTGGTGCTCGGCGCCGAGCTCTCCTGCATGGTCGACGTGCCGGCGCTCGGCCGGCGGATCAGCATGCACCTGCTGGCCTACGGCTTCGACCCGCAAGAGCCTGAGCTGGCCGCCGAGCGGCTCCGGATGCGCGAAGCGCGGGTCGACCGGGTCGAGCAGTGGCAGCAGATGCTCCGCGCCGACGGCTACGACCTCTCCCTCGAACCGCTGCGGCGCCAGGCCGAGCACGGCACGGTGGGCCGTCCGCACCTGGCGAGCCTGCTCGTGGAGTCCGGCCTGGCGCCTTCCTTCGAGGCGGCGTTCGGCCCCGCATGGGCGGGCGGGCGGTACCGGGTGCCGCGGGCCGGCTGGGACGTGTTCGACGCCGTGGCCAAGGTCTCCGGCGCGGGCGGCGCGACGGTCTTCGCCCATCCCTATGCCCGGCTCCGCGGGGCGGTCGTCGGCGCGCCCGAGATCCGCGCGCTAGCCGCCGTGGGCCTGACCGGAATCGAGGTGGACCACCCCGACCATGCGCCTGACGACCGGGATGCGCTGCGCCGGCTGGCCGACGAGCTGGACCTCGTGGCCACCGGAAGCAGCGACTATCACGGTGCGCGCAAGGATCAGGACCTCTGCGCCGAGACGACCGACCCGCGCCAGCTCGAGCGGCTGCTCGCCGGCGTGACCGGGCGAGCGCCCGTCACCGATCCGGTCTGAGGGCTCGTCCGATGAGCCATATCGAGTACTTCGACGGCAAGCTTTTCGGCGAGGTCTTCGTCACCCTGACCGTGATCATGGATCCGCTCGGCACGGTGCCGGTCTTTCTGGCGCTGACCAACGGCCGCACGATGAAGGCGCGCCACCGACTCGCCTGGCAGGCCGTGGTCACGGCCGGCGCCGTCATCGGCATCTTCGCCGTCTTCGGCCAGTCGATCTTGAACTATCTGGGAATCACGCTGCCTGCGCTGCAGGGCGCCGGAGGTCTGCTCCTGCTCCTTGTTGCGCTCGAACTGCTGACCGGCCGCACCGACACCCCGACCGAAGTGCGCGACGTGAACGTGGCACTCGTCCCGCTGGGCACGCCGCTACTCGCTGGTCCCGGCGCGATCGTCGCGACGATCGTCTTCGTGCGGAGCGCGCACGGGGTGGCGGGGCTGCTCGCGATCATCGCCGCGGTGCTGGCCGTTCACCTTGTGCTGTACTCGGCCTTACGCTTCTCCGTTCTGCTCATCCGGGTGATCAAGGACACCGGAATCTCCTTACTGACGCGCATTTTCGGACTCTTGCTGTCGGCGATCGCGGTGCAGCTGGTCGCCGACTCGATCACCGCCTTCGTCCGCCATCCGGGAGGTCACCTGTGAGGCGCAGAGCCGCGGCTGTGCTCATCGCGTGCGTCGCCGCACTCGCGGTATTTGCCGGGACGGGATTGGGGGCGGCGCCTTCGCTGAGCGGCGTCGAGGCGGCATTACGCCAGAGCCCGGTCTACCTGGACCCGGCAGCGGGCGGGCCGCAGGTCGAGGTGAAGCGGCTGCTCGCCGTCATCCCCAAGGACACCTACTTCGCCGCCCTGCCGACCTCGGACATCGCGGCCACAGCCACTCCGACGGCGGCCGCCGACCCGGCCGCATTACCCGCACTCCTGTCGTCCGAGATCGGCAAGGGTGGCACGTTCGTCGTGCTGGTCGGCGGCAAGCTCTACGGCTCGAGCACGACAATCCCAGGTTCATTGAGTGACGAGCTCGGCTCAGCCCAGGCGGTGCTTCCGGCCACCGGCGACGCGACGGGCGCACTCGTCGCGCTCATGCAGTCGCTGGGCGGCAGCGGTGCCCTCGCCGATGCGCCCGGACCGAGTCACGCCGGTGGCCCGGTGGGTCCGGAGCTGCTGATCGTGATGGCCATCGCGCTGGCGATCGGAGCCTTGACCCTGTGGTGGTGGCTACGCCGTCCCCCGAACCGGCGCAAACGCCGCCCCCCGCCGCCGCTGCGCGACCTCGTCGAGATCGACCACGAAGGCAACGTCGTCAAGCGCACCCCGGCGAGCGAACGCCGGCGCTGAGCGCGCCAGGCAAGCGTCACTCCAGGCCGAGGCGCTCCTTGGCCGCGGTCAGCGCCGGCCCGTCGCGCTGCGCCTTCGGCATCAGCATCAGCCCGCCATGCAGCGCGCGGACAGCGAGCGTCGCCCCGAGGTCGGTCATGGGCACCGCGGGGAGCCGGTACATCCGCCGGGCCCACCGTGGGAGCAGGGCGAACGCCAGCCCTCCGAGTCCGTACCAGGCGGGCCGTGCCGGGGTCAGCAGCGCGACTTTGCGCGGCATCGGAGGATGGATGACGAAGCGGGCTGCCTCCCGGGCCAGCGCTCCCACCTCCAGCTGGGGACGCATCCGCGCGTAGTACTCAGCGATCTCGGCGACTGAGTGGGGGGCAAGGTCAGCGGGGACCCCGAGCAGCGCACCGACCGTCGCCTGCTCGTCGACATAGCGGTCGGCCTGCTGGGCGGTGAGCGCCAGGCCCCCGCGCCGGGCGGTCGACAGGAACGAGTCGACCTCGGTCACGTGCACCCAGGTGAGCAGCTCCGGATCGCTCGCGCTGTAAGGGCGATGGCTCACCGGGTCGAGGCCGTTCACCGTCCGGTGCAGGCCGCGTACGCGTGCCGCCGCCCGGTGCGCATCAGCAGTCGTGCCGTACGTGACGGTCCCGATGTAGCGCGCGGTACGCACGAGCCGCCCCCACGGATCGGCTCGAAACTCCGAATGAGCGGCCACGCCTGCCATCGCCAGCGGATGCAGCGCCTGCAGGAGCAAGGCCCGCAGGCCGCCGAGACCGAGCAGGGGATCGCCGTGCACCTGCCAGCTGACGCTATCGGGGCCGAAGATCCCCGGATCAGGCGTGAGCCGCAGGAGCTTGCCCTCCTCGTCGGCTCCCTCTTGCGCTGCGCTGCTGGTCACCCTTACCAGCGTGCCACGCAGGCGGTCGCCCCGGCGAATCCCGAAGCGCGGCTGAGCGCCGGCTGGGTCATTGCGGTGAAGTTCTCACGAGGCGGCAAACGACACGCAGGACGAAGGGCCCATGCGGTTGTCCGGGGGGCCGACCGCGGACAGGATGGGGGCCATGGGCCGGGTCATCGCCGTTGCCAACCAAAAGGGCGGCGTCGCCAAGACGACGACCGTCGCCAGCCTGGGCGTGGCGCTCTCCGAACTCGGGCGCCGGGTGCTGCTCGTCGACCTTGATCCGCAGGCCTGCCTGACCTTTTCGCTGGGCCTGGATCCGGAATCACTCGACCTGTCCGTTCACGACGTGCTGCTCGGCCGGGTGAGCGCGACGGTCGCGATCGCGTCAACCGAGGACGGTCCGGCGATCCTGCCCTCGACCATCGACCTGGCCGGCGCCGAGGCGATGCTGCTGCCCCGCACCGGCCGTGAGTACGTGCTCCGCACCGCGTTGGAAGAGGTCTCCGCCGACTACGACGACATCCTGCTGGACTGCGCGCCGTCGCTCGGAGTGCTGACCATCAACGCGCTCACTGCGGCCGAGGAAGTGCTGATTCCCCTGCAATGCGAGACACTTTCCCACCGCGGGGTCGGGCAACTGCTCGACACCATTGCCGATGTTCAGCGGCTGACGAACCGCTCGCTGCGGGTGCGCGGCGTGCTGCCGACGCTCTACGACGGCCGCACCGTCCACGCCCGGTCGGTGGTCGCCGATGTCGCCGAGCGCTATGGCCTTCCCGTGCTCGACCCACCGATCCCCAAGTCCGTGCGCTTCGCCGAGGCTCCGGCCGCCGGTCGCTCCGTGCTCGTCACCGCGTCGCGCGGTCGGGGCGCGGAGGCCTACCGCGAACACGCCCGCGCTCTGGTGGGGGATGCCGGTGCGCCGCCGGTGACGATCACGCTCGACGAGCCGGCTGAAGCCCCCTCGGCCCGCAGCCGCTCGCGCCGGCGGGTGACAGCATGAGCCGGCCCCAGCCGAGCTTCGACCGGCTGCGGCCGCGCACCACCGGAGCAACCGGAACGAGGAGTGCGCCGAGCACCCCGCCCTGGCAGCCCTCGGCTACCTCGCCCGCAGCGTCACAGTCGCCCGCGGGCAGCCAGGCCCGGCGCCCCCTGTTCAGTGTCGACGAGCCCGGCGAGGCGGCGTTCGGTTCGATCTCCATCGAATGCTCGAGCTGTCACGAAGTCTCCGTGCTCGCGCTGCGCCAGGCGATGCGGCTGGCGATCCCGAGCGTCTATCTGCCGATCATCCGCGGCCGCTATCCGACCTGGCTGCACTGCCCGGCTTGCGCCGACTGGACGTGGACCCGCGTGCGGATGAGGCTCTGACTCAACGCGGAGTCAACGCAGCTTCAGCGCATTTCGTGCAGCTGGACAGCGGTGATGCGGCCCGCGTTGAGATCGAGGGTCAGGTAGGTCCGGTAGGGCTGGCGACGGCGGTCCGTGGGGGAGCCGGGGTTCAGCAGCCGCATGCCGCCGGGACTCGTGGAATCCCACGGAATGTGCGAGTGGCCGAAGATCAGCAGATCGGTGTCGGGATAACCGCGGTCGGCGCGGCTCTCGCGTCCCTTGGCGGCTCCGGTCTCATGGACGACCGTCAGTCGGACCTCCGCCAGCGCGGCGTGCGCGACTTCCGGAAGCCGGGCCCGGACGAGCGGCCCGTCGTTGTTGCCGTAGACACCGATCAGTTGCGGTGTCGCGTTCTGCAGGCGGTCGAGCAGTGCGACATCGACCCAGTCACCGGCGTGCACGACGGCATCGGCCTCACCGACGGCGTCCCAGATCTCGGGCGGAAGGTCGCGGGCGCGCTTGGGCACATGAGTGTCAGCGAGGACGAGCAGGCGCACCCCCACAGCCTGCCTCAGACGCTGGCGAGGACCTCTTCGACCGGACGGCCGTCCAGCACGGCGTCGGTCAGGCCGGCGATGCGCCCGCATCCGACGCAGCGCGATGCGAGTGCGAGCCAGCGGGCGTGGCCCTCGTCATCGGCGCTCACGCCGACCGCGAGTTCCATCAGGGACTGACAGCACGACGGGCATTCGTGGGTGTCCGGGAATGTCCAGCGCTCCCCGCTGTCCACGAGGTCCGTCACCTGGGCGCAGGCGACGCAACGGCGCCGGGCCACGCCCTCGCGCGGATCAGCCTGGACATAGCCACAGAAGAGCGGGTCGTCCGCGTGGCGCTCGCACTGCAGCACCATGGGATGGGTGACCGGCGGGCAGTCGCTCAGTTCGGAGAGCCACTGCAGCAGGTCGCCTGCTTCGTCTCCGGTCCAGTTCACGGCTCCGGAGTGGGGGTCAGCATGCTTGAAGAGCGCCACTCGCCAGGCATCGGCGCCCGGGGCGCCGGCCTTGAATGCTGGTCCAGCCCCGCAAGCTCAGCTGGCTTCGGCCACGCCCTGCTCGCCGCCGCCGCCAGTGCCCCTGCCCCGACCGCCGCGCCGCCGGCGGCGCCGGGCCGGAGCGTCGCCGCCCTGCTCGGGCGATGCCGCGGGAGCCGGCGAAGCTGAGGTCTCGGCCGCACCGGACTCGATGAGGGCGGTAGTGCCTGCGCCGCCGCGGGTGCGGTTACGCGAGCGCGGGGTCCGGTTGGCTGCCGGGCGCTCGGAATCCTGACGACCGGAATCGCGGCCGGAATCGCGGCCGGATCCGCGGCCGCCACTCGAACCGCCACTGGAGCTGCCGCTGCGGGAGGGGGACTTGCTACGCCGGCCGGTCTCTCCGAGATCCTCGACCTGCTCGGCCGCCAGCCCGGCACGTACGCGCTGGTCCCGGGGGAGCGTTCCCTTCGCGGTGCGAGGGATGTCGAGCGCGTCGTAGAGGTGATCGGAGGTCGAGTACGTCTCCGGCGGGTCGGGGAACGGAAGCTTGAGCGCCTCGTTGACCATGCGCCAGCGCGCCAGGTCATCCCAGTCGACGAAGGTGACCGCCACGCCCTTCTCGCCGGCGCGGCCGGTGCGCCCGATGCGATGCAGGTAGATCTTCTCGTCCTCGGGGCACTGGTAGTTGATCACGTGGGTGACGCCCGCGACGTCGATGCCACGAGCGGCGACGTCAGTAGCCACGAGGGTGTCGATCTTTCCGGCACGGAACGCGCGCAGCGCCTGCTCGCGGGCGCCCTGACCGAGGTCGCCGTGGACGGCAGCGGCCGCAAAACCGCGCTCGGAAAGGTCAGCCGCGACCTTGTCGGCCGTCCGCTTGGTGCGGACGAAGACCATGGCCAGCCCCCGGTCCTTGGCCTGCAGGACGCGGGAGAGGGTCTCGGCCTTGTCGAGCGCATGCGCCCGGAAGACGTGCTGGTGAGTGGTGGGTACGGTGCGGTTCTCATCCGGCATCTCCGCGCGGATGTGCACCGGACGGGTCAGGAAGCGCCGCGCCAGAGCGACGACCGGGCCGGGCATGGTCGCCGAGAACAGCATGGTCTGCCGGTCGGAGGAGACCTGCTCGAGGATCGATTCGACGTCGGGAAGGAAACCGAGGTCGAGCATCTCGTCGGCCTCATCGAGGACTAGGGCGCGTACGCCGGAGAGGTCGAGGTGACGCTGCCGGGCGAGGTCGAGCAGCCGGCCAGGGGTGCCGACAACGACCTCGACACCAGCCTTCAGCGCTTCGACCTGCGGCTCGTACGCGCGCCCGCCGTACACCGCGAGCACCCGGGTGCCGAGCAGGCGACCGGCGCGCTTGAGGTCTTCGGTGACCTGGACGCACAGCTCACGGGTAGGAACGACGGCGAGAGCAAGGGGGCGCAGGCCATCGGGCTCGGCAGCGCGTCCGACGGTGACCCGCTCGAGGACGGGGATGCCGAACGCGAGGGTCTTGCCGGTGCCGGTACGCGCCTGGCCGATGACGTCGGTGCCTTCGAGCGCGATCGGCAGCGTCAGCGCCTGGATCGGGAAAGGTGCGGTGATGCCGGCCTCGGCCAGCGCCGTCACGATCGGGGTGCTGACCCCGAAGGAGGCGAAGTCGGCGGGGGGTGCGGTGTCGTCGGCCGGGGCCTCGACAAGCGGCACATCGGGAGCGATTTCGCTGGTCGCATCACTGTTGGAATCAGTGACGGATTCGCTTTGAGCAGACGGGATCGTTTGATCGTTCAGAACAAGCTCCTGCGGCTACGAGCGGCCGTCAGGGACGGAGCCACTCACAATTCGGCCCGGGCCTCGCAGCTCGCTCGTCGGGAATTCGCTGTCAACCGAAGTCCCGGAAGGGCACTCATGAAGGGCGCCGGGCAAAGCTCGACGGGTGTCAAGCTCGCATGCCTATCGTACGGCACCGGTTTGAGCTGAGTGTGTAGCCGGAATTCGTGGCGTGGCCTCGTATGGTCAGGTCGTGGATCCCACCGAGAATGATGCGTCCTTCTCCGGCGTGGATGATCCCGGCCGGGCGGGCCTGATCGACCTGTTGGGAGCGCTGGCGTACGGCGAGCTTTCCGCGTTCGAACGGATGGCGTCCGACTCGCGTATGGCGCCCAACATGGGCGACCGGGCCGCGCTTTCGGCATTTGCCGCCGGCGAGTTCGCCCATTTCCAGCAGCTGTGCAAATACCTGACGGATCTCGGAATCGATCCCGACGAAGCCA
>DATAVO010000233.1:0-75029 GCA_036267695.1 Frankiaceae bacterium
CTCGCCCGCGAGAAGCCGGTGACCAACGACGGCCCGCACTACCCGCTGCCGCTGCCCGGCGGCACCGGGCTGGGCAAGCCGCTCAAGCCGATCACCCACCCGCTGCGCGCGGACATGCCGATCATCCTCGGCGCCGAGGGACCCAAGAACATCGCGCTCGCCGCCGAGATCGCCGACGGCTGGCTGCCGATCTTCTACGCGCCCAAGCACGAAGGCATGTACCGCGACTACCTGAACGAGGGGTTCGCCCGGCCGGGCGCGCGCAGCAGTCCGGAGAAGTTCGAGGTGCTCGCCGGCGCGCCGGTCATCGTCACCGATGACGTCGAGGCGGCGGCCGACCTGATCCGCCCCGGCATCGCGCTCTACATCGGAGGGATGGGCGCCAAGGAGGTCAACTTCCACGCCCGGGTCTACGAGCGGATGGGCTACGAGGCCGAGGTCGCCAAGATCCAGGACCTCTACCTGTCGGGCCAGAAGGCCGAAGCGATCGCCGCCGTGCCCACCAAGCTCATCGAGGAGACGGCGCTGATCGGCCCGATGGACAAGCTTCGCGACGATCTCGCGGCCTGGCAGGAATCGTTCGTGACGTGCATGCTGCTGCCGCCCGACATCCCGACCATGCGGATCATGAGCGAACTCTTGAGCTGACGCACCAGACGAACCACTCACCCGGACTACTGACGGACCCATGGGAGAAGTAATGGCTACAGGTGGCTTCATCGACTACACCGGCAAGAACGTGCTCGTCACCGGCGGGTCGTCGGGAGTCGGTGCCTCACTCGTCGACCTGCTCGCCGGCCTCGGCGCATCGGTGACCGTCCTGGACCGCCAGGAGCCACCGGCGGAGATCGCCTCGTCGGTCAGCGGCTTCATCAAGGCTGACCTGTCAGACCCGGCCTCGGTCGACGCCGCCATCGAGCAGGCGCCCGAGCGGCTCGACGTGCTCGTCAACAACGCCGGCGTCGCCGACACGTTCCCGGCGCGCGTGGTCATCTCGGTCAACTACCTGGCCCTGCGGCGGCTTTCGGAGAAGCTGATCGACCGTATGCCGCCAGGCAGCGCGATCGTCAACACCGCGTCGATGGCCGGCCAGGGTTGGCCCGCTCACCTCACCGAGATCAACGAGCTGATCTCGATCGGCGACTGGGAGAAGTCCCTGGAGTGGGTCGACGTGAACCACCCCACGCTGTTCCCGCAGGCCTACGGGTTCTCCAAGGAGATCAACCAGATCTGGACCCGCCGCTCCTCCCACGCGACCATCGCGCGCGGCGTGCGCACCGTCAGCGTCTGCCCGGGCATCATCGACACCCCGCTGCTGACCGACTTCCGCGCCACCATGGGCGAGCAGGTCATCGACTGGACCGTCTCGCAGTCGACCGGCGTCCTGTGCACCCCCCGGCAGGTCGCCAACGTCATTGCTTTCCTCGGCAGCCCGGCCGCCTCGCTCATCAACGGCGAGAACGTCTACGCCGACTTCGGCTTCTCCGCGGCGATGGCGACGGGCCAGGTCGACTTCAGCGGTATGGGCTGATCTCGTTGTCCGGCGCGCTGACGCAGCCTTTCGGCGGCGGCGCGCCATACTCCGCCGTGTGGGTGGTGGTGGACGCATGGGACATGGTCAGTCGATCGTGATGTTGGACGACGACGACATCTTCGATTTCGCCAGCAGGGCGGACGAGGGCGCGCTGCCCCGGCGGCGCGTCTCCGTAGCCGTCCGGGTGCTGCTGCTCGCCGCTGCGGTGGGCCTGACGCTCGGCGCCGGTGGGTTGGTCGTCTGGGCGTTGACGGATGACGGTGTGGCGAGCGGACCGGCGCGCGCGGCCCACGCGTACCTGATCGACGTCAAGGACGCGAACTACGCCCAGGCCTACCACCGGCTCTGCTCCCAGCAGGAATCCCTCGAGGTGTACTCCGCACGGCTCGCGGATGCGCGCGGGCACGGCCACCGGATCACGGCGTTCCGGCTGAACTCCGCCTTCGCCGGTCAGTCCGGGGACCGGGACTCCGCCTCCGGCAAAGTCACGTTCGCCGATGGCACCGTCAAGGACGTGTTCTTCGAGGTACAGCCGGCCTCGACGACCGGCCCCAGCTGCCTGCAGGTCGACACCGATCTCCTGAGCTGATCAAGGCGCCAGGCTGATCAAGGCGCGAGGCTGATCAGGGCGCGAGGTCGGGCAGCTTCATGCTGAGGTTGGCGGCCTCGATGCCGCCGTCGACGTCGAGCACCTTTCCGGTCACGTACGCGGCGGCGTCCGACGCGAGGTAAAGCGCGGCGGCGGCGATCTCCTCGGGAACGCCGATCCGGCCCAGCGGGGTCTTCGATTCGAGCTCGGCCTTCAGCTCGGGACTGCCGCTCACGATCTCCAACGCCGAGGTGGCGATCGAGCCGGGCGAGATCGCGTTGACCCGGATCCGCGGGGCGAGGTCGGCCGCCAGCAGCTCCGTCATGTGGATCAGTGCCGCCTTGGCGGTGCCGTAGGCGACGTACCCGCGCTCGCGTACACGGCCCATGGTCGAGGTGATGTTGATGACCGCTGCCCCAGGCGAGCGCAGCAGCAGCGGAACCGCCTGCTGCGTCAGCGAAAACGCGGTCGTGACGTTGAACATGAACGCCTCGTTGAATACCTTCGGCGTAGTGTCCAGGAACGGCATCGGCATCGATCCGCCGACGTTGTTCACCACGATGTCGAGGCGCCCGAACTCCTTCTCGGCAGCCTGCACGAGTGCCTCAGCCGCGCCGGCGTCGGTCGAGCTCATGGCGATCGCGACGGCCCGCCGTCCCGCCGCCTCGACGGCTTTCGAGACCTCGTCGAGCTGGGATTGGGTACGCGCGCTGATCACCACATCGGCGCCGGCTTCGGCGAACCCGATGGCGGTGGCAGCGCCGAGGCCGCGCCCCGCTCCGGTGACGATGGCAACGCGGTCGGTCAACGAGAAGGCATCAAGAATCACCCGCCCATCCTGCCGTGCCGCCTCCGGGCCGCGGGCGGCGGGAGGGGAGAGCGGGCGGCGGGAGGTGAGAGCGGGCGGCGGGAGGTGAGAGCGGGCGGCCGTGCGCAAACAATCCGGTGCCTCGCCCAGACGTTGCCTATTTCCGCTAGGCAAGCAAAGCGATGCGCGGCTCATCACCACGGCAGCGGATGCACCGCATCGCTTGCCTCGCCAAAAAGCGGCGCTCCCTTCCGGGGCATCACTTCGATTGCGCGGATGAACGGTCGCATCCGGCGGGGCGGCGGGTGGCGGGTGGCGGGTGGCGGGCGGCGGGCGGCGGGCGGCGGGCGGCGGGCGGCGCAAACAATCCGGTGCCCCCGCCCAGGCGCTACCCATTTCTCCCAGGCAAGCAAAAGGATGCGCGGCTCATCACCGCGACAGCGGATGCACCGCATCGCTTGCCTCGCCAAGAAACCGTTGCCCAGGACGAGGCAACGGTTTGTGTGCGCTGGCGCGCGCGAGGCGCGCCCGCGGATCAGGCGGAGCCGACTCCTCCGGACACGCCGCCGGTGGGGGGCGCGGAGAAGGCGTCGAGACCGTCGAGCTGGTGGCCCATCCGCTCGCGCTTGGTCTTCAGGTAGCGCAGGTTTTCGGCGGTGACCGTCGGGGCCAGCGGGACGCGCTCGCTGATGTGCAGCCCGAAGCCCTCGAGCCCGGTGTACTTGGCCGGGTTGTTGGTCATCAGGCGCATCGGGCCGACGCCGAGGTCGGCCAGGATCTGCGCGCCGATGCCGTACTCGCGGTCATCGACGGGAAGCCCGAGGGCGATGTTGGCGTCGACGGTGTCATGGCCCATGTCCTGCAGGCCGTACGCGCGCAGCTTGTGGGCGATGCCGATGCCGCGCCCCTCCTGGCCGCGCAGGTAGACACACACGCCGCGGCCGGCCCGCGCGATCGCGTCCATGGCCTGGGCAAGCTGGGTGCCGCAATCGCAGCGGCGGGAGCCGAAGACGTCGCCGGTGAGGCACTCGCTGTGGACGCGGACCAGCACAGGCTCGGTGCCGGTCGGGTCGCCGGCGACGAAGGCGAGGTGCTGCTCGCCGTCGAGGACCGACTCGAAGGCGACCGCTTCGAACGCGCCCCACTCGGTGGGAATGGTGGCCGAGCTGACTCGCTTGACCAGCCGCTCGGTGCGGTGGCGGTAGCGGACGATGTCGTCGATCGAGATCAGCAGGAGGCCGTGCTCGGCGCAGAACTCGACCAGGTCAGGAACCCGCGCCATCGTGCCGTCAGCCTTGACGATCTCGCAGAGGACGCCGGCCGGACGAAGACCGGCGAGGCGGGCCAGGTCAACGGCTGCCTCGGTGTGACCGGCGCGCTTGAGCACCCCGCCGCGGCGGGCGCGCAACGGGAAGATGTGGCCGGGCCGGCGCAGATCGCCCGGCACCGTGGCGGGGTCGATCAGGGTCTTGACGGTGAGCGCGCGATCGGCGGCCGAGATCCCGGTCGTAGTCCCGAAAGCGTCGACAGAAACGGTGAACGACGTGCCCTGGGAATCAGAATTGTCATCCGGCGGGACCATCAGCGGCAGCGAGAGATCATCGAGCCGCTCGCCCTCGAGGGCGACGCAGACCAGGCCGCCGCAGCGGACGATGAACGCCATCTGCTCGGGGGTGACGAGCTCGGCCGCCATGATGACGTCGCCCTCGTTCTCACGGTCAGCGTCATCGACGACGACGACCGGTTCGCCGCGGGCGATCGCTGCGAGAGCGTCTTCAACGGCGGCGAACGGCGAGGTCGTCACCCCGGTGCTCGAGATCCCAGTGCTCATGCGAAATCGCCTCGACCCGTAAAAACTAGAACGCGTTTCACATCAGAAGCGTAACCCCAACTGACACGCGCTGTCACGCCGGGGTACTGACACGCCGGGTTACTGAGAGGCAACTGACAATTCGCTTTCGGACTGCTATCAGGCTTCTTTCACAGGCCCGCACTCACGATACGGCGCGCTCCTCCTGCAGCTCAGCGCCGACCGACCGGCCGGCTCGGGCCGCCAGCCCCTGGACATCCCGCAGTTCTATGCCCCGCGGGCCGTCGTGAATCAGGCCTTCTGCCAGCAGCTTGCGTCCCGCCCGGTTGACGGTCTCCCGCCGGGCGCCGATCAGGTCGCCGAGCTGGGTCTGTGACAGGCCTTCCGTGAGCCCGTCGCCGAACCGTTCGTGCAGGTCAAGGAGCAGGGCGGCGAGCCGGGCGGTGACGTCGAGCTCCAGCCAGCTGAGCCGCAGTCGCTCGCGGGCGCGGGCCTGCTCGGTCAGCTCGCGCAGCGCGGGCAGGACCACCTCGGGACGCCGGCACCAGCTCCCATACAAGTCGGCATCGATGACCGCCACCAGACCGCTGGTCAGGCACTGGAGCCGGAAGTCGCTCGGAGCGCGGCGATCGCTCAACAGGTGCACCTCGCCGGCGCGCTGCCCGGCACCCAGCACCTCCCGCAGCCGCGGACGGCCGGACCCGGCACCGGGCCCACGTTGGAGGAGGCCGAGCCGGCCCGACAGCACGGCATAGACGTACCGCAGCGGCTCACCCGGTTCGGCGAGCACGTCTCCCGGCTTGATCAGCCGCGTGCGTACGGGCGCAAGCGCCTCTCCCCCGAGCATGACCGCGACGACCGCGAGAAACGGGTCACGAGC
Organism: Frankiaceae bacterium; assembly: GCA_036267695.1. GTDB lineage: Bacteria > Actinomycetota > Actinomycetes > Frankiales > Frankiaceae > DATAZK01. The sequence goes on from DATAVO010000233.1 coordinate 5,622, forward strand.
CAGACCCCGTCGCCGGGGCGCCCAACGTTCAGGCGAAAATTCCTCAGGCACCATTCAGTTCCCCCCTAGTGGTGCTAGCTGACTGCTTACCCGAGCAAGCAATTCAAAAACAAGAGTGCGGTCCGCAATCGCGCCTGATGCGAAAGGGCAGGGCCCATGGCCACCACAGAGCACGTCGTGATCGTCGGCGGAGGATTGGCGGGCTGGCGCGCCGCCGAGGAGCTTCGCGCTGCCGGATTCGACGGGCGTCTCACCTTGCTTTCCGACGAACAGCACCCCCCATACGACCGACCCCCGCTGTCAAAACGGCTACTCAAGGCCGATGTCGAGGCCAGCCCGATCCATCTCGCGCGCGAAGGCAGCGATGAGCAGACGCTCGACCTCGATCTGCGCCGCGGGGTCCGCGCGACCGGCCTCAAGCCAGGCGTCGTGCTCACCGCGGACGCTGCCGGCGCTCAAGGCGAAGTGAGTTACGACGCACTCGTCGTGGCGACGGGCGTCCGGGCCCGCGAGTTGCCCGCGCTGTCCGGCCATCCGCGCGTGCACCTGCTGCGGACCTTCGACGACGTGCTCGATCTGCGGCGTTCGCTCGATACCGCGCAAAGCCTCCTTGTCGTCGGTGCCGGCTTCATCGGTGCGGAGGTCGCGACGGCAGCGCATGACCGCGGGATCGCGGTGACCGTCATCGAAGCCCTCGATGTTCCCTACCAGCGCACGCTCGGCGAGGACCTCGGCGGGATCGTCGGCCGGATGGCACGGCGCTACGGCGTGGCGCTGCGCACCGGCACCGGGGTCGACGAACTGATCGACAGCACCGAGAGCGTGCATGTCCGGCTCTCGGACGGCACCAGCATCGAGGCTGACATCGCCGTCGTCGGCGTGGGCACCGTGGTCAACGTCGAGTGGCTGCAGCACCCGGCGACCGAGGGCGCGACCGGCTGGGAAGCGGGAGTCACCTGCGACGGGGCCGGCCGCGCGCTGGGCCTGGATGCGTCCTTCGGCCGGGTCTACGCGCTCGGTGACGTCGCCGCCTGGCACGACGCCTCGCACGATCGGCACTTGCGCTTCGAACACTGGACCACCGCCGTCGACCAGGCGCCCGTACTTGCCCGCGCGCTGGTCCGCGATCTCGCCGGCGAATCCGCCGAGCCGGTCGAGCCGCTCCTGCCGTATTTCTGGTCCGACCAGTTCGGACGCAAGGTGCAGCTACTCGGGCGCCCCGGGCTGGCCGATTCCGTCGAGGTGCTGCACGGCGATGAAGCGGCAGACCCCGACGAGCCCGCCCCGCGCAAGCTGCTGGCCGGCTACTTCGCCGGCGACCAGTTGGTCGCCGTGGCCGGCATCAGCGCACCCGCACTGCTCGGCCGCTACCGGGGAGTGCTGGCGGAAGGCGCGTCACGGGAGCGCGTACGCGCCCTCGCCGCCGAGATCGCCGGCTAGCTCAGGCTCTCTCGCGTCCGTAGATCACCCCGAGGAAGCGCTCGATCGCCTCGGCCGTCGCCGCGGCCCGCACCGACCCGAAGAGGTCAAAAGCGTGTTGTGCCAAGGGAAGTTCGGCGTACGCGACCGTTTCCCTCGACTCCTCGCGCAGGCGCTCGACGAACAGCCGCGCCTGCTCGACAGGAACCAGCGAGTCGTTCGTGCCGTGCAGCACGAACATCGGCGGTGCGTCAGGACCGATCTGATAGAGCGGCGACGCGGCATGGTAGGGCGCCGGGTTGTCCTTCAACTTCCCTTTGACCACCATGCGCTCGAGCATCCGCGGCAGCCCGGAGTGACCGACGCCCGTCTCATCGACCCAGTCGTAGACGCCGTAGAGCGGGACAGCCGCTTTCACCGACGTGTCGACGTCCTCGAAACCAGGCTGGTAGGCGGGGTCGTTCGGGGTCAGCGCGGCCAGCGATGAGAGGTGGCCGCCGGCCGAACCCCCAGTGATGGCAAGGAAATCCGGGTCTCCGCCGTGCCCGGCGATGTTGGCCCGGATCCAGGCGATCGCCTTCTTGACGTCGATGAGGAAGTCCGGCCAGGTCGCCTTGGGCGCGAGCCGGTAGCTCATCGCGACGCAGACCCAGCCACGTTCGGCGAGATGACTCATCAGCGGATACGCCTGCACCTGCTTGTTGCCGGTGATCCACGCGCCGCCCGGAACCTGAAGCAGCACAGGGGCTTTCGCACCCTTGGGCAGGTCGCGGTGACGCCAGACGTCGAGCAGGTTGTAGCGGCCATGGGGGCCGTAGGCGACGTCGGTGTCCTGGGCGAAGCGTTTGCGGATCAGCATCGAGCGCACCGCACCCGGCGCCTTGGTGGGTGTCGCTTCCTCAGGCCACGACGGGCGGCGTATGTCGTGCCGGTAGCCCGGGCCGAGCGCGTCGACGAGCGCCATTTCCAGCTCGCCATCGACCCTGTCGGCAGCCCGGCGCACACCGAGGAGTCCGGCGACGCTGGCGGCCGTCAGCGCGAGCCCGGCGATCCCCCGCCGGCTGCGGACATCGCGGGGGCGAGCCAGCGCCGCCGCCGCCGCTACCTGGAACATCGCCGCCTGCACCGGCAGTTCCGAGACCGGCCAGGTGCTGAGGAAGACCAGCGGGGACAGCGGCCCACGACGCGAGACCGGGCGGTAGACGTCGAGCGTAGTGAACGCTTCGACGGCGCCGGCACGCAGCAGCCAATCGCCCGGGCGGGGCATCAGGCGCTCCCGGCGCGCAGCGAACCCGCCCGCTTGCTGAGCGCGTACGAACGCTTCGCCTGATTGATGGGATCGCGATCCAGCCCGCTCGTGAGATGGCAGAAGCTGAGCCCGGACTGCGGGTCGGCCCAGGCGATCTGACCGCCGACGCCCGAGTGGCCGAAGGTGCGCGGTGAGGTCGCGGGGCCGAAGTCATGACGGCGCTCGCCCTTGCCGTCGTCACCCTTGAGTACGAGGCCGCGGCTGCGGTTCGCCGGATCGCCCGTCATCGGATCGAGGAAGCGGTTACGCGCGACGGTCGTCACGTCGGCGAGCATCGCCGGATCCCATAGCCCCGCCGGATCGTGCATGAGGGCTTGGTAGAAGAGCGTCATGTCGGCGGCGTTCGAGACCCCGCCACCACCGGGCACGCCGGCGCGCCGGCCGGCGTCGGTGTTGAACTCCAGCAGCGTGGCGTCGTCACTGGCGGAGGCCAGCTCGCGGATCCCGAGGGTGCGCTCGAGCTCGTCCGGATCGGGCTTGGTCCCGGAGACGACGACGTCCTGCACGTCGCCGGCGTCCTGCGGTTCGACCCCTAGCGCCAGCTCGTTCAGGCCCAGCGGCGCGAGGACGCGTTCGCGTATGACCTCGCGGAAATCGCGCCCGGTCGCGCGCTGGATGAGCTCGGCAAGCACCCAGTGACCGGACGCCGGGTGGTACTCGAAGGCGGTGCCCGCCGGAAACGTCAGCCGCCAGTCGCAGAAGCGGCGTAGGCGTCCCTCGCGGTCGTTCCAGAGCGTGGGTGCCATCGGCGCGCTCGGGAAACCGCCGGTGTGCAAGAGCACGTGCTCGAGCGTCACGACGTCCTTGCCGTTGGTCGCGAACTCCGGAATGTCCTGGGCAACGGGGCGGTCGAGCTCGAGAGCACCTTCGGTCAGCAGCATCCAGACGACCGAGGCCACCACCGGCTTCGTCGCCGAAAAGATGATGTAGCGGCTGCCGGCCGGCGCTCCATAGGTCTCGTGCAGGACGACCTCGCCCCGATAGGCGATGGCGATCTGGCAGGCCGGCACGTCACCGGATTCGACGCTCCGCAGCGCCCGCTGCCGGAGCTGTTCAGCGGCCTGCGGGTCGATCGCCCTGTCCGTCATCGGCCAACCCTACGAGCGGATCAGCCGCCTGCCGCCAGGATAGACGGTCTTGGCTACCTCCCCGAGCCGCAGGACCTCGTCGAAACCGGCGGCCACGCAGCGCTGGAAGAGCGCCGTATCGGGGATCGCGGCCTCGTCGACGGTGACTCCGATCCCGCACATGCCGTTGTAGGACAGCAGCACGAACATCACGGCGACGCCGGGAGCCGGGCCGAAGGAGAACATCCCGTCGACGCGGGCGCCGGCCAGGTAGACCTGGCCCGGGAACCCGGAGACGTTGCTGGCCTGCAGGTCGAGCTGCCCCTGCTGGCGGGCGATCTCGGCGAGCAGTACCGAGGGGGTGCGGGCGAAGACGCGAGCGAGGACGTCCGTTGCGCCGTGGGCCGGTTCCGCGCGTCCGGCGGTGACGAGGTCGTGAACCTCACGGATGCGCTCTGCCGGATCGAGTTCGCCCACACGAGCGGCGAAGCGCACCGCACTGAAGTGGTTGCCGCCGGCCGAGTCGTCGGTCGCCGCGGCCAGCCCGGTGGGACCGCCGGGACGGCCATAGACCGGGACGGCCATCGGCAGCCGGTCCACCGCGACGCCGAGCGCCTCGTGATAGCTGCGCATCGCGCCGAGCACGCCGGCAAGGTAGGCGTCGTTGACCGTGCCACCGGCTGCGCGCCCGGCGTCTTTCAGGCCCTCGAGCGGCACCTCGTGGACCAGCAGCCGGCGCTTGGTCCCGCGCCCGCGTAGCGCGACCGAAGGCGCGGCAGCGGGAGGGGTGACGAGCCGCCCGAGCGAACGCGCGAAGCCGACCACCTGACCGGCGGCCCGGCCCGGATCGACCGCGACCCGCAGGCTGGCGTTCGTCGCCCACACACTGGCGCGCAACGCATCGGTGGTGAGGTCGGCAGGCAGTTCGACGAGCCGATCGCGGAGCAACGCGGCACGGCTCTTGCGCGGCGCCCGGCTCGCGGCGATCTGCTCCACCGCCGGCTCACCCGCCGGATCCGGCTCGACGTCGAGCAACGCCAGCGCGATCTTGAGCACGCCGACCCCGTCACCGAGGGCGTGCGAGAACTTCCAGAGCAACGCGGCACGTTCACCACCGGCTGACGGGCCGGCGCCGGGATCGCGCAGGCCCTCGACCAGCGTCAGCTCCCACAGCGGGCGCGCCGGATCCAGCGGCGCCATCGCGGCCAACTCGGTGAGCTTCATCAGCTCGGCGAAGCCGCCGGGATCCGGGATCCGTACGTGCCGCAGGTGATACGTCAGCTCGAAGTCGGGATCATCGACCCAGTGCGGCCGGCTGATCGGCAGCAGCGGGCTGACGACGCGCTGACGTAATCTCGGCACCCGCCGGGCCGCCCGCTCGACCGTCGCCATCAGCTTCGGCCACTCCGGAGCGCGCTCGAGCATGCACAACCCGATCAGCGACGAGCGCCGCCGCGGATCCGCGTCGCCATGCAGAAGAAGCGTGTCGACAGGGGCCAGTTCCTCATCCGGCGTCCCACCCGCGCGCATGCCACCAGGGTGCCTGATCCGGATGGCCTGCGCGTTACGAAGGAGGGAACGCTGCCATGATCATGGATTGAGAGCCCTCAAACCGCTCAAACCATGATCATGGCAGGGTTGATCTTGGTTACTTGTAGCGGGCGCGGAGCTCGTGCTTGAGGATTTTGAGAGTCGCGTTGCGGGGCATCACGTCGATGATCTCGAGCTGCTCCGGAATCTTCTGCGTCATCAGGCCGTGCTCGCGCAGATATGTCGACATCTCCGGGAAGGTGATCGACGGGCCGTCGGGCACGCTCTCCACCACCGCGCAGACGCGCTCGCCGCGTTCGGAGTCTGGCAGCCCGATCACGGCGACGTTCGCCACCAGCGGGTGCTCGTACAGGAGGTCTTCGATCTCCTTGGCCGAGATGTTTTCGCCCTTGCGGATGATGACGTCCTTGAGCCGGCCGGTGAGCGTGACGTGCCCGTCCTGGCGCTGGACGCCGAGGTCGCCGGTGCGGAAGTAGCCCTGCTCATCGAAGGCGGCGGCGTTCAGCTCCGGGTCGGTGTAGCCGTGGAAGACGATCGGCCCGGACAGGCGCACCTCGCCCTCGGTGCCGGGCTTGGCGTCGTTTCCAGCTTCGTCGACGATGCGCAGCTTGGTGCCCCGGACCGGCGCGCCCTCGCTGTAGGCCAGCTGATCGTCGGTGTCATGGGGAGAGTTCTGGGTGATCATCGGCACCTCGGTCATGCCGTAGCCGTGCGCGACGACGACGCCCATCTCCCGCTTGACCTCGAAGAAGATCTCCGGAGGCTTGGGCGCCCCTCCACCGCTCAGCACCCGCAGCGTCGGCACAAGCGGGCTGGTGTCGCCCGAGGCCAGCTTTGCCCGGTGCAGCGACAGGAAGGTGGAGTAGAACGCGGTGCTGCCGCCGGCCATCGTGGCGCCGACCCGGTTGAGCACGTCGACGACGGTGACCGGGTCGAAGGCCTCGATCAGGATCGCCGGGAAGCCCTGGGTCAGCATCGTGACGAGATAGTCCGGGCCACCGATGTGGGCGAACGGGAAGGCGATCGAGCCCACGTCAGCCGGCGACATCTCCATCGCCACCGCGAGCCCGATCCCGCCGGCCAGCAGCGTGCCGTCGCTGTGGCGAACTCCCTTGGGATCGCTGGTGGTGCCGGACGTGTAGTAGATCCAGCGCACGTCATCGGCGGAGGTCGGCGCGGGCGGCAAGCCCGCCGGGTCGCCGTCGGGCAGATCGTCGTAGGCGACGAGGATTCGCGGCTTGTTGGGCAGCGCCCCGGCGATGCGCTCGGCCATCGCCAGGTAGTCGAAGCCGCGCCACGTACCGGGCACCACGACGAGCTCGGCGCTGGTCTGGCGTACCGCGAAGCCGACCTCGCGCTCGCGGTAGATGTGGATGATCGGGTTCTGCACGGCGCCGAGCCGGGCGAGCGCCATCGACAGGATGACGGTCTCGATGCGGGTCGGCAGCTGCCAGGTGACGGAGCTGCCCGGGCCGACCCCGAGCTCCATCAGCCCGGCGGCGACGCGCTCGGCCTTGGCGGCGAACTCGCCGAAGGTCAGCGTGCGCTCGGATTCGTCGAACAGCATCGGGGCGTCAGGGGTCGCCTCTGCGCGCCGGCGCACCAGCTCCCAGAGGGTCGAGACGTCATAGAGCGGCGATGGATTCGGCCCGGTGGCCAAGACAAGCTCCCAGCGGTCAGTCGGTGCGATGGTCAGGCGGTGATGGTCAGACGGGTCAGGCGGACGGCGTGCTGCGAGATCGGCGACGGCTTTCGCGCCCATTCTCCTTGGCCGCGTTCTCTTGCTCGGCGGCGGCCACGAGGCGCGCGATGGCGGCGGCGAAACTCTCGGTGATCTGGCCGACGTCGTGGACCGATTCGCGGCAGGCGATGACGCCGATGTCGACGCTCTCCTGGTAACTCATCACGGTGATGTTCAGGCCGCTGCCTTCGAAGATCGGGCCGTGCGGGTAGAACGCGACGAGTTCGGCGCCGAGCATGTACAGCGGCATCGGCGGCCCCGGGACGTTCGAGACGATCACGTTGTAGACCGGCCGGTGCATGTCCGCGAGGTTCCAGCTGGAGTAAAGCCGGGCGGCGAGGTTCAGCAGCCGCCGCGGCGCGAATTCGGCCAGCTCCATGATGGTTTCGGCACCCATCGCCTGGTGCAGTTCCTTGGCCTCGCGGGTGTCGTCCTGCACTCCGCGCAGCGCCAGTACCGGATCGACCTCGGTCGTGGGCAGGCGGACGAACATCGCCGACACCTTGTTGCCGCTGACCTTCTCCGACTCCTGCACCGAGACCGGGAGGGTGGCGATCAGCGGGCGGTCGGGCACCCCGCCGTGATCGCCGAGCCAATCGCGTAACGCCAGGCCGCAGGCCGTCAGCACCACGTCGTTGACCGTGCAGCCGTAAGCATTCTTGATGGCCTTGAGGTCGCTGAGCTTGGTACGCCCGTACGCGACCGTTCGCTGACCGCAGATGGCGCCGTTGAACGGGGTGTCGGGAGCGGTGAAGGGCAGCGCCGGCGACGGGCCGCTCTGCGGGCGAAAGAGCGCGCCGCGGGCCAGCCCGAACGCGCCGCGGGCGGCCCCGACACCCGACCGCACGAGAGTGGCGGGCCGCAGCAACGCGCCCGGAAGGGCTTCGACCAGCAGCCGGGCGGGCGAGGGCAGCAGCGGCGGCGCCCAGATTTCCGACGGCTCGGAGGGGCGCCCTTCGGGGGTGACGTCGAACAGCCGGGAGATCAGGTCAGCCCCGGTGACGCCGTCCATCAGGCTGTGGTGGGTCTTCGCGACGACGGCGACGTAACCGTTCTCCAGGCCCTCGACGACCCACGTCTCCCAGAGCGGGCGGTCGCGATCGAGCGAGCGACCGGCCACGTCGGCGACGAACTCGGCAAGCTCGTCGCGACCGCCAGGCTTGGGCAGGCCCGCGCGGTGGATGTGAGCGTCGAGATCGAAGTCGGGATCGTCGACCCACAGCGGCAGCGCCAGCCCGAAAGGCACATGAACCAGCCGCCGCCGGTAGGCGGGAATCTCATCGAGGCGATCGGCGAAGTGCTGGCGGATCTTGGCGTAGCTGTAGCCGCCCGGCACGCCGGCGGGATCGACCACCAGCACGGCGACCACGCTGTTGTGCATGCGCTTGGTCTCCATGTCGACGAACAGGGCGTCGACCGCGCTCAATCGCTGCATGGGCTCACCTCACCTCACCGATTGCCCTTCAGCGGTCGCCGTAGACCGCCAGTCCATCTAACCGGTTCAGGCTTCGGCTGGCAGCAGTCCCAGCTCACGTCCGGCATCTGCGACGTGGATCGTCTTTCCATTGCGTAGGCGGCTGCCCTCGTCGGACAGCAGCCAGAGCAACACCTGCCCGACCAGCTCCGGCGGGTTGCCCTGTTGCGCGATCCACGCGAGATGCGGCTGCGACGTCACACGCTCCGTCGCGATGAATCCGGGCTGCAGGTTGTACGCGCGGATGCCGGCCTCACCGAGTTCTGCGGCGATGACGCCTGCTGCCCGGTGAAAGCCGCCCTTGCTGACGGCGTAGCCGAGCGCCCAGCCGCCGTCACCCAGGGGTCCGGGCGGTGCGACCATGCCGGCCATCGACGTGACGTTGACGATCGTCCCGCCTCCGCGCGAGACCATCGCCTGCAGCGCCCGTTGGGTCAGCACGAGCTGAGCGGTGATGTTCGCGGTGATGCGCTTCTCGAGATCGCTGATCGAGACGTCGAGGAACCGCTCGTCGTTGCCGGACCCGACGTAGATCGCGTTGTTCACGAGCACGTCGAGATGGCCGAATTCGGTGAGCACGGTCTCGACCGCAGGAACCAGCGAATCGCGCTCGAGCAGGTCGAGCGGGACCGCCAGCGCGCGCGCACCGAGCGCCTCGATCTCGGCTGTGGTCGTCGCCAGGCTCCCCGGCAGCCCCTCATCCGAGGTGCCTTCGGTGACCGTGCGCGCCGTCACCGCCACGTCGTATCCGGCGCCCGCGAGCGCCAGCGCGCAGGCCCGCCCGATCCCCCGGCTCGCGCCGGTCACCATCGCCGTCGGACGCGCGCCTGCAACGAGTCCCGCGCCGTTGGAGCCGGTGCTCACTCGGGCAGCACCGGCGCCCAACTCGAACCGTTGATATGCGAGCCACCATCGACGAACAGGGTGTTGCCGGTCAGGTAACGCGCGCCCTCACTGCCCAGGAAAACCGCCACCGGCGCGATGTCGTTCTCGGGATCACCGAGGCGTCCCATCGGGTTGGCCGCGTCGCCTGAGGCCTCGATCTCCGGGTGCTCGGCGACGACGCGTATGTACGCCGCGCTCTTGGCTGCCGGGCAGATCATGTTGATGCAGATGCCGGTCGGCGCCCACTCGCGAGCGGCCGTCCGCGACAGCGCCCGCAGCGCCTCCTTCGCGGAGTTGTACTCGGTCGAGCCGATGTGCGCATTGACGCCGTTGAGCGAGCACAGGTTGATGATCCGGCCGTAGCCCTGGGCCTTCATCACCGGGAAGGCGGTCTTCATCGCCCACCACGGACCCCAGTAGCCGATCTTGAACCCGTATTGCAGGAGCTCGTCGGACTTGTTCTCGATACGGCTCAGTTCGCCGCCGCTCCAGGCGTTGTTGACCAGGATGTCGATCGTCCCGAACTGCTCGACGGTGTGCTTGACCGCTGCCTCGACCTGTTCCTTGACCCCCACATCGCACAGCACGAAGGTGGCCTCGCCGCCCGTTTCCGCCGACAGGTCGGCGGCGGTCTTCTTGCCCAGCGGCTCGTTGAATTCGGCGATGACGACCTTGGCGCCGGCCTTCAGGTAGGCCGCGGCGATGCCGCGTCCGATGCCCTCACCGCCGCCCGTGATCATCGCTACGCGACCGTCCAGCTGCCTCATCCCGTTAGCCCTCCTGACCAAGAAGGAGCGCACTGGTCGGCACTCCCGTTCCACCTGTGACGAGCACGTTGCTCACGTTGTCGACCTGGTTCACCGACGTCCCGCGGATCTGGCGGACGCCTTCGGCAATGCCGTTCATCCCGTGCAGGTAGGCCTCGCCGAGCTGGCCGCCGTGAGTGTTGATGGGCAGCCGGCCGCCGAGCTCGATGGCACCGTTCGCGATGAAGTCCTTCGCCTCACCGCGCTTGCAGAAGCCGAATTCCTCCAGCTGTGGCAGCACGAACGGGGTGAAGTGGTCATAGATGACCGCGGTCTGGATGTCGTCCGGGCCGAGGCCCGAGCTCTCCCAGACCTGCCGGGCGCAGATGCCCATTTCCGGCAGCCCCGTCATGCTCTCCCGGCCGTACGAGCGCATCATCTGCTGTTCGCCCGCGATGGCCTGCGCGGCTCCGGTGATGACGGCCGCCTTGCCTGGAAGGTCACGGGCCCGCTCGAGCGTCGTGACGAGCAACGCCTGCCCGCCGTCGGTTTCCTGGCAGCAGTCGAGCAGGTGCAGCGGCTCGACGATCCAGCGGCTCGCCTGGTGGTCGGCCAGGGTGATCGGCTGGCCGTAGAAGTGCGCGGCGGGGTTGGTCGCGGCGTGCTTGCGGTCGGCCACCGAGACGCGGCCGAAGTCCTCGCTCGTCACCCCGTACTCGTGCATGATCCGGGTCGCGAACATCGCCACCCACGACGCGGGTGTGAGCAGCCCGTAGGGCGAGGTCCAGGCGAACTGGGCCTCCTCGGCGGTGAGGCCGGCCGGACGGTCCCCCACCCCCGAGCCGAAGCGGCGGCCCGAGCGCTCGTTGAACGCCCGGTAGCAGAGCACGTAATCGGCGACGCCCTCGTTCACGGCCATGGCCGCGAGCTCGACCGTGCCGCACGGCGCGCCGCCGCCGAAGTGCACGCGGCTGAAGTGGCGCAGCTCCTCGATGCCGAGGCCGCGCATGACCTCGTTCTCGGGGTTGGTCTCCATCGTGTACGTGACGAGACCGTCGACCTTGTTCGTCGGCAGGCCCGCGTCCTCGCACGCGGCGGTGCAGGCCTCGATCGCCAGCTGCAGCTCGCTGCGCCCGGAGTTCTTGGAGAATTCGGTGGCGCCGATCCCGACGATTGCGGTGTTGCCGGCGTACTTGTGGCGGGTCACTGGGCAGCCTTCTTTGCGCTGGTGTTGACGAACGTGGCGTACTCGCTGCCGCCGGGCAGCAGCAGCTCGACCGTGCCTGCGACGTGGTCGCCCATGCTGTTGCGCGCCCGCACCTTGACGACCACCCGGCCCGTGCCGGCGTCGGCTTCGATCACCTCGCCGGTAAAGGTCAGCGGGTCATACGGATACGCGGGGGCACCGAGCCTGACCCGGGTGGCCGTGACAATCTGCTCCGGACCGGCCCAGTCGCCGACGTAGCGGGCCATCAGGCCGACCGAGGTGTTGATGTTCAGGAAGATGTCCGCCGAGCCGCGCGCGTGGGCGAGGTCGCGGTCGTGGTGCACGTCCTGGAAGGCTCGGGTGGCGAGCGCGCCGCTGACCACCTGGGTCGGCGGGATGTCCTTGATCCAGGTCGGCAGCTTCTCCCCCACGCTGACGCTGTCGGCGGTGCGCGTCGAGTCGCGGCGCTTCGGGGCGGCCGGGCGGAACTGCGGGATGGTGATCGAGCCGCGCGAATCGGTCGCGCCTTCGACGAGCGCCGGGTGCGAGTCGAGCCAGGTCACTTCGAGCGGCATCCCGATCTCGAGCTGATCGCGCTCGACGCCGACGATGTTGGACACCAGCCGCGGGCCCTCTTCGAGCTCCACAAGCCCGACGATCACGGGATATGTGAAGCCCGGCGCCTGCGGGTAGTGCGGCAGCGCGAAGGAGTACAGCCGACCGCGTCCTGAGCAGACCTCGTACTCCAGGTCCCACTTCCCGGTCGCCGGGTTGCGCTTGGGGCCCGGAGGATGGAAGAGCTCACCGGTCGCCGGGTCGCGCTGCATGCGTAACTCATGCTTGCGGGCGCCCTCCCAGAAGAACTCGTTGTCGCGGTTGATGGCGGGCCGCGGGCGTAGTTGCGGCGACGGGTCGACCGCGTTGGCCGCTCGCGCCGGCGCGCTCCGGCCGGTGCCGGGCTTGAACTTCAGGATCCGGAAGAGCACATCGCCGACGTGCTCGCCCTCGGTCGTGGTGTAGCGCTGGCGGGTGGTGACGAAGTGGCCGACGCCCAGCCCGGTCGCCTTCTCATCCGAGACGTCTTCCAGGCTCAGCACCTTCTGCAACATGTCACCGGGGCGCAGGTAACGCTTCACCTCGAGCTCGGAGTTGACGGCGACCACGGAGGTGAAGCCGCGTGACTCGAGGGTCTTGATGGTCTGCGCCTGCGGGTCGTCGGTGGAGCGGGTCTGCTTCAGCCCGCCCCGGTCCCAGATGTCGAGCGTCACGGGCGGCGCGACGATGCCCCCGTGGATCGACGCGGCGGCCGCGGCGGCGTCGTTGTAGACCGGGTTGTCATCGCCCATCGCGTCGCACCAGTCGGCAATGGCCGGCGCGTTCACGGGATGGCGGGCGACCTGCGGCTGGCCGGCGGTGCCGATACGCGAGCGCGCCTGGGCGAGAAACGCTGTATCCGGTGGGGCTTCAGAAGGTGCGGTAGTCACGCGTTCCCCTCATCGTTGCGGGTGGGTGGTTGGTCAGGTTGAACGGAAAGCCGGGCGACGAGTTCGGTGATCGCGTCGGCGATCTCGCTGCGGCGTGGGGCTTGCAGATCGCGTAGCGCATCGGCGAGCTGGGTGGCCATGAACGTGCGCATCCGCTGATGGGCCTCGAGCCCGCCGGCGGTCACGCTGTAGAACGCCACGCGCCCGTCCGCGGGATCACTGGTGCGCTGCACGTAACCGTCGGATTCCAGCTGCTGCAGCGCGCGGCTGGCGGTCGGCTGCGAGAGGTCCATGCGCGACGCGAGCTTCGACACCGAGACCGGCCCCAGCTCTTCCACGGCGTCCAGGAAGCGCAGGTTCGTCCGTGAGATCGCGACGCCGCTCCCGCGTACCCGGGCGTCATGCACGCGAGCCGATGACGTCAGACGCACCAGATCGGACAGCCCCTGCTCGATGCGTTCCAGGTCGCCCGATGCCGGAGGCCGGCGGCGGCGGGGCCGACCCTGCCGGCGCGCACTGCCGGTCTGGATCGTCACCCGCCCGACCCTAGAGTTACTTCCATACGTCATGCAAGTTTCTGAGCCGGCGGAGGCCCCCGTCGAAAAGCACACAACTTTTCCTCGGACGACGGCGTGTCGCCACGACTCGCCGCCTTCGGACGCCGCCACCTCGAACGTTGTGGCCTTTTCGACGGGCAGGTAGCTGTGGACAGCGCGTCGGCTAGGTTTGCAGCGCGCGCCGATGCTGGACAACGCGGTCCAACGCTGACCAAGGAGCGAGTGGATGGGAACTCCCGAGCAGCCGACCACCAGCCTCGAGGGCGGGGTCGCGATCGTCACCGGTGCGGGTCAGGGGTTGGGTCGCGTCGAGGCGCTGGCACTTGCGGCCGGCGGCGCGAAGGTCGTCCTCAATGACATGAGCGACAAGGTCGAGGACGTGGCCGACGAGATCCGCGCGGCCGGCGGCGAGGCGACGGTCTGCCGCGGCGACGTGGGCGACTGGAACTTCACGGGTTCGCTGATCGACACGGCGGTGAAGACCTACGGGTCGCTGTCGATCCTGGTCAACAACGCCGGCTTCACCCGCGACAAGATGATCTTCTCGATGACCGAGGACGCGTTCGACGACGTCGTCCGGGTGCACCTGAAAGGCCACATGGGCACCTGCCGGGCGGCGACCGCGCACTGGCGGGAAGCGTCCAAGGCGGCGGGCGGCCCGGTCTGGGCGAGCATCATCAACACCGCATCGGAATCGTTCCTCTTCGGCGCACCCGGCCAGCCGAACTACTCGGCGGCGAAGGCCGGCATCGTCGCCATCACGCTGTCGATCGCCCAGAGTTGCGCGAAGTACGGGGTGCGTGCCAACGCGCTCGCACCCCGCGCCCGTACCGCCATGACCGAGCCGATCTTCGGTCCCGCGCCCACCGATCCCGAAGGCGGCATGGACCCGATCAGCGTCGACCACATCGCCCCGGTCGTGGCGTGGCTCGCCTCCCCCGCCGCCGCGCACGTCACCGGCCAGGTGCTGCTGACCTACGGCGGCAAGGTCGCCATCATTTCCGCCCCGTCGGTCGAGGCGACCTTCGCTTCCGGCGGCATCACCTGGACCCCGGACGAATTGGCCGTCACGCTGGGCGCCGAACTCGAACACGGCGATCACCCCGGCTTCGGCGTACCGGTCACCCTCAAGATCTGACAAGAACCGGAGCCGCACACCCATGCACGTCTCGATGACCCTCCCGACCATGCTCCCGCAGGGTCGCTCCGAGTTGCTCGCCTGGTGCGCTGCCGTGGACGATGGGCCGTGGACGAGCCTCGCCGTCCCCGAGCGCGTCACGTACACAAGCCATGCGCTGGTGCCGCAACTCGCCGCCGCCGCCGCGCTGACCGAACGGGTGCGGCTCTGGACCACGATCGTGATCCTGCCGGCGCACGCTCCGGTTCAGGTCGCCAAGGACATGGCCAGCGTCGACCAGATCGCGGCCGGCCGCCTGACGGTCGGGGTCGGGGTCGGCGGCCGGGAGCACGACTACCGAGCCATCGACGCGTCCTTCGACCGGCGCTGGCAGCGGATGGACGACGGGGTCGCGCAGATGCGACGTATCTGGGCCGGTGAGCCGCCGTTCGGGGGCGCCGACCCGGTCGGCCCGCCGCCGGTACAGCCCGGTGGCCCGCCGATCGTCGCCGGAGTCATGGGCCCGAAGGCGCTCGCCCGGGCCGCGCGCTGGGCCTCGGGTGTCGACGACGGTGGCACCGTCACAGCGGTCAACCAGGAGTCGTTCGCTGCCAACGTCGAGCGGATCCGCGCGGCCTGGAAGGACGCCGGACGCGATGAGCCGCCGCATATCTCGGCCAGCCTCTGGTACGCGCTGGGCGACGGCGCCGCGGGGCGGCTGCACGAATACGCCTACACCTACATGAAGCTGATGGGGCCCGAGATCGCCGACTACATGGCCGGTGCGTGCACCGCATCGACGCCGCAAGCGCTGCGTGAAAACATGGCCGCCGCCGAAGCCGCCGGGTGCGACGAGATGTTCCTCGTTCCCACCACGACCGACGTGACCGAGCTCGACCGCACCCGCGACGCCCTCGGGATATGAGCGAATCCTCGGTCACCATCGAGCGGGAAGTCCCCGGCGTCGCCACCGTCGTCCTTGACCGTCCGGACAAGCTGAACGTCTTCTCCGCAGGCATGGGCGCCGATCTGTCGGCGGCCTATTCCGAGTGCGACGCCGACCCGGAGATCCGCGTGATCGTCCTGACCGGCCGCGGCCGGGCGTTCTGCGCCGGCGCCGACATGGCTCCGGAAAGCGCGTCATTCGGTACGCCCGGGGCCGGCTTCTCCTCCCAGCCGCTCGCTGCTCCGGCGTGGTCGCTGAACATCCCGGTGATCGCCGCCATCCAGGGCCATGCGATCGGCATCGGCTTCACGATCGCGTTGCAGGCCGACATCCGGATCGTCGCCGAGGACGCGAAGCTGGCGATCCCCCAGGCGCGGCGCGGCATGATCGGCGACGCCGGCTCGCACTGGACCGTGCGCCGTTTCGCCGGCCAGGCGGCCGCGGCCGACCTGCTGCTGACCGGACGCACCTTCCGCGGGAGCGAAGCCGTGACGCTCGGTCTGGCGTCGCGCGCGCTGCCCGCCGGCGAGGTGCTGCCCGCCGCGCTGGAGATCGCGTCGGACATGGCGCGGGCGGCCAACCCCGCCTCGCTCGCCCTGTCCAAACGGCTGCTGTGGGAGGACCTCGGGCTCGACGAGGTCATCCGCCGCGAGAGCGGATACCACCTGCTGCTGATGGGAACGCCTGACGCCGCCGAGGGTCCGCGGGCGTGGCTCGAGCGTCGCGACCCGAACTGGACGCTGCGCGCCGCGGACGTCCTCGAGGGCGCTGACAGGGTCGACCGCGGCGAGGGCTGAAGCTCAGCTCTTGAGCTTGCGGTGGTCCCAGGAGACGGTCTTCTCGACGTGCAGCTTCACGACCACCCGCTTGCGCAGCATGATCTCCACGAACGGCTTCATTTCCTCGGTGTACGGGGCGTTGTAGCGGGAGAAGACGCTGACGCCGAGCTCCCAGATGCGGTCGGGTTCCTCGACGATCTCGGCGGTGCCGACCAGCTCGACGCCCTTGAGCTCGTCGTAGACGTCACCGGTCTCGACCATGACGGTCATCCGCGGATCGCGGCGCAGGTTAGCCACCTTCTGCGACTTGGCCTTGGTCTCGATGGCAATCGCGCCCTCGAGGAAGCCGTACCACATCGCGACCATGTGGATGCGTCCGTCGCCGTCGATGGTCGCCATCGACATGCTGTTGCGCTCGTTCAGGAAGGCGTCGATCTCTTCCTGCGACATCTTGATCTTGTTGCGCTGGTTAACGCCTCCGCCCATGCCGGGGTTGCCGGACTCGGGCGCTGCAGGACTCGTCACGTGATCTCCACCTTGCTTGCCTCGGATGCCTGTTCGTCTCACGAATTTGTACGCGACACCGGCCGGCTACGCCCATAAGGGGGTGCGGCAGACTGGGCCGGTGCTGCGCGCCGTGCTCTTCGACTTCGGAGGGGTCTTCACCCTCTCACCGTTCCCCGTCATCGCTGACGCGGCTCCCGAGTTCGGGATGACGCCGCAGGCAGCCCTCGAGATGTGCTTCGGCGTCTACGACGTGGACGGTGACCATCCCTGGCATCGCCTGGAGCGCGGCGAGATCTCACTCGAGCAGGCGCGCGGCGAGCTCGCAGCTCTTGCCCGCGAGCAGGAGATCGAGGTCGACTTCCTCGCGCTCTTCGGCCGGATGGGACACGAGGACCCCGACCGGCCGGCGATGGTCGAGGGGGCCCGCCAGATCCGCCGGCGCGGGTTGCGCACGGCGCTCGTCACGAACAACGTCAGGGAATTCGGTGACGGCTGGCGCAAGATGGTGCCGGTCGACGAGCTCTTCGAGGTCATCATCGACTCCTCCGCCGTGGGCATACGCAAGCCCGACCCGCGCATCTTCCAGCTCGCGCTCGACGCGCTCGGCGTCGCGGGACACGAGGCCGCCTTCGTCGACGATCACCCCGGCAACATCCGGGCAGCGGAGTCGCTCGGCATGACCGGGATCCTCGTCGGCCCGGATCGCCCGCAAGCGCTCACCGCGCTCGACGCGGCGCTCGCTGAATCAGCCGCCTGAAGCGTTGCGCGGCACGAAAAAGCCGGTCGCCCCGTTGTGCGAACGCCCGGCTTCCGGCGGAGCTGACGATCAGGTGACGTCGAGGCTGAGCATCTTGATGGCGTTACCGCGCACGATCTTGTAGACCTGCTCGGCCGACAGCCCCTCCATCATTTCCTCGGCGACCTTCTTGGTGTGCGGCCACGTCGAGTCGGTGTGGGGGTAGTCGGTCTCGAACGTCACGTTGTCGATGCCGATGGCGTCGAGCGAATCGAGCCCGTGCTTGTCGCGGAAGAAGCAGCCGTAGACCTGGCGCCTGAAGTACGTGGAAGGCGCCTCGGGAACGATGTCCTGCACGCCGGCCCAGGCACGGTGTTCGAGCCACACGTCATTGGCGCGCTCGAGGGCGTACGGCAGCCAGCCGATCTGACCCTCGGAGTAGGCGATCTTCAGCTTGGGGAACTTCACGAGCTTGCCCGAGAACAGCCAGTCGGCGAGCGAGGCCATCGCGTTGTTGAACGAAAGCGTGGCCGCGACGGCGACCGGCGCGTCACCGGATGTCGCCGGCATCCGCGAGGACGAGCCGATGTGCATGCACACCGTGGTGGCCGTCTCCTCGCACGCCTCGAACAGCGGATCCCAGTAGCCGGAGTGGATGCTCGGCAGGCCCAGGTGCGGCGGGATCTCGGAGAAGCAGACCGCGTGGCAGCCGCGAGCAGCGTTACGCCGGACCTCGGCGGCAGCGAGCTGCACATCCCACAGCGGGATGATGATGAGCGGGATCAGCGCGCCGCCGGAATCGCCGCACCACTCCTCGACCATCCAGTCGTTGTAGGCGTACACGCAGGCCTCGGCGAGCTCCTTGTCCTTCGCCTCGGTGAAGGTCTGGCCGCAAAAGCGCGGGAAGCTCGGGAACGACAGCGAGTGACTCACGTGGTTCATCTCGTTGTCCTCGATGCGGGCCTTCGGGTCATAGCACCCGGGGCGCATCTCGTCATACGTGATGGGCGACATGGTCATGTCTTCGCGGGCAAAGCCCACCGCAGCGACGTGACGCTTGTGGATGTAGACGAGGTCTTCATAGACCCAGCAGTCAGCCTTCGGGCCGCTCTCGTCGAACGACTGCCGGTAGGCGCCGCCGCCGATGTGCTCCATCTCGCCGATGCCCCGGCGCTCGATCTTCGGGCCGCGGTCGCGGAACTTCTCCGGCAACCACTTGCTCCACACGTGCGGCGGCTCGACCACGTGGTCATCGACGCTGATGATCAGTGGAAGCTCACCGAAAGAGTGAGTGCCCTCCCGGACCGGTTCCTCGTTCAGGACCGCCATGGCGCGAGCCCTCCCTATCCGTCACATTGCTGCACACCGCTGTACCTGACGCCCCGTCAGGTCTGGAGCACAGGCTATCCCTCATGATGAAAGAACACATCCCCGGATCCCTTGTGGAGATGGCAATCACGGCGCGGGATATAACGCGAGCATGAAACCGCAGATGTCGGCATACCGCTTGCTCGAATGGGAGCACCAGCCCCAGATGGCGAGCGTGCAGGTGCCCAGTCCAGGTCCGGGACAGGTGCTGCTGCGGGTGGCGGGCAATGGCCTGTGCCACTCCGACATCGGAATGGCGCTGATGCCGGCGTCGGTCGGCGAGCTCGTCGGCTGGTCGATGCCCTTCACCCTGGGCCATGAAATCGGCGGCTATGTCGAGGAAGTCGGCGAGGGAGCGGTCGATACGTACGGCCACCCGATCGCCGTCGGCGCCGCCGTCGCGCTGGTGTCGCCTTCGTCCTGCGGGCAGTGCCGCTTCTGCCGCAGCGGCCTCGACAGCGCGTGCCCCAATGGGCTGGCTGGGCGCGGGTACGGCCGTGACGGCGGGCTGGCGCCTTACGTCGTCGCCGATGCGGCCCGCTCGGTATTGCCACTTTCTTCGCTGGATCCCATTGCTGCCGCGCCGCTGACGGATGCCGGATCCACCTCCTACCACGCGGTGAAGCGGGCTCTGCATTTGCTAGAACCCGGTTCTACGGCGGTCGTGCTCGGTGCCGGTGGCCTGGGATCGTTCGCGATTCAGTTCCTGCGCGCGCTCTCGCCTGCCAAGGTCGTCGCCGTCGATCAGCACCAGGCCCGGCTGGACTACGCCCGCGAGCTCGGTGCCGCCGAGACATTCACCGGCGTCGACCGCGAGACCTCCGGACGGATCCGCGAGCTCACGTCAGGGGAGGGTGCCGAACTCGTCCTCGACTTCGTCGGCATCGACGCGAGCATCGCGGCGGGCCTGGCATCGGTGCGCTCCGGCGGAGCCTTCGCTTTGGTCGGTGCGTCCGGCGGGACGTTCAAGAGCCCCTGGATGGGCGGCCTGCCCAAAGATGCAGACATTGTCACGTTCCAGGGCTCGTGCATCTCCGACGCCCAGGCCGTGATGACGCTCGCCGAGGAAGGCCTCATCCGTAGCGACGTCGACGTCTTCCCAATCGAGCAGGTCGCCGAGGCCTACGAGGCCCTCAACACCGGGCAGCTTCGCGGCCGCGCCGTCGTCACGCCGACCTGACCCGCGGCTCAGGAGGCCGGCGCGAGCGGCGCGTGCGCCATCCAGTGCCGGCGCACCGGAGGCGCGAACTCCGCGGCGCGCTCATCGGCGAAGAAGAGCTTGCCGCCCGGGATCTCGACGATCTCGCCGGCGCCCGGGATCGTGTCGCGCAGCCGCTGGGCATGACTGACCTTGAAGAACGGATCTCCGGTCCCCCAGACCAGCAGGGTCGCCACCTCGAGGCGACGCAGGTCCGGCTCGATCGCGACCAGCTCGCGATCGTTCATGCCGGCGATCCAGCGCTGGAAACGCCGGGCCGTCGCCTGCTGCCCGAAGACCGGCTCCAGCCAGCCACGCACGACGTCCTCGGGGACATGCCGGACGTCCTCATACGTGGTCGCGAACATGCGCTTGCGGGCGAGCCCCACCTTCTTCAGCATCATCCGGCCAAGGGGCGCCAGCAGGTGCAGCTTGGCCAGCCACACGGTCGGCAGGAAGGCCTTGGGTGGCAGGTTGCCTTGCGTATCGCAGTTCGTCAGCGTGAAGGTGCGCAGCCGCTTGGCCTCGCGTACAGCAAAGACCTGGCAGATCGCGCCGCCGGTGTCGTTGCCGATGAGGTCGAGCTCGGTCAGCCCGAGCGCGTCGCAGAAATCGGCGAGGAATTCGGCCATCGCGGTGAGGGTGAACTCCTGATCCGGTGCGCCCGGTGTACGCCCGTGCAGCGGCAGATCGACAGCGATGCATCGCCGCTGATCGCCCAGCAAGGCAATCGCGTTTCGCCACAGCGTGCTTCTGGTCGCGACCCCGTGCACGAACAGCGCGACGGGCAGATCGCCGCCGGAATCGAGGTAGCCGACCGTCCCGGATGCCGTCTGGATCTGACGCTCGCTCACCCCGTGGTTGCTCTCGCGCGAGTCGGACATGCTCGTCCCTCCTTCAACTGGCCACAATGGACTCAGAACAAGACCGACTGTCGGTCTACGATCAGGAGACAACTAGACCGACAGTCGGTCTGTCAAGGTAATTAGGACCCCTCGGAGGATCGATGAACCGGAACGCCGAGCGCGGACGGGCGACACGGGAGCAGCTCGTCGACGTCGCCACGGCGCTCTTCTCCTCCAACGGCTACGAGGAGACCTCGATCGAGGCGGTGCTTCGTGAGGCCGGCGTCAGCCGCGGCTCGCTGTATCACCACTTCCCCAGCAAGGACGCGCTCTTCTGGGCGGTGATGGAGCGCCTGCAGGACAGGATCGGCGCCGAACTCCTGAGCACCACTGAGGACGTGACCGACGCCGTCGGGCTGCTCCGAGCCGGTGCCCTGGGTTGGATCCGGCTGGCCGGCGATCCGGTCATCCAGCGCATCGTGCTGATCGACGCCCCCGCCGTGCTCGGGTGGCAGCGCTGGCGGGAGTTCGACGAGGAGCACGTGCTCGGCAACATCAAGATGGCCATGCAGGCGGCGGCGGCCGAGGGCGTTCTCGACCCCGAGCATGCCGATGCCTTCGCGCACATCCTGCTGGCGGCCGTGAACGAGCTGGCCCTGCTGATTCCCCGCGCTGAGGACCAGGCGGCCGCGATCGCCGCTGCCGAAGGTGCCCTCGATGAGTTCCTGCGCCGCCTGCTCGGGCAGCCGTCGAGCTAGCTCGCAGAGGCGTGAGCGGCCCAGGTCGGCCACCCGAAGGGCAGCGTGCCGGTACCGGTATCGGACGCGGGCCAGTTCGCCGGCGGCAGGTCGTTCGGCCGCTGCTCGTAGTCGGCCCCGTAGAACAGCTGATGGTCGCGCGAGAGGAAAAGCCACGTGCCATCGCGCTTGGCGTAGCGGTCGAAGTAGCAGATGGCCTGGCGGATCCAGCGCTCGCCGTCCTGAATCTGAGCGATGGTGAAGACGCTCCCGCGGGCCCGGTCGGGACGCTGCGCATCGAGGTCGATCACGTGTGTCCCCGCATGCAGGACGCTGATCTCGAGACGGTCGAGGGTGTCGCCGAAGTACGCCTCCCGCAAGGCATCGCGACCGGTCAAGCCGCCGCCGACGCGTACGTCATCGACATACAGCAGCCCGAGAGTCTCGCGGTCCTTGGTCGCCATCGCCGCCGCGTAACGCACGGCGAGGTCGCGGATCTGGGCATAGGCATCGAGCCGCTCGAGGCGCTCCTCGCGGGTCCCGCTCATGGGCGGGCCAGCACGTCGCAGGAGTACAGCCGCTCAAGCTCGCGCGAGTGCAGGAACCAGGTGCCTTCGATGCGCACGTACCTGTCGCGGTAGCGCACGCCCATGACCATCCACTGGTCGCCGACCTCGGCCTCGGACCGGCCGACGACGTCTCCGTAGGCGATGTCGGCGGTCTCGAACGTCACGTACGGGGACGCCGTCAGATGAAAGGTGCGGCCCCTCGGCATGCGTTCGAGCAGCGTCGCCATCAGCCCGTCACGGACGTCGGGGGCGTACAGGCGGGCGATCGTGTCGAGGTCGCGCGCGTCGTAGGACATCGCAAACCGGGCCACCAGCTGCCTGATCTGCTCGGCGGATTCGAGCCGGTCCAAGGGGTCGAGATCGTCAGTCACGACGGTCACGCTAGCCTCGCCGAATGGCAGCAGACCTTTCAGATCACGCGGTTCTTGTCACCGGTGGCGGCACCGGCATCGGGCGCGCCTGTGCCGCGCGGCTGGCGGCGGACGGTGCACACGTCACCATCTGCGGTCGCACCGAGGACAAGCTCAAGGACGCGGTCGACCGCATCGGCGGCAAGAACGTGCGCTACATCGTCGCCGACATCACCCAGGAGGACTCGGTCGAGCAGGCGATCGCGTTCGCATCCGAGCCGACCGGCGGGCTGTCGGGCTGCGTCGCGAATGCCGGCGGCGGCGGCGGCCTCGCCCCGACCAGCAAGCAGGACACCACCGAGTTCACCCGCGTGCTGGAGCTGAACGCGCTCGGCACGTTCCTGTGCCTGAAGCACACGCTGCCCAAGCTCGTCGAGTCCGGACACGGCTCGTTCGTCGGGATGTCCTCGATCGCCGGCAAGCTCGTGCATCCCTACTTCGGTGGCTACGGGGCCGGCAAGGCGGCTCTCGAGCAGCTGTGCCGGGTCGCGGCCGACGAGTACGGCCACCTGAACGTGCGGGTCAACGCCATCCGTCCGGGCTTCATCGCGACCGAGATCATGGAGGGCATCGACCGCGATGGCCCGATCTACAACAGCTACGTGGAGAACACGCCACTGCCGCGCCTGGGCGAGCCGGAGGACGTTGCGGAGCTCGCGCGTTTCCTCATCGGACCCGAGTCGACCTGGATCACCGGCCAGGTCATCGAGGTCGACGGCGGTCACAGCCTGCGCCGCGGCCCGAACTTCAAGCCGTTCGCCGTACCGCTGTAGCCCGCCCCCCAGCCACCCCCAGGCAGGCCCGAGCACTGAGTAAATGGCGGCTGTGCGAGGCATGGAGCCACCATTGCCAGGTGCTCGAGGGAGATGGGGAGCCGGTGAGAGTTCCGGCGAGAAGGTGGCATCCGACCTGACGACGTGTCAGAGTCTGCCAAGAACCCGCTCACACTTCAGGGCGGTCTGGGAGGACTCATGCACGACCTGATCGTCCGTGGCGGCACGCTCGTGGACGGCACCGGCGACCCGCAGCGCACCGCTGATGTGGCGGTCGACGACGGCGTGATCACCGAGGTCGGCGACCTTTCGGGCGTCGCCGCCCGTCGCACCATCGACGCCGACGGCCTGCTGGTGACCCCCGGATTCGTCGACATCCACACCCACTACGACGGCCAGGTCAGCTGGGACCCGCTGGTCACCCCATCGTCCTGGCATGGCGTGACGACGGTCGTCATGGGCAATTGCGGCGTCGGTTTCGCGCCGGTGCGCCCGGGCCGCGAGGACTGGCTCATCCAGCTGATGGAGGGCGTCGAGGACATCCCCGGCAGCGCGCTGTCGGAGGGCATCAAGTGGGGTTGGGAGACCTTCCCCGATTACCTCGACGCGATCGAGAAGATGCCGCGCTCGCTGGACGTCGCTACGCAGGTGCCGCACAGTGCCGTCCGCGCGTACGTCATGGGCGAGCGGGGAGCGCGTAACGAGCCCGCCACGCCCGAGGACATCGCCGCCATGGCCGAGGTCGTCCGCGCCGCGATTCAGGCCGGTGCGCTTGGCTTCTCGACCTCGCGCACGACCGTGCACACCGCCGTCGACGGCGAGCCGGTGCCGGGGACGTTCGCGGCGGAGGACGAGCTCTTCGGGATCGGACGCGTGCTGGGCGAGCTCGGCACCGGGATCATCGAACTGGCGCCCGCGGGGATCATGGGCGAGGACCTGCTCGCGCCGGCCAGCGAGGTCGCCTGGATGCGCAAGCTGTCCGCCGAGACCGGCCGGCCGATCAGCTTCGGCCTCTCCCAGCACAACCTGGCGCCCGAGGCCTGGCGCGAGACGCTGCGCCTCGTCGAGGAGGCCAACGCCACCGGCTCGGACCTGCGCCCGCAGGTGAGCGGACGGCCGCTGAACCTGCTGATCGGCTGGCAGACGCTGCATCCGTTCAGCAGCCGTGAGACCTACCTCAAGCTCGCCGACCTACCGTTCGAGGAGCGCGTCGCGCAGCTGCGCAAACCGGAGATCCGCGAGGCGATCCTGTCCGAGCCCTCGCAGGACGTCGCCATCATGAAGTTCATCGGCGGGAGCCTGGACAAGATCTTCCCGATGGGTGAGCCACCGAGCTACGAGCCTGACGCCAGCGAGAGCGTCGCCGCCATCGCCGCCCGTGCCAACCGGCCGGACGAAGAGGTGCTCTACGACCTGATGATGGCGCACGACGGGCGCGAGCTGCTGATGTTCGCGCTGCTCGGCTTCTCCTACGGCAACCTCGATGCGGTACGCGAGATGCTCGTGCACCCCTCGACCGCGCTCGGCCTGTCCGACGGCGGTGCCCACGTCGGCGCGGTCTGCGACGCGAGCATGCCGACCTTCATGCTGACCCACTGGGCCCGCGACCGTGCGTATGACCGGCTGCCGCTCGAGCTCGTCGTCCGCAAGACCAGCCTCGACACCGCCAAGCTCTACGGGCTCGGCGATCGGGGCGTCGTCAAGCCGGGCTACAAGGCCGACCTCAACGTGCTCGACTTCGGGGCGCTGGCGTTGCAGCTGCCCAAGGTCGCCTACGACCTTCCCGGCGGCGCGCGCCGGCTCGTGCAGTCGGCGACCGGTTACGTGGCGACCGTGGTCGGCGGTGAGGTGACGCTGTCGGCCGGGGAGGACACTGGCGCGCGTCCCGGCAAGCTCGTGCGAGGTTCGCGATGACCACCTTTGCTCCCGGCTCGCGTACCCAATCGCTCGAAGCGGCGCGGGAAGCTGCCCGCGCGCTGCGGGCGCGCGACGACGACGACGCGATCGGCCCGGTGCCCGAGGGGCCCTGGAAGATCCCGGCCGAGCGCTACTACTCCCCCGAGTTCGCCAAGCGCGAGATCGAGGAGATGTGGCCGAAGGTCTGGCAGCTCGCCGCGACGACCGACCACCTTGCCGAGCCCGGCGACTACTTCGAATACCGCGTCGGCCCGTACTCGGTGCTGATCGTGCACGGCAGCGACGGCGTGCTGCGCGCCTTCCAGAACGCCTGCCGCCACAGGGGAAATGCCCTTTGCGTCGGCACCGGATCGGGCCTGCGCGAGCTCAAGTGCGGCTACCACGGCTGGACCTGGGACCTCGAAGGGCTCCTGCGGCGGGTACCGGCGCGCAAGGGCTTCGGTTCGCTGCACCTGTCGGACTACCCGCTGCTGGCGGCCCAGGTCGACACGTGGGAGAACTTCGTCTTCATCAACATGGATATGGATGCGATTCCTCTTGCTGAGTGGCTCGAGGAGATGCCCGCCGACATCGCGTGGTGCGGCCTGTCGGA
Source organism: Frankiaceae bacterium (assembly GCA_036267695.1). Classification (GTDB taxonomy): domain Bacteria; phylum Actinomycetota; class Actinomycetes; order Frankiales; family Frankiaceae; genus DATAZK01. The sequence continues at coordinate 31,556 of DATAVO010000233.1, forward strand.
TTTCCACTGCACGGCGACGGTCACCATCTCCGTCGACGCCAACTGGAAGACAGTCGCCGATGGGTTCAGCGAGACCTACCACATCCAGGGCCTGCACCCGGAGCTGCTGCGCTGCGTCGACGACATCCATGCGCCCCAGCAGATCTGGGGCCACGCCGGCAAGTCCCACCAGCCGTACGGGGTCGCGAGCCCCCGCTTCAACGGCTCGCTGACCGACCAGGAGGTCTGGGACTCCTACATCGAGAGCCAGGGCGGCCGGATGGGCGTCACGGAGTCGATCCCCTTACCGGACCTGGCGCCGGGCGAGACCGTGCAGGACGCCGTCGCCGCGCAGACCCGCACGTTCTACGCCGAGAAGGGTGTCGACCTCAGCGCGTACACCACCGACGAGATCACCCGGCTGCACCAGTACAACGTCTTCCCGAACATGTCGACGCTCGCCGCCGCCGACCAGCTGACCGCGCTGATGGGCCGTCCCGGACCGACCCCGGACACCGGCGAGCTCGTCATGTTCGCGATGACGCGCATGCCGCCAGGCACGCCTCGTACGCGACCGGTCGATGTCGCGATGACGGCCGAGCAGGCGACGCTCGGGTTAGTGCTCGATCAGGACCTCACCATGCTCGATCAGGTCCAGCGCGGGATGCACTCGCCCGGCTTCACGCACCTGACGCTCTCCAACGAGGAGCGCCGGCTCATCAACACCCACCGCAATCTCGAGCGCTACCTCGACCTGCCGGAATCGGAGCGCATGACGGGCGGCTGAGCCCGCGCTCGCTCGCGTAAGCGTGAGGGCGCGCCCCACCGTGCCCACGCGATTAATCCGCGCGGTTAGCCCGCCGCGGTGAGGCGCACGGGCATGTGCTTGATGCCGTTGATGAAGTTCGAACGCAGCCGGTTGACCGGCCCGATCAGCTCGATGTTGTCGACCTTGCGGGCCAGCGATTCCAGCATCAGCTCGATCTCGAGCTTGGCGAGGTGGCGGCCGAGGCAGTAGTGCGGGCCGCCGCCGCCGAAGCCGATGTGCGGGTTGGGATTGCGGCCGATGTCGAACGTCTGCGCGTCCTGGAAGACGCTCTCGTCACGGTTGGCCGACGGGTAGTACATGACGATCTTGTCGCCGTTCTTCAGCTGGACACCGCCGAGCTCGGTGTCCTGCATGACGGTGCGGCGAAAGTCCATGACCGGGCTGACCCAGCGGACGATCTCGTCGGCGGCGGTGCTCTTGAGCCCTTCTGGATCGGCCTTGAGCCGCTCCCACTGCTCGGGGTTCTCGATGAACGCCTGGATCCCGCCGGAGATCGCGTTGCGCGTCGTCTCGTTGCCGGCGACCATCAGCAGCACGAAGAACAGGTCGAATTCGAACTCATCGAGCACATTGCCGACCTCGTCGGGGGCGATCAGCTTGGTGATGATGTCGTCGGCCGGGCATTCACGCCGAGCGGCAGCGAGCTCGTTGGCGTAGGCGTAGACCTCCATCGCCGCAGCGGCGCCGGCCTCCTCGCTCACGACGACCTCGGGGTCGTCACCGGAGAGCATCCGGTTGGACCACTCGAAGAGCTTGTGGCGGTCCTCGAACGGCACGCCGATGAGTTCGGCGATGACGACCAGCGGCAGCTCCGCGGCGACCATCGTCACGAAGTCGCCCTCGCCCGTAGCGATCGCCTTATCGACGATCTCGTCACAGACGGCGGCGATCTTCTCGTCGAGCTTGCCGATCGTGCGCGGGGTGAAGCCGCGGTTGACCAGGCTGCGCTGGCGGGTGTGATCCGGCGGGTCCATGTTGACGAGCATCAGCTGCTGCTGCGCCTTCTGCTCCTCGGGCATCTCGAACAGGAAGCAGGTCTCCTCGCGGGAGGAGAAGATCTCCGGGTTACGCGAGATCGTCACGCAGTCCTCGTGACGCGTGACCGCCCAATAGCCCTCGGCCTTTTGCGGGTCGTCATGGTGATAGACCGGCGCCTCGGCGCGCAGAACCGCGAACTGCTCGTGGGGAACGCCCGGGACGAAAACGTCGGGGTCGTAGATGTCGATGTTCAGGGCCGTCACGGATCCTCCAGGACTCGCCGGCATTGGGAGACGTCGGCTGCGGGTTTAGCTGGGCAACGACCCGGCACGCGGTCAGAAACGGGTGCGCGTCCAACGATAGAACAGGTTCTGGTTAGGTCCAGCCCCCAGGACGTGGGGACGGTCACTCCTACGCCCGGAAGCTCGCGCGGCTAAGGCCAGGCTTTGGTCGTTATACGCGCGAGATAGCGACCATGGCCTGGCCTTGGCCGCAGTGGGGAGAGTGGGGAGGGGACGGCGGCGAGCCGAGTGAGGGCGGCCAGGAACGGCGCGGCGGGGCAGTCGGAGGGAGCCCGGAGGCTCAGGTCATCGTCTCCCCGGCGTTGACCATGATCGTCTGACCGGTGACGCCCTTGGCGCGGGCGCTGGCGAAGAAGCCGATGACCTCGGCGACGTCGCCGTCGGTGGCGAAGAAGTCCATTGCCAGCGGGGCGGTGAGGTGGGCGATGACGTCTTCGGGGGTCTGCTTCTGCTGCTCGGCCGTGTAGTTCACGAAGAACTCCACGGGCGGGCCCCACATCCAGCCGGGAGCCACGGTGTTGACCCGCACCCCGTGCGCGCCGACCTCGATCGCCAGGTGACGGCTCGCGCCGAGCAGGGCTCCCTTGGAGGCCGCGTATGCGATCTGCATCGACTCCGGCGGCGGCTTGAACATGGTCTGCGAGCCGACGAAGACGATCGCGCCGCGTGACGCCTTCAGGTGCGGGAGAGCCTCGCGGGTGAGTCCGAGGGTGGAAAACAGGTTGGTCTGTATGGCTTTTTCGAAGTCGCCGTCGGGCGTGGTCTCGAGGCCGCCGAAGGTCGCCTCGAACGCCGCGTTGTTCACGAGGGCATCGATGCCGCCGAAGGTGTCGACGGCAGCGGCGACCAGAGCGGCGCGATCCTCGGCCGAGCCGATGTCGGTCCGCCGGTGAATGACCTTGGCGCCGGCGGCCTCGACGTCAGCCGCCACTGCCGCGAGCTTGTCCTCGCTGCGGGCCGCGAGGACGACGTTGGCTCCCTCGCGGGCGGCGACGAGTGCCGTCTCGCGTCCGAGCCCGGGGCCGACCCCGGAAATGATGACGGTCTTTCCTTCGAGCATGCGCTCGCTCATACAGCTAGCTCTTTCTCTCGCGGTGGAAGCGGCGGATGGCCGGGTGGCTCCAGTTGTCGTGGTCCTCGCCCCAGGCGGTGACGCCGTCGAAGGTCCACTCGAAGAGGCAGTTCATCGTGTACATGTTCGGGTTGATGAAGAACGACAGGCCGTTGTGGCCGGTGCCGTGCGCCGTGAGGGTGCGGCCCTTCTCATCGACGCCCTCGATCAGCACGTGGGTCGGGAAACCCTCGGCATTGCGCTCGAGCACGGTCCGCTCGGCCGACGCGATCTTGGCCCACTCACCGCCGCGGTTGAGGTAGCCGTGGATGCTCTTCATCCCCTCACCCCAGTCCATGGTGATGGTGTGGAAGCCATCGCGCTCTGACGCGGTCGCGTAGCTGTAGCCGCCGTGCGGGCACGGACCACCGGTCAGCCCTTGGCCGTGCTGCGTGCGCGGGCCCCACGAGCGGTCGCGGAAGCCGAACGAGTCGACCTTCATCGTCTCGCCGCGGATGACGAGCGTCCCTTGATAGCGACCGGGCTGATCGAGGTGGCTCTGGCCGAGGTAGTGCGGCTCGGCGACGGCGGTGAAGGTCAGCTCGGCATGGATCTCGTTGCCGTCATCGGGATCATCGTAGCCGAGCTCCCATTTGTGCTGTGGTTCCAGGCATTTGTAGTGGATGCCATTGCCGATCGTGATGTCCGAGAGCGGCTGCTGCGGGATCGGCAGGTGCCAGAAGTTCTTGGAGTACAGGCAGGTTTCGGGACGCGAGCCGCTGGGATCCCAGAAGTACGCACCCGCCGCCATCGCCCCGAGATTGCCGCGGAAGAACGGATAGAGCTGGCCGCTGACCTTACGGTCGGGAACGGTGAAGGTGAACCAGCACGTCTCCGACCAGTCCGTGGTGTCGGAAGTCGGCTGGTGGAATTCGTCGTCGGGATGCATGCCCTCGCGCGGCCCGGGCAGCGCTTTCATCGCAGCTCGTCGACGTACTTGTCGGTGCCGGGCACGGTCGGCTGGAACGGTGCGATCAGTGCGGTCTTGCCCGCGCCGAACTTCTCGGTCTGCTCCACCGCGCCGGAGAAGCCGGCATCCCACGACTCGCGCACATCGCCCTCGGTGAACCAGAGCGCGGTGACCCGCCGGCCAAGCGCGTCGGGCTGCTTGACGTACGCCATCTTGTCGTCAGGCAGGGGGAAGGGCGTGAACAGCGTGCCGAGCCCGACACCGGCACCGAAGACGACTGGTGCCCGCTCGCTCTTGATGTACTCGACCACGGCGTCGGTGTCGGATCCCTCCGGCGCGTCGATGACCTCGACGACGAGACCCTTGAACGGGTAGTCGAACGCGTGGATGTCACGCGGTCCGTCGTGGCTCTTGTAGACCGGGCCGAGGTAGCGCTGGAACGCCGTGAAGACGTGGGTGCGGTCGAGGTAGACGCGGTTGTCGGCGAGCAGGCGCTGGTTGGTCGCGACGGTCCAGCGCAGGTGGTCGTCGTAGCGGCCGTCGGTGATCCAGTAGGTGGAGATGTACTTGCCCATCTCGATCGGGCTCGCAATCGAGGAGTCCTTCGGGATGCGTAGTGCCTGTAGATCGCGCGGGGCGACGTAGCGCTTGCCGGCGAACATCCACGGCATGGCCATCGCACCGGCATAGAAGTGGTCGTCCTCATACCAGCGGTTGTAGGCCTTCTCATGCCCGACGTGCGGCTCGACCATCGTGATGAGGGCCGACCCGACCTTGACCTCGTACTCGCCCGTGCCCGGAAGTACCGAGTACTGACTGACCTCTGCCACGCTGACTCCCTCGTTCTGAGTTGGTGCGGTGCTACTCGATGCTTGGTGTTGGGGTAGTTCAGACTCGCGAGAAGTCCGGCTCGCGCTTGTCTGCAAAAGCGGTCATGGCCTCGATGTTGGCCGGCGCGCCGAGAAGTTCAGCAAAGGCAGCGTTTTCGCGGCCACGGGCCGCATTGATCGCCTCGATCAGCGGCGCCATCATCACCCGCTTGGTCGCGATGAGCGAACTCACCGGAGCCGCAGCGAGCACGCGCGCGTAGCCCATCGTCACGTCCATCAGTTCCTCGGGTGCACAGAGCTTGCGGGCGATGCCGAGTTCGACGCACTCGGCAGCCGGGACCCATTCCGCCGACATCAGCACCCACGCCGCCGCCTGCCGCCCGATGAGGATCGGCAGGAGCACGCTGCTCGCTGCTTCGGGGGCGACGCCCAGCCGCGTGAACGGGTAACGCAACCGCGCCTCGGTCGACATGACTGCGTAGTCGGCGAAGCCCAGGATCGTCGCGCCGATGCCGACGCCGAGCCCGTTCACCGCGCAGATGAAGGGTTTCCGGAAGTTCGTCAGCTGATCGATCAGCCCGGGGAAGCCGTGCTTGCCATTAGTGAAGCCCGCCGGATCCGCGACCCGGGCGGCCATCTCGCGCACGTCGGTGCCGGCGCAGAACGCCGTTCCCACGCCGGTGAAAACGACCACCGCCACCCCTGGATCGGTGTCAGCAGCAATGAGCGCCTCGGTCACCAGGTCGTAATGCTCTTCGTTGAAGGCGTTCTTCGCCTCCGGGCGGTCGAGCGTGATGATGCGGACCCGGCCCTCGTCCTCGATGCGGATCACGCGGTCAGCCCTTCAGCCACAGCACTGTCGACGATGCGCCAGTGAATCGGTTCCTCGGAGCCGGCCGCCGGCTCGTCGTAGGTCAGGATGCCGCGCTCGCGCAGCGCATGAAGATGGGCCAGCGCCTCGCCGACGGCAGCCCGGCGCATGAAGCCGTCGATCCTGTCCCATGAGCGCGACCAACTCATGTTTGCCGCGACCGCGAAGGCCGTGTCCTGCCCACCGCGGATGGCGGCCACGCACTCGGAGAAGCGCTGATGATGATGGGCTTTCAGCGCATCGACGCGAGAGGAAAGGCCGACGAAACGATGCTCGTGCGCCGGCAGCACGAGCTCGACATCTTCGGCCGCGACCTTGTCGAGCGAATCGAGGAAGTCGCCGAGCGGGTCCTTTCCGGACTGCGGGTGATAGGAGATGTTCGGCGTGATGCGCGGCAGCACGTGATCGCCGGTGAGCATCAGGCGCTGCTCGGCCAGGTAGAAACAGAGGTGACCGGGCGAATGGCCCGGGGTGTGGATGGCGCGCAGGTTCCAGCCGGGCACGTCGGGACGGTCGCCGTCCTCGATGAGGACGTCGGGCAGCGTCGGCTGCACCAGTGGGCGCACCGGCATCGAGGCTGCCTCGATGCCGACCAGTTCTTCTTCCGACGCGCCCGCCCGGGTGAGCGACGTGCTGACCAGCTTCAGCAGTTCGTCGGGATCGATGTAGCGCGACTGGATGAGCCTGGCGTCAGCGGGATGCAGCGAGATCCAGGCGCCTGACGCCTCGCGGATGCGACCGGCGAGCCCGTAGTGGTCGGGATGGATGTGCGTCACCATGACGCCGCGCACGTCAGCCATCCCGAAGCCGGCCTGCGCGAGCCCGTCGGCCAGCGCATCGAACGCCTCGTCGGTGTTCCAGCCCGCATCGATGAGATACGCGCCGCGCTCGGTGGCGAAGACGTACACCAGCACGTAGCGCAGCGAGTTCATCGGGATGGGGACAGGCACCACCCACAGGCCGGGACGGATCTGCTCGACCGGAGGGAGCGGGGCGAGCACGGGACTGGGATCTGAAGCCACGCTTCGGATCGTGCCACTTGCCTCAGGCAACGACACCGTCGGCCCGTAGCGACTCGATCTCGGCGGCGCTGAGACCGAGTTCGGCGGCCAGCACCTCATCGGTGTGCTCGCCCAGCCAGGGCACCCGCGTCTCGGGTCCCTCGGCGACCCCGGAAAGCTTCACGGGGTTGCCGGGGATGATCACCGGCTGCTCGACATCGTCGCTGCGGGGCATCTCGACCAGCATGTGCCGGGCGGCGAGATGCGGATCGACGACGACCTCCTCATCGATGAAGCACGGGCCGGCGGCGATGCCGGCCGGTCCCAGCGCGTCGCACGCCTGCACCCGGGTCTTGGTCGACGCCCAGCCTTCGATCGCGGGCCTCAGGACGCCATCGAGATGCTCGAGCCAGCCGGCGCGGGTGGAGAAGCGCGGGTCGTCCGTCCACTCCGGGTGGCCAATCAGCGCGACCAGCTTGGCGAACTGCGCCTCGCGGCCGACCTGCATGACGAACCAGCCGTCCTTGGCGCGGAAGCCATGGTTGATCAGCTGCGGCGGCGTCCCGCTTTTCAGTCCCAGCGACCAGTAGTTCGTCACGATGTCGGTCATCGCGACCACGACGTCGAGCATGGCGATGTCGACGTACTGGCCGCGGCCGTCACGCTCGCGCTGGCGCAGCGCGGCGAGGATGCCGATGGTGGCGTAGAGCGCGGCTCCGATGTCGCCGAGCGCGCCCACCGGAGAGACCAGCGGCGGGTTGTCCCCTTCGCGCTTGAGCTCGTAGATGCCGCTCATCGCCTCGACGATCGGGGCGAAGGCGGGCCAGCTTCCGTACGGCGTCGGCGTCGTGTTGCCGAAGCCCGAGATCGAGACGTAGATGCAGGACGGGTGTACGGCGGCAACGTCCTCGTAGGCCAGCCCCAGCCGGGCCAGCGAGCCGGCCTTCGAGTTCTCGGCGACGATGTCGAAGTGCGGGATCATGTCGAGCACCAGCTGGCGGCCGCGCGGATCGCGCAGGTTGACGCTGATGCTCCGCTTGTTCAGGTTGTTGCGCAGGAAGGTGGCGCCGACCTGGCGGCCGTGCGGATCGGCCATGGCCGGCGTCGAACCGCGCCCGAGGTCGCCGGTCGGCGGCTCGACCTTGACGACCTCCGCGCCGAGCCGGGTGAGCAGCTGGGTGGCGTAGGGAAGGGCCTGCATCTGCTCGAGGGCGAGGATGCGGACGCCGTCCAGCGGCTTGCCCCGGCTAGAGGCGGCTTCGTTGGCGATCTCTCCGAGCAGCACCACGCCACCATAACGAGGTCGCGTCCGTCGCCTGACGGGGCGTCAGAAGACTGATCCGAGCGGTTCACCCGTAAGTGCGCTCGCGCGGGCTTAGCATCGGCAAATGAGCTCGCGCGCTCCCCTAGCCGGCCGCGGTGCTCGGCTGCGCGGCCGAGCGGGCTTCCCAGGTCTCGCGCATCCCGTCGCGCCATGCCACCCGGCAGGGCCCCGTGAAGGCGCGGCGTCGTGAAACGTCGGCGATCGAGCCGCGCAGCGTGCCCGGAGTCGATACGACCTCCAGCGTCGCCGGGTGACCGGACAACTCGCCCAGGTAGGCGGTCCATTCTTGTACGGAGACCGCCTCGTCGCCCGCCCAGTTGACGATCGTCGCGGGCACGCTCGCGGCATCCAGTAGGGCTTCGGTCTGCGCGTTGATGTCACCTTGGTGAATCAGGCTGTACGGGCACGGATCCCATCGCGTGACGACCGGCTGACCGGCGGCGACGGCATCGGCGTGATACGCCGGGAGCCCGCCGTTGGGGCCGTATGACGCGTTCATCCGGGCGATGACTACCGGCAGGTCGAACAGCCGCGCACACGTACGTGCCACCGCTTCCTGACCGATCTTCGAGGCGGAGTAGGGCGGGGAGAGGCTCGAGTTCACGTCGCCGAGCGGGTCGGTCTCCAGGAAGACGTGCAGGGGATCCTCGACCGGCTTGTAGACCGAGTGCGTCGACATCACCATGACGGCCTTGGCCTTGCGGCAGTGCGCCATCAGCAGCCCGGTCGCCTCCGCGTTGCCGCGGATGGCCGCGTCGTAGTCGTAGCCCGGCGACTGGTCGGCGGCGAGGTGCAGCACGTAGTCGAAGTCGGTCGGGAGCTCGTCAAGGTGGCCGGTGGAAAGGTCTGCCGCGACAGCCCGTACGCCGGCGGCTTCGACCCGCTCGCGGCTGCCCGCGACGGTGAAGCGGGCGACGCCCCAGACCTCGTTGTCGCGCGCCAGGTACTCGGCGAGCGGAAACGCGATCTGACCGGCGGGTCCGGTGACCAGAATCTTCTTGCCTGACAGCATCGGCTCAACCTAGCGAGGTCAAGAGTTCGGCGGGTACCCGGCTGCCGTCGCGGCGATGTGCAGGCCGAGGAGCTCGGTGGCCTCGACGACGTCGCTGCCGATGTCACGACTGCGTCCGCTGGTGGCGACGAGGAGTCCGAGCGTCGCGCCGTGGCTGCGCAGTGCCACCACGAGCATGGCGCGCGCGGCCGCCTCGAAGGCGAAGAGCTTCTCGACGGATGCGGCATCGAGTTCGGTGAAGGTGGTCACCCCGGCCGCGGCACCGAGTTCGACACCGTTCGGCCCGTACCACCAGAGGGCGGCGCTCGTAAGCGAGCTGACATCGATCGCGGCGCGCGCGCCCTGCTCGGCGAGTTCGGCGCGCAGGCAGGCGAGTTCCACCTCGGTGCGGCAACCTGCGGCTTCGGCACGCACCAGCCACTGGTCGGGCGAGGTGAACGAGAAGCTGCGTGAGCGGGCCAGTACCTCGAAGCCGACGGTGACACCGTCGGCCACGCGCACGATCGGCTGCGTGACGGCGGTGATGTCGCCGGGCGTGAGCAGCGACGACACATCGATGGTGCTGCGGATGTGCTCTTCGGGCGCGCGCACGCCACGCGCCGGAGCTCCGCTGCGGGCGCGTGGGAGACGTGCCGCCACCCGCGACGGATTGCTCACCGGATGCCTGTCGGCAAGGCGGGGTGATTACTTCATGACTGGTGACGAAAAAGTCGGTGCCGTCATCAGAATTTCACGTTCGGTGGTCTTGTGAGGGGTAAATGTCCGAAAGGCGGCTCTTTGGTACCCGCGCTGGATACGTCGCGTCGCGAGGGCTGAAAATGGCCCCATGACCTACCGGGCGAGCATCGTTATAGAGGCACCCGTGGAGCGGGTGTGGAACGTGTTGATGGACGTCGAGAAGTGGCCGGACTGGTCGCCCACGATGACGAGCGTCAAGCGGCTCGAAAGCGGGATGTTCCGGCCCGGGAGCACCGCGCGGATCAAGCAGCCGAAGCTCGCCGAGGCCGTCTGGCGGGTCTCGGCGATGGTGCCGCAGAGGTCGTTCACCTGGAGCACACGCTCGCGGGGAGTCACCACGGTGGCGCGGCACACCGTCCTCGCGCTGGAGGAGGGCGGTACCCGCGTCGGTGGCCAAATCGACCAGACTGGGCCACTGTCGTTGATCGCGAAGGTGTTCTTCTCCCGGCTGACGAGGCGCTACCTGGAGCAGGAAGCGCAAGGGCTGAAGCAACGCTGCGAGACAGGGTAGGAAAACGTCATGAGCGCACAGGTCTCCAGCAGTGCCCCACAGGCCCATCGGGTCGCCGTGATCGGCGCGGGCTTCGGCGGGCTGTTCGCGGTGCGCGCGCTGAAGAACGCCCCCGTGTCGATCACCATGATCGACCGCACCAACCACCACCTCTTCCAACCGCTGCTCTACCAGGTGGCGACCGGGATCCTCTCCGAGGGAGACATCGCTCCCCCGATTCGCGACGTGCTGCGCCACTATCGCAACACCGAGGTGCTGATCGGCAACGTCACGGAAGTCGATCTCGCGCACCGCAAGCTGAAGGTGGTGCAGCTCGGCGAGACGCTCGAGGTGAAATACGACAGCCTCATCGTGGCCGCGGGTGCCGGCCAGTCCTACTTCGGCCATCCCGAATTCAGCCGCTACGCGCCAGGCATGAAGTCGATCGACAATGCCTTGGAGATCCGCGGGCGGATCTTCGGAGCGTTCGAAATGGCGGAGCGCGAGACCGACCCCGAGAAGCGCCGCCAGTACCTCACCTTCGTGATCGTGGGAGGCGGTCCGACCGGGGTCGAGATGGCCGGGCAGATCGCTGAGCTGTCCCGGCGCTCGCTGAAGGACAACTTCCGCCACATCGACCCGGCCAGCGCCCGGGTGGTGCTGATCGACGCGGGCGACGCGCTCATCCCCGCGTTCGGAAAGCGCCTGTCCGGCAAGGCATTGGCGGGCCTGCGCGGCCTTGGGGTCGAGGTACTCCTGAACACGCCGGTGACGAACGTCGATGCCAACGGGGTCGACGCGAAGCCGACGGCGGGCGGAGACCTGCGTATCAACGCGCAGACGAAGATCTGGGCCGCCGGCGTCGAAGCCTCTTCGCTGGGAGGCCTTCTCGGCAAGCAGAGCGGTGCCGAGGTCGACAAGAGCGGCCGGGTGAAGGTCAACCCCGACCTGACCCTGCCCGGCCACCCTGAGGTCTTTCTCATCGGCGACATGATCAACCTGGACAAGCTGCCTGGCGTCGCCGAGGTGGCAATGCAGGGCGGGATCCACGCGGCGCGGACGATCAAGCGTCGCGTCGAGCAGGCGGACCCGAACCTGCCGGCAAAGCCCTTTCACTACCGCAATCTCGGCGACCTCGCGACCATCTCCCGGTTCAAGGCAGTGGCCAATATCGGGCCCTTCCGGGTCGCCGGATTCGTCGGCTGGCTCCTGTGGCTGTTCGTCCACCTGACCTTCCTGACCGGCTTCAAGAACAGGATTGCGACGGTGTTCAACTGGTTCATCGCGTTCATCGGACACGGCCGCCCGCAACGGACCATCACGCAGCAGCAGGTGGACGCACGCGAGGCACTGCAGCGTGAGGAACGCGAGAAACGCCAGACGCAGTAGCGCGGCACGGTAGGCGGCACAGAGTTCGGCGACTGTTTCCCCGTTGCTCGCCCGGACGCCACGAGGCGGAGCGCTGCAGGTAATTCAGTAGCCGGTATGGCTGAAGCGAACTCTCGCGCGTCCGGCATCCCACACGCGCAGCGCGACGGGGCACTCTCCGTCGTCGACCGGGCTGGTGGATCGCGTCTTCACCGAGGCGCGAACGCATACCGGGCGGGAGTTGCTCGAGCACCTCGACGGCTTCACGTTATCGGCCGACAACGAGGACCTCGACGACCCGGTGCTGGTCACCGCTGAAGGCCGGCTGATCGACACTTGGCGCGAGGGATATCCCTATGACGAAAGGATTTCCCGCGCCGAGTATGAGATGCAGAAGCGGCTCCTGCAGATCGAACTGCTGAAGATGCAGGACTGGGTGAAGGCGATCCTCTTCGAAGCGTCGGGCCCGCAAGTTCGGTCTACGAGGCCGAGGAGCGGATCGCGGCCTGAGGTCTTCGCCTCGAGACCCCGACCAGAAGCGCCCCCAGGGTGAGCCAGGAGAGACCGAACAGCCAGCCGCCGGCCACGTCCGTGGCCCAGTGCACCGCGAGGTAGATCCGCGAAAGTCCAACGGCAATCGCCACAATCGCGGCCCCGGCGATGAAAGCCCACCGGCCGCGGGCGACGGTCAGCGTCAGCAGAAACGCGAGCAGCCCGTACGCCATGGTCGCGTTACTCGTGTGGCCGGACGGGAACGAGTAGCCCCCGGCGCCCACGAGTCGCAGCGCTGCGGGCGGGCGGGGACGCGCGATGGTGTGGTTGATCCCGACGCGCACGAGCTGACCCGCGACGAAGACGGCGATCGCCAGCAGCCCGGGCAGGATCCGCCCCGTCCGCCGCCAGCACAGCAGCGCACCCATGATGAGCAGCGGATAGACCACGACGTCGGTGCCGAGTTTGGTGAGCGCCCTGGCCAGTGTCGTGAGGGAGTCCGAGCGCCAGTCGACCACGTCCTGCAGGACGCGCGCGTCAGGACCCAACGGTCCGCAACGACGGGCAACGACGACAGCCAGGAGAGCGAAAAGCCCTGCGAATACGGCGAAAATGCCACCAGCGATGACCAGCCGGAGATGGTCCCGGTCGGGGGCGAGGCGACCCGGCGGGCTTGCCATCACTCCATCGGCCGGTACACGACAAGGCGTTTTGGGTACTTGGCCAGGGTCAGGACTGGTGCCTGGGTCCCCACCTCTCCGTCACGCGCGAGCTCCAGCTCCCTCGCACCGTCGCGCGCGCGGACGTTCACTCGCGCGGTCAGGCGCTCCTCGTAGACGCGGCTCTGACCGAGCCGGCCCAACACGACGGCGAGTACCAGCCGGGAGCGCGCGAAGGGGCGCTGCGCGTCAAGCAGTCGCACATCGAGCAGTTCGTCGTCGAGCCGCGGGCGATAGGTAGGCGCGAAGCCGGCGGGCCGGTAGCCACAGTTGCCGGCGAACAGCAGCCACAGCCGGCGATGCTCACCATCGATGTCGAGCTCCAGGGGGCGGCTGCGCCGCAGCACGCGGACCGTCCCGAGCGCCACCGCCGGCCACTTGCCGATATAGCGCTGGAGCCGCTCCCGGACCTCCACCAGCTCGGGATAGCTGCCGAGGCTGGCTGTGTTCAGGAAGATCCGGCCCTGCGGCCGCTCGGGATCACCCTCCACCCAGGCCACGTCGACGGCGGCTGCCCGCCCCCGTTCAACGGCTGAGGCGGTATCGCCGAGCTCGTGCAATCCGGCGTCGCGGGCGAAATGGTCGAGGGTCCCGGCCGGGAAGACGGCTAGCGGAAGGTCGGCGGCGAGCGCCGCTGCGGCCGCGCAGTTGACCGTTCCGTCACCGCCGGCGACACCGAGGGCTTGAGCGCCGTCGGCCGCCTTCGCCATGACCTCGTCGAGGTCTTCGTCGTCGCCGGGTTGCACGATCCGCGCGTCAGGCAAGAGTTCTTGCAGCTGCTGAGCGATATCGCCGCGGCTGGCGTTTCCGGCTCCCGAGTTCACGACGGCGACCAGCCCCCGGCCACGCGGCAGAGACGGCGCATCGCTGGAAGCCGGCCGCGCTTGCGCCGGTCCGGCGGGCCGACGTGGCCAGGTCCGTGTCGTGAGCACAGCGCATCCGGCACCGAGCGCGACGCCCGCGAGGACGTCGCCGGGATAGTGCACGCCGACGTAGATCCGCGAGTACGCGACGGCCGCGGCCACCAGCCCGATGCCAGCTCCGGCGGCGGGCGTCTCCAGCGCTACACCAGTGGCGAACGCGGCGGCAGACGCGGAGTGGCCCGACGGGAACGACGAGGAGGTCGGCTGGCGGCGTAACTGCCGCGGCAGCGGAACATCTTGCAATGAAGGCCGGGCCCGTCGGGCCGAGAGCTTGGCCGGGATGTTCGCGACCGCGCTCGCCAGGCCCAGGCTCGCCAGGCCGCGTAACGCAGCCCGCCGGCGCTGCCCACCGCTGAGTCCGAGGACTCCCGCAGCGGCCCACCACAGGAGCCCGTGGTCTGCGGCCCGGGAGAGCCGGGGCAGGACGCCGTCAAGGGTGGGCGCACGGGCTGAGGCCACACGCTCGAAGAGCGCCTGGTCGAGCAGTTGTGCGCGCACGGATGCTCCGGAGGGGTTCTGGGAAGCGGCTCCTTGGGCCTACCCCCAAACGCCGGCGATCTAATCGGAGGGCACCGGGCAGCGCTGCCCGGCTACTGGATCGAGTAGCCGCCATCGATGGTGAGCGCGTGTCCGAGGACGAAGGACGATTCGGGCGAGCAGAGCCAGAGTGCGGCAGCGGCGATCTCTTCGGGTTCGGCGATGCGGCCGATCGGATGCATGTCGACGACCTGCTTCTCCAGGGTGGGATCGTCGCCCATCCAGTCGTTCACCATGCGCGAGCGGGCGGTGCCGGGGCAGATCGCGTTGACGCGCACGCCGGTCGCGGCGAGCTCCAGCGCCGCGGTGCGGGTGAGGCCGATGACCCCGTGCTTGCTGGAGACGTAGTCGGCCATGCCGGGGAAGCCGATGAGGCCGGCGCCCGACGAGGTGTTCACGATCGCGCCGCCCGGTCCCTGGGCCACGATGTGCGGGATCTGGTATTTCATGCACAGAAAGACGCCGGTCAGCATGACGCCGATGCCGCGCTGCCAGACGTCCTCGTCCATCTCGGCGATCGTCGCTCCCGCGCCCACGATGCCGGCATTGTTGTGCGCGAAGTCCAGGCGGCCGTACTCGGAGAGGGCGGTTTCCACCATCGCCTGCACGGACGCGGAATCGGCGACGTCGGTCTCGGCGAAACACCCGCGACCGCCGGCGCGGGCGATCAGCGCGACCGTCTCTTCCCCGCCATTGGCATCGACGTCGGCCACCACGACGGAAGAGCCCTCGCGGGCGAAAGCGAGGGCCGAGGCGCGGCCGATGCCGGAAGCCGCCCCGGTGACGATCGCGACCTTGCCTTCGAAGTGACTCAAGCCCGACCTCTTCCGCTCGCCGCTAGTGGCCAGTGAAGAGGCTAGACGCGACGCGCAGCGATCCGTCCGGCGGTCGGCCAGCGGACGTCGGTCGCCCAGCCGAACTTCTCGCAGACCCGGATGAAGCCGGCAGCGATGTCGAGCTGATAGCGGTCCACGCCGTGGCGGGCGCAGGTGGGTTCGGCATGGTGCAGGTTGTGCCAGCTGTCACCCATGGAGAGGACCGCGAGGGGCCAGAGGTTGGTGGCGCGATCGGCACGGCGCAGCTTAAACGGCCGGCTGCCGTAGAGGTGGCAGAGCGAATTGACGCTCCACGTCACGTGATGGAGCAGGAAGACGCGGACCAGCCCGCCCCAGAGCAGCGCCGTGAGCGCACCGTGAGCGGTTCCCGTGATCAGGTAACCGATGAGGGTGGGAAGGCCCAGCGAAAGCAGGCAGAGCAACGGGAACGCCCGGTCGATCGCCGCCATCATCGGCTCGGCCTTCAGATCGGGCGCATACCGCTCAACAGAGGTCGAGTCTGCCCGGAAAAGCCACCCCATATGAGCATGAATGACCCCACGGACGCGTCCCAGCAGCCCGCCGCCGTACTCGTACGGCGAATGCGGATCGCCAGGCGCATCCGAGAACTCGTGGTGGCGACGGTGGGTCGCGATCCAGCTGATGACGCCGCCCTCGAACGCCATGCTGCCGGCGATCGCCAACCCCGCGCGCAGCACCGGCGAGGCCGTGAAGCTGCGGTGCGTGTGCAGCCGATGAAAGCCGGCGGTCAGGCCCATCGCCGTAATCAGGTAGAAAACGACCAGCAAGCCCAGGTTGACGGCCGTGACGCCGCTACCGACCAGCGCGGTGCAGACGGCGACCAGGCCGGCGACCGGTAGTCCGACCACGAGAAGCGTCACGATCAGCGGCAGCAAGCCAAGCCGCGAGCGCTCGCCGGTGTCGAACGGTGCCGTGTCATAGG
This sequence comes from Frankiaceae bacterium, assembly GCA_036267695.1. GTDB lineage: Bacteria > Actinomycetota > Actinomycetes > Frankiales > Frankiaceae > DATAZK01. Next base: position 47,749 of record DATAVO010000233.1, read on the forward strand.
CAGGCGGCACGGCAAGAACGGCTGACGACATGGACTCTCCGCTGGTCGACGGGGTGGAGCGGCATCGAACGGCGACGGGCCGGGGAACCGCCGGGCGTGCCTAACCCCTGTTATCGCCAAGCGGGTCAGCTGTGACGCGGTCAAAGTACCTGGTCACCCTGTGACCTTCGGCCGACGCGCCGAATCGCTGAGCGGATCGCGGCGTGTCGTCGAGGTGTTTCACCTCATGTTCGGCAACTGCCGCCACAAGATGCCCTCGTCAGAGCGACCGCTGCTGCTGGCAGCCACCCCACCGCGCCGAAGCCCTGCGGGGACCCTCGGGGTAAGACAGGGACATGAAGATGCGAACCCTCGGCCGTACCGGCGTCAAGGTCAGCCCGCTCTGTCTCGGCGCGATGATGTTCGGCGAATGGGGCAATCCCGATCACGAGGATTCGGTGCGCATCATCCACCGGGCGCTCGATGCCGGGATCAACTTCATCGATACCGCCGACGTCTACTCGATGGGCGAGTCGGAGGAGATCGTCTCCAAGGCGCTGAAGGGCCGGCGCGACGGTGTGGTGCTCGCGACGAAGGCCGTGTCCCCGATGGGCCGCGAGCCCAACCGTAATGGCGCGTCACGGCGCTGGATCATCATGGAGGTCGAGAACAGCCTGCGCCGCCTCGGCACCGACTGGATCGACCTGTACCAGATGCACCGTCCCGATCCGACGACCGATATCGACGAGACGCTCGGCGCGCTGACCGACCTCGTCTCAGCCGGCAAGATTCGCTATCTCGGAAGTTCGACCTATCCGGCGTCGGACATCGTCGAGGCCCAGTGGGTGGCTGAAAAGCGCGGCCGCGAGCGGTTCATCTGCGAGCAGCCGCCGTATTCGATCCTCGTGCGGGCGATCGAGACGGAGATCCTGCCGGTGTGCCAGAAGTACAGCATGGCTGTCATCCCGTGGAGCCCGCTCGCCGGCGGTTGGCTCACCGGCCTGTTCCGCAAGGGCCAGGGCGTGCCGAAGACCAACCGCACCACCCGGGCGCCGAGCCGCTACGACCTTTCGAATCCCGAGGTGCAGCTGCGCCTCGAGGCGGTCGAGCAGCTCGCCCTGCTCGCCGAGGAAGCGGGCATGTCGCTGATCACGATGTCGCTCGCGTTCCTGCTCGCGCATCCGGCAGTGACGTCGCCGATCATCGGCCCGCGCACCATGGAGCAGCTCGAAGGTCAGCTCGAAGGCGCGGACGTCACCCTTTCCTGGGATGTGCTCGACCGTATCGACGAGATCGTCCCGCCAGGCACGACCGTCAGCCGCGACGACGCCGGCTGGACCCCTCCCGTACTCAAGGATCCGAGCCTGCGCCGGCGGGTCCGTCCTTCCGGGTGATCCTGACGTCGATCAGGCGAACTCGTTGACGTTCACCTTCGCCCTCGGTCGAGGCACGAAGCGCGGCACCTGGCGCTGATACGCGGCGTAGTCCGGGTACTTCTGGAGCTGGATCCACTCGCTCATGCGCGAGCTGCCCTGGAAGAGTCCGAGCAGCAGCAGGGCGCCGATGGCCGTCCAGTTGATGTGGTGTGTAGCGGTCACGGCGAAGAGCAGGAAGACGATCCAGATCGACTGCTCGGCAAGGTAATTCGGGTGCCGGCTGTGCGCCCAGACGCCGTCGTGGATGAAGCCCGCCGCATACCGATCCGTGAGCGGCTCACCTTCTTTGCGCCGGCGCTTCTTCTCGTTCTGGAAGTTGCACTGCAGCTGGTCGGAGTACGTCTCGAAGCCGACCAAGGCAATGAAGACGACCGCGAGCAACACGTCCCAAGCGCCGAGGCCGCGGCTGGTGCCCTGCACCGTCACGATCGGCAGCGTGAACCAGAGCAGCAAGATGTTCTGGTAGAAGCTGATGAACAGCAGGTTGAACGCCGCCCATCCGGCGCGCGTGTTGAGCACCGGCCACTGGCGCAAATGCGCCCACCGGTAGTCCTCCTCACCGCTCCAGAAACGCCATGAATAGCCGCCCTGGCGGGAGAAGTTGTACGTCAGCCGCACGCCCCAGACCGTCGCGAGGATCGCCATGAGCACCATGCGCGCCGGCAGGTGGCTGCGCGCGGCGACGACCCAGATGTAGACGACCGGAATGATGCTCCAGAGCTTGTCGACCTGGCTGACATTGCCGGTGACCTCACCGACCACGAAGCACAGGGCGGCGACCACCAGCATCAGCCAGACGTTGTCCCAGACCAGCGACCATTGAGCGTGGGTCATCGCGTTCACCGGACCTTCTCGTTGCCCATCCTGGGGTGACGGACACCGCTGGCAGCATAGTGCACCTGCTGCTCCTACTGTGGTTGCGCAGCCGACCAGCAGGCGCTCGCGGAGTGGCAGTTTTGGAGGGCATCCAGGATGGAATGCAGTTCGGAACGCTGCGCACCGGTGAGCGTGTCGGCGATGTTGTCGATCTCGTACGGGTCCTTGTTGATGTCGTAGTACTCGAGCTCATGCTGGCTGTCGGCATACTCCACGTAGACCGCCTCGACCGGCCCGCTGAATCCCTTCAGATGCTTGGCGGAAACGCGAATCGCCTCGTACGACGTGGGATTGCTGCCGCCGTTCTCGAAGTCCGGATCGGCGTGATTGTTGTTGTCGCCGTGATGCTCGACGAGCGCGACGGTGCGCCACGCAGGAGTCGTCGTCGCGGGATGCAGCAGCGGCACCAGGCTATGGCCGTCGATCGGCGCGGCGGGAGTGGCACCGGCGAGCTGAACGAACGTTGGGTAAAGGTCGTCGTTCTGCGCGACCTGGGAGACGACCCGGCCCTTCGGCACACCCGGCCCGGCGACGATCAGCGGCACGTGGATGTCGGTGTCGAACGCCGTTTGCTTGCCACGGTTCAGCCGGTGCTGGCCGAGGTGATACCCGTTGTCAGAGCTGAACACGATGTAGGTGCTCTTCGTGAGGTGCGCGGCCGCGAGCGTCGCTTCGGTGTCGGCAAGCAGCTTGTCGACCGACTCCACCGACTGCGCCCGCTTGCGGTAGATGCTGTCGAGGTTCGCCTGCTGCTTGGGGCCGATCTCTTTGCGGTTGGCGAGCCAGGCCGGCGGGTTCACGTTCGGGGTGTTGAACGACGGGTCTCGCGGTTCGGTCAGCCCCGGAAAGTCGTTGGCGTTGCGGGGTGCGGGGGTGAACGGCTGGTGCGGGGCAAAGGTCGCCACCTCGATCGCGAAGGGCTGGTGCGCCGAACGCTGGATGAACGATTGCGTGTCCCGGTTGAGCACATCGACCCCATAGTTCTGCGGGCCGGTGTTTTTGTGAAAAACGCCGTTGTCATTGAGGAAGTAGTTCAGTTCGCCGTAGCCGCTGTTGTTGCTCACGTGCCAGTCGGTCCAACCGGCCGGCACCGGCGCGGTGCGCTTGTTGAGCGGATCGCCGTAGCCATTCAGGTACTTGCCCATCATCGAGGTGGCGTAGCCCGCCGAGTGCAGCGCCACAGCGAAGGTCTTGTGGTCCAGGCCCTCGGTCTGGAACTTCGCGTAGCCGCCGTCCGGCGCCATGTTGGTCGTGACCTTCGTGTCATGCGGGAAGAGCCCGGTGAAGATGGTCGAGCGCGAAGGGCAGCACAGCGAGTCGGCGACGAAGTAGTGGTTGAACGTCTCGCCCTGCTTCTCCAGTGCCGTGATGTGCGGGGCGATCTGCGGCGTGATCAGGTTCCATGAGAGATCGTCGGTCAGGATGAAGACGATGTTCGGGTGCCCCGGGCCGGCCGCAGCCGGTGAGACCGATGGCGCGCTGGACGGCGTCGAGCCGCTGCTGCAGGCGGCCAGCAAGAGGGCCACGAGGCCGAGGGTGAGAATGGCCGACCGGGGCAGGGTCGTGGCGCGTCGCATGCCCTGAGTCTGCCGACCGGAGTTATGGGGAAGGTTGAGGCGACTCGACGAGTCGGGCAAGTTTGTCCAACGCCATCCGGAAACCGGTCTCGTTGTCGGCAGGCGGCACGACATCGGGAACGCCTTCTTGGCGCAGCACCACGTCGGTGCCGCCGGCGGCCTCCGCGAGCGTGGTCGTCATGGTCATGGTTCCGCGGAGCGCCGGGTCGTCGGACTCGAATTCCAGCACCTCCACCACCCGCTCATTCCTGACGAGTTCGGCGAAGTGGCCGTGGTAGGTGTCGGAGTGCTCGCCGGACTTGCCGGGAGTGGCCGGGTCGGAGTAGCTCAGCGAGATGCGAAACCGTCCACCCTCGCGGGCTTCGAACTCGTGGACCTCGGTGCTCATCCCGTCGGGGACTCTCCAGCGCGCGATCGCGTCAGGATCAATCAGCGCGCGGTACACCGCGGCCGGCAGCGCCTTCACATGCACCGCCACCTGCGTCGAATAGACCATTTAGGCTTCTCCCATGGCGTCTCGTCGAAGCCGCAAGGCCACCGTGAAGGACGTTCATGACCTCGCCCTGGCGATGCCACACGTCACGGTGTACCCCGGCTCAGAGGACAATCCCGTCTACCAGGTCGGCGGAAAGTCGTTCATTTTCTTCAGGAATCCAAGGCCCGATGCGTTCGACCCGCAGACCGGTGAGCGGTATCCCGACGTCATCGTCTTCTGGGTTCCATCGGAGGCCGACAAGGAGGCGATGGTGGCCGATGAGAGCACGCCGTTCTTCACCACGCCTCACTTCAAAGGCCACCGTTCGGTCCTGGTGCGCGCGTCGCAGCTGCACGGATTGACCCGCGACGAACTCGCCGAGGTCATCCAGGACGCCTGGCTTTCGCGGGCCTCGGCGCGCCGCGGCACGGTGTGGCTCGAGGAGAACGGGCTCGGCTGAGCCCAGAGCTCAGCCCCCGCTTCCCGGCGCGCTTTCCAGGATGACCGTCTTCGTCTCCAGGTAGGGCAGCAGTCCTTCGCGGCCGCCCTCACGTCCCATGCCGGACTGCTTGAAGCCGCCGAAGGCGATGCCGAAGTCGGTGCGGAAGCTGTTGTGCCCGACGGTGCCGGAGCGCAGCTGCCCGGCGACCTGGCGGGCCCGGTCGACATCGGCGGTGAAAACCGAGGCGTTGAGCCCGTAGATGGTGTCGTTGGCCAGCCGCACAGCCTGCTTCTCGTCATCGGCAGGGATGACGCTGAGTACCGGGCCGAAGATCTCCTCACGCGCGATGGTCGAGGAGTTCTCGACGTTGGCAAAGACGGTCGGCTCGATGTAGTAGCCGCGGTCGAGGTGCTTGGGCCGGCCGCCGCCGGTGATGAGCTTGGCGCCCTCGTCGACGCCCTTGGCGATGAAGCCCTCGACCCGGTCACGCTGACGTGACATCGCCAGCGGACCCATCTGCGTCTCCGGGTCGAACGGGTCGCCGACCTTCACCTGGGAGAACATGCCGGCGAGCGTCTCGACGAATTCGTCGTGCCGGTTACGGCTGACGACCAGACGCGTCAGTGACGAACAGACCTGGCCCGAGAGGAAGCACTCGGCGCCGGCGATCGTCATGGCCGCCTGCGTGAGGTCGGCATCGTCGAGGATGACCGCCGCCGACTTGCCGCCCAGTTCCAGCGTGTAGCGGGCGATCCGCTCGCCGCAGATCGACGCGATACGCCGGCCGGCGACCGTCGATCCGGTGAAGGCGATCTTGTCGACGCGAGGGTCGCGCACGAGCAACTCCGACACCTCACGGTCGGCGGTGACGACGTTGAACACACCCGGCGGAAGGCCAGCCGCCTCAGCCGCCTCAGCAAGCACATATGCCGAACCAGGAGCCTCCGGCGATGCCTTCAGGATGACCGTGCAGCCGGCCAGGAACGCCGGGGCAATCTTGTAAATAGCCAATGACAGCGGGGCGTTCCACGGGATGATCGCGCCGACGACACCCACGGGCTCGCGGACGAGAAGGCCATAACCGCCTCCGCTCGATGGCTCCGCCGGCTCTTCGAAGGCGAACGTGTCGGCCATGCCGGCGTAGTAGTCGATGGCCATGGACGCGCCGAAGCTGGCCGGCCCGGCCACCTTCGCCAGCACTCCGGACTCGCGCGGCCAAAGGTCAGCCAGCACCTCGACGCGAGCCTGTAACTCCTTGGATAGCGCGCGCATGTAGCCGGCGCGCTCAGAGTGGTTCATCCGCGGCCACGGCCCCTCGTCGAACGCGTGCTTCGCCGCAGCAATTGCCCGGTCCATGTCGGCGGCCTGCGCCTCGGCGATGCTGAAGTACAGCTCCTCGCTGGCCGAGTCGATCACGTCGATCATCGAATTGGATGAGGGCTTGACCCACTCGCCGCCGATGAAGAAACGATCCGCGTTCTGCAGCGGCGACCGGGTCTCGTTGGCCAGCGTCATCTGGAACTCCCATCGTGGCGTTCGTCCTCGGGGCGGACCATCCACTGCGAGGTCGCGTGCATCATCGCACTAGAAGGTCTTCGGGTAGTACTCGCCCTCACCCAGCAGCGCGACGTCGGAGAAGAAGTCCGACGTGAAGGGCCAGTCTCCCTCCTCGCCTTCCACCGGCGCCTGGGCGAAGCGGCCGAAGTCACCGCCGACACGCTCATTGCCGACGAGTGACCACGCCTGCCGCTTGTAGGTCCAGTTGGCCGGCTGCAGGCGATGACTCTCGTTGAAATGCGCGATGGCGAGATCACGCCGGCCGCCTCGCCAGAGATGGTTGGCGAGCTCGAAGTGGGCCGCCCCTTCGGACATGCCGGGCGAGCGCTCCTGCGAGCGGGCGACGACTTCATCCGCAGTGAGCGCGTACCGGCTCGCGGCGCCCTTGGCTGCCCACTCACGAATCGCGTCCGGATAGGCCTCGCGATTCTGACCGGCGGCGATGCCGGCCAGCCCGTGGCTTCCTTCTGGCGGTGCAGGAGCCGTCTGCGCGCGGCCGAGTTTGGGGATCGACGTGAGCATGTTGCGTGGCATCTCGTGGCGGCCGTCAGGCCAGCCGGGTTCGGCCGGGCGCACGATCACCCCGGTCTCGTCGATCCACACCACATTCGGGATGTTCACGACGCCGAAGAGCGCGTCCATCTGGTGGGTCGGGTCCAGCAGCGACGGGTGTTCAGGATGCGCCGCCTCGATGTAAGGCCGCGACGCAGCCGCATCGGAATCGGCGTCGCTGAGCTCGAGCGACACGGACACGACCTCGAGCCCTGCGGGGTGCAGCTCACTGCGCAGCGCCTGCCACCCGGGCAGGTCGAAGGCGCAGCCTCAATACGGCGCCCAGGCGACGAGCAGCACCTTCTGCCCGCGCAGCGACGAAAGCCGGAATTCGTGGCCATCGAGGTCATCCAGCGCCAGCTCCGGCGCCTCGGCGCTCACCAGAGCGCGGCCGCCCAATGATTGCGGGCCGATAGCCCACAGCCCGGCTTCCCGGTCCGCCACCACGGCCATCCCGAGCCGCTCGGCGGTGGCTCTCACGTCGAAGTCACCGGTGGAGGGCAACGGCACGCACACGTCGGCCTTGCAGGCGCCTTCCGGCTTGATCTCCCAGCCCGTCGCAGCGGAGAACTCCGCCGGGTCGAGCTGCAGTGAGTCGGTGATCACGAGATAACAGTAACGTCAGTTGCAGACCGCTGGAACTCAGCCACTAGTAGCAGCGCACCAACGATGAGGAGCAGACGTGACCACGTTGGACGGCAAAGTCGCCATCGTCACCGGAGCAGGCCGCGGCATCGGACGCGAAGAGGCGCTCGCGCTCGCCGCCGAAGGAGCCCGCGTCATCGTCAATGATCTCGGCGGTGACCGCCGCGGCGTCGGCAACGATGCGACGCCTGCGCAGGAGACTGTCCAGCTGATCCAGGACGCGGGCGGCGAAGCGGTCGTCAACGGTGATGACGTTGCCACCTGGGACGGCGCGCAGAAGCTGGTGAAGCAGGCGATAGACACCTTCGGCGGCCTCGACGTGCTGGTGAACAACGCTGGAATTCTGCGTGACGCGATGAGCTTCAACACCACCGAGGACGACTGGGACGCCGTCATCCGCGTGCATCTGAAGGGCCACTTCGCGCCCACCAAGTTCGCCTCCGCCTACTGGCGCGAGCAGAGCAAGGCGGGCAATTCCGTCTCCGCGGCCATCATCAACACCAGCAGTGACAGCGGGCTTTTCAGCAATGCCGGTCAGTCCGCGTACGACGCCGCGAAGGCGGGGATAGCCTCGCTCACCCTGTGCCTGGCGCGCGAGCTCGAGCGCTACGGGGTACGTGTGAACGCCATCGCTCCGCGCGCACGCACGCGTCTGACCGCGACCGTCGGCGTCACGGATACCCCCGAGGGGGACGTTTTCGATGCCCTCTCGCCGGCGAACGTCGCGCCGGTCGTGGCGTGGCTCGCCGGGCCGGGCGCCGCTGGTGTCAACGGTCAGGTCTTCGCGGTCGGCGGCGGGACCGTCGTCTGGCTCTCGGGGTGGCACCAGAGCGGGATCCTGCAGCAGGAAAAGCAATGGACGGTCGATGACCTGGCCGCGCAGCAGAAGCAATTGTTCGGCAGCAGTAATAGCGGCACGCCCGCCATGATGATCCCCGGAATGAACTTCGGCTAATCGCCGGAGGCGCCCGGGAGCGCCTGCCACGACTGCGGTTTCAGATCGCAGGTTTGACCGTTGAATTCACGGCCATATCCCTTTAGGGCTCAAAGCGAGCCTTTTTCGGGGAGCGGGGTCCGCCGTGCGAAGAGTTGTCCTCACGGCCGTGGCCGCGCTCACGCTGGCGGCGTGTGGCTCGTCAGCCGCCTCCTCACCCAGCCGGGTGCAGGCGGCCAGCGGCATCCCATCTGCGCCACCGTCGGTCGGTCCGACGAATCCGAGCCAGTCGCCCGCACCTCAGCCCGCGACCGTCGACCTGCAGGTGCTCAAGCGCAACGGCGCCGCGCTGGTCATCGCGCCCGTCGTCGTCAACGGCAAGACCTATCCGTTCGTCGTCGACACCGGCGCGACGGCGACTCTCATCGATTCGTCCTACGCGAAAATCCTCGGCCTGAAGAAGACCAAGCAGGCGCCGATCCCCGTCATGGGAGTCACCGGATCGGGCAGTGCCTACCTGGCGACCATCAGCAACTGGAAGATCGGGCGCGCCACGATTCCGACGTCCACCATCACCGTCAGCACCATCCATCTGGGCGTCGGCCTCGTCGGGCTGCTCGGCTCGGATGTGCTCTCGACGTTCGGCAAGGTGACGATCGACTACAACGCGCAGAAGGCCTCACTCGGCTAGCGAGCGCGGGGTCGACAGCCGGTCAGCTCGACGTCTTGGTGACCGAGGCGTCGAAGATCTGGGTGATCGTGCGGTCGAGTTCGGCGTTGAACTCCTCGTCGCTCTGGCCGTCGGAAAGGCCTTGCAGCAGCGCCCGGGAGAAGCTGGCGATCATGCTGGAATCGGCGGCGAGGAGGCGGCACGCTTCGTCGCGGCTGTAGCCGCCGGAGAGGGCGAGCACGCGCAGCACGCGGGGGTCGGCGGCCAGGCTCGCGTACAGCCCTGACTCACTCGGCAGCGTCAGCTTCAGCATGATGGCCGCGTCGGCCGCAAGCGCCTCGACGTGGCTCTGCAGCGCGTCCAGCAGTAGCGCTTCGGCCTCATTCTTGTGCGGGCTCTTAATGCTCACCTCGGGCTCGAGAATCGGGACCAGCCCGGCCGCCGAGATCCGCGCGCCGACCTCGAATTGCTGATCGACGATCGCGCTGATCCCGTCCTTGTCGGCGTCTTTGATGACCGAGCGCATCTTGGTGCCGAAGACGCCGTGGCCATTGGCGCGCTGCAACAACTCCTCGAGGCCAGGCATCGGCTTCATCAGCTGCACGCTGGACTGCTCGTCGGCGAGGCCCTTGTCGACCTTCAGGAACGGCACGATCTGCTTTTGCTCCCAGAGGTACTGCGAGGTCGGCACGCCCTTGATAGCGCGCTCCATCGTCTGCTCGAAGAGGATCGCGCCGATGACGCGGGAGCCGTCGAAAGCTGGGCTGGTGATGACCCGGGTACGCATCGCGTGCACGAGATCGAACATCTCGGCGTCGGTGCTGTACCGGCTCTCGGCCACTCCGTAGTCGGCCAGCGCTTTGGGCGTGCTGCCGCCGCTCTGATCCAGGGCCGCGAAGAAGCCGTGACCGGAGCTGACGATTTCACGTTGTGTCGTGTCCACGGCGACATTCTGACAGCACCAGCAGCCCCCTCGCAGGGGCTCCGGCCGAAATCTCAGAACGGGTCGACGCGCAGCCGGATGAGCTCGGTCTTCTGGATGCGCCATTGACCGGCCTGCTTCACGTAGTTCTCGTGATAGTGGCCGTAGCCGTAGAAGCCCTTTTGTGGCGCCTCGCCAGGGAAGACGAGGTAGTCCATCATCGCCCAGATGCCGGTCGCGTGTTCGGTATCGACAATGGTGATCTCCGGCATGTGGCCGTGATGGACGGTCGACGTGGTCGCCAGAATCTCCTGCAACTGCTCGACGAAGCCCGCCCTTCCCTCGAAGGAGAAGCCGTCGACGTCGACCCGCACGTCCTCGGTGAAGACGTCGCCGAACTGCGCCCACTGCTTGGTGTCGAGGAAAGCGGAAGTAACGAGCCTTGAGTTGCTTGATGGCCTCGATCTCGAGCAGCGCCTGCAGGGGTTGCAGTTCAAGTTCCACGGATCCTCGATTTCCTGTCAGTGGGCGCTAGCGGCTCAGGTCGGTGAGAACGGCGCGGCCGAGGTAGCGGCTCGCTGCGAGCTCGTCGAAAATGGCAGGAAGTTCCGACAGCGCGCCCACCCGCGAGACGTGGCTGGTGACCTTGCCCGCTACGGCGAGGTCGACGAGCTCACGCATGTCCTGCACCGTGCCGACGGCCGAGTAGATGATCGTCGCGTCCTTCATGAAGAGCTGGAACGGGTTGAACTCCAGGTTGCCTTCGCTGGCCGCCGGAAGTCCCACGCCCACGAACAGGCCGCGTGGGCCGAGCAGGTCGAAGCCGAGCCGGAAGCCGGCCATCTTCGCTGAGAACACCAAGCTGGCGTCGACCCCGCCGATCTCGCTCTTGAGGCGGTCGACGGCCGCCGGGTCAGTGGCATCGAGCGTCAGGTCAGCCCCGAGCGACGTGACGAAGTCGAGTCGCTCCGCGCCGACATCGACCCCGATCACCTGATAGCCAAAGGCTTTCGTGAGCTGCACCGCGTAGTGACCGAGGCCGCCGGCGGCTCCGAGGACGGCAACGGGACGCCCGGGCAGCACGCGGTGGTCGAGCAGCTTCTTCACCGCGCCGTACGCCGTGAGGCCGCCGCAGGCCAGCGGTGCTTCATTGTCGCCGAGGCTGTCGGGAATGGTCACCAGCGAGCGGGCCCAGACGCAGAAATACTCGGCGAACGTCCCGATGATCCCTTTGGACTCCCTGCAATGACGTGGCTGCCCGGACAGGCAATAACGGCAGGCGCCGCACCAGTACCCGCCGCCGCTGCCGCCGAGGCCGAGGATGACGCGATCGCCGACCTTGACGAAGCGATCGGCACCCGGGCCGAGGGCCTCGACGATCCCGATCGCCTCGTGGCCGAGGTTCATGTTCGCCGAAAGGCCCGCCCATTCTTGGCGTGCCAGATGGAGGTCGGAGTGACAGACGCCGGCGGCCGTGATGCGGATGAGCGCGTCACCTTCGCCGGGCACCGGCATGGGCAGATCGCGAATCTGCAGAACGCCGTCCTCGACCCGCGCTGCCTTCATGCTCACATCCGCTCGTCGGCCGCCTCGCAGCGGTGCACCCGTGGGACGGCGAGCAGACTAGCGCTGCGTGCTTTCGCTACCCGCGGCACGTCGGGAGGACCGCTCTCGAGGGCGCCGCGGCTGCTCGCGCGGCCGCATCAAGTCATGCACGGCCTCGCGCACGAGGTCCGCGATCTCCGACGTCGGCACGTCACCGAACGCTTCACCGGCACCCATGAGCGCCCCGACCACCGCACCGAACGAGCACGCCATGCGTACCCGGCGGGCCAGCGGGATCGACGGATCAGCGAGAAAACGGCGGAGCATCTGCTCGAGGTCCTCGTGCTCGGCATGGTGATGCGCGCTGTGGTCGAGTTCTTCGAACGCATTGTGGTTGCGCTGGTGCAGCAGGAAGAGATCACGGTTGGCCACGATCTGGTCGATGAACTGATCGAGCAGCTCCGACCAGGCCTCACCGCGGTCCGCCGCCGCATCGAGGTTGCCGAGCCGGTCGAGCACGTCACGACCGAGCGCATGCAGCCGCAAATGCAGCTGCATGAGGATGTCTTCCTTGCGCTCGAAGTGGTAATACAGCGCGGCCTTCGTGACCTGCAGGCGCTCGGCGATCTCGCGCAGCGACGTCTTGTCATAGCCCTGCTCGTTGAACAGCTCGAGCGCGATGTCGAGGATGCGCTCTTTGGTGGAACCTCGGGGCCTGCCGCCGCGGGCACGCTGCTCTCGCATAGTGCGGCAATCTTACTTGACAACCGGTTAGTTAGGAACCATGGTGAACGAGTCCTAGCTTGCCGACCGGTAAGGAAACTCTCGGCGTGACGAACTCCTTGATGATCGAGGCCCACGGCCTCACCAAGCGATACGGCTCCACCGTTGCCCTGGACGGGCTGGACCTGGAGGTACCGACCGGCGCCATCCTGGGCGTGCTCGGGCCCAACGGCGCCGGCAAGAGTACGGCGGTCCGCATCCTGACCACGCTCACTCACCCCGATGGCGGCACCGCGCGGGTGGCCGGTCATGACGTCGTGACCGAAACCGCTGCGGTCCAGCGCAGCATCGGGGTCACGGCTCAAGACGCGACTCTCGACGAGGTGCTCACAGGCGTGCAAAACCTCGTGATGGTGGGACGTTTGAGCGGGCTCAGCCGCTCGCAGGCGAAGGTGCGAGCGGTCGAGCTGCTCGATCGTTTCGGACTGTCTGACGCCGGTGGCCGCATCCTGAAGACGTACTCGGGCGGGATGCGCCGGCGCCTCGATCTGGCTGCCGGGCTCGTCACGCGCCCACCCGTGCTGTTCCTCGATGAGCCGACCACCGGCCTGGATCCGACCAGCCGGGTCCGGATGTGGGGTGTGATCCGTGAGCTCGTCGCCGACGGCGCGACGCTGCTGCTGACCACCCAATACCTGGACGAGGCCGACGAGCTTGCCGATCGCATCGTGGTGATCGACCGCGGCCGGGCGATCGCGCTCGGGACAGCCGCGGAGCTGAAGGCTCAGGTGGGAGGTGCCCGCCTCGAGGTGACGTTGAGCGAGGCGGATCCCGCTGCAGCAGCGGCACTTTCGCCCTACGTCTCCGGTGAGGTGAGCGTCAGCCACGATGGGCGCCGCCTGCGAGCACCGGTACCGAGCGTGAGCGGATTGGCGACGACGGTCGTGCGTGCCCTGGACGGCGCCGGCGTCCAGGTCGATGACGTCGACGTGCATCAGCCGTCCCTGGATGACGTGTTCTTTGCGCTCACCGGTCACCCCGTGAGCGATGCCGATCCCGGCGCTGAAGCCCAGCGTCCCGACTCAGAGCTGGAGCCTGCGCTGTCATGACTGCCGCCACCCTCGAACGCGTCGGGCCGATCTCGGGCCCGCCTGCCCACGCCGGAATGCTGCGCCGGATCAATGACGTCGTCGTGCTCACCGTCCGCAACCTCGTGCACATCGCCCGCGAGCCGTTGCAGCTTTCTGACGTGACCATCCAGCCGGTGCTCTTCACCTTGCTGTTCGTCTACGTCTTCGGCGCCGGCGTCTCTCTGCCGGGCGGCGGCAGCTACAAGGATTTCGCCATCGCCGGCCTGCTCGCGCTGAACCTCACGACGTCATCGATGGGCACCGCGGTCGGGTTGAGCACCGACTTGAACGGCGGGGTCATCGACCGGTTCCGCACCCTGCCGATGTGGCGTCCCGCCGTCCTTGTCGGACGCTCCCTCGCCGACCTTTTGACGGCGTCGATCTGTGCCGCGATCGTCGCGGTGACGGGCCTGGCCATCGGTTGGCGCCCCGAGGGCAGCGTGCTCTCAACGCTCGGTGGATTCGGGGTTTTCCTGCTCTTCAGCTATGCACTCGCGTGGGGCTCCGCGTGCCTGGGGATCGTGAGCAAGGGCCCTGAATCCGCGCAGGGCATCGGGCTGGTGATCCTCTTCCCGCTCGCCTTCGTCTCCAACTCGCTCGTTCCAACCCAACATATGCCGCTGGTGCTGCGCACGATTGCCGATTGGAATCCGGTCAGCGCCGTCACGGCCGCAGCGCGCCACCTCTTCCACAATCCGAACCCGTCGGCCGCCAGCCACGCCTGGCCCATGCAGCATCCGGTCGTCGCGTCGGTGATCTGGTCGCTGGTCCTGCTGGCCATCTTCGCCCCGCTCGCCACCCTGCTGTACCGGCGTCGTACGACGGACTGACCGTGACGCCTTCGGCAGTACGAGGCAGACGCCTGCTTGCTCGGCTCTTCGTCCGATCGAACGTCATCGAGATCGAGCAGGTCTCCTTACGTATGAGGCGCATTCGGCTAGCCGGGCCGTCACTCGCGACGCTGGCGTCCACCCCCGGCCAGCAGGTGCGCGTGCTCGTCAGCGACATGTTCTCCTTCGACACCGTGCGGCATGCGTTCCGCGATGCGCTGCGGACCTACTCGGTGTGGGAGCACGATCCGGCGACGGCAACGCTCGACCTCTGCGTGCTCGAGCACGGGGAAGGCCCCGGCGCGCGCTGGTCGAGAAGCCTTGCTGTCGGAGCGGAGGTGGCCTTCCGCGAACCGGAGGGAAAGCTCGTTCTGCAGGAGGCGGACTACCACGTGTTCATCGGTGAGGAGACGGCGTCGGTGGCTTTCGGTGCGATGCTCCGCGCGGTTCCGGCCGGCGACCGGCTGTTCGGGGCGATCGAGGTCGACACCGAGGCCGATCGGCTCGCTCTCCCCCGCGGTGATGAGCTCGCCTGGTCCTACCGGCACGGCCGCCTCGCGGACAACTCGCCCACGCTGCTCGCGGCGGCCCGGGCGCTGACCTTGCCCGACTCACCCGGCTCGCTCTACCTCGCAGGGGAAGCAAAGACCTGCGCGGCGATCCGCCGTCACTTCATCGACGAGCGCGGCTGGTCGGCCAAAACCTGCATGGCCGTCAAGCCTTTCTGGACTCCGGGGAAGCGCGGCCTCGAGTAGCAGCAGCGCGGCCGGCAGCGGTGAACGCGGCCATGTCATACGTGCGTCCGGTCGTGAAGGCGGCTTCCTGCTCCAGTGCATCAGCGAGGGGCAGGCCGTCACCGCGGCGGTAGAGGCCGAGCACGTCACCGACAGCCGCGGCGGCGGGGATCCGGCGCGCGACCTCCAACGTGAAGGGCAGGAGTTCGGCATGGGCGACGACGTGGTTCACCAGGCCGAGCCGCAGAGCTTCCTCGGCATGGACGAAGTCACCGGTGACCGACATCTCCCGCGCCTTGCGCAGACCGACGGCGCGGGGTAGCAGGGCGGTCAGACCCCAGGTCGGCACGACGCCCAGCAAGGCGTGAGTATCGGCGAAGCGGGCCCGGTCCGAGGCGATGACGAATGACGCGCTCAGCGCGATCTCCAGCGCACCTGACACGCACGCGCCGTTCACCGCGCAGATCACCGGTTTGCGCATCTCCCGCAAGACGCTCGCGGGATTGAACCCGGTCTGCGCGCCGGAGTCGGCGGAGCCGGGTTCGACCTGCTTGAAGTCGACTCCGGCGCTGAACACCGGATCCACCGCCGTCAGCACCACCAGGCGGACATCGTCATCGGCGTCTGCCGCGGCGAAGGCACTCCGCAAGCCGCGCATCAGTGGACCATTCAGCGCGTTCTTCGTTTCCGGACGATCGATCGTGAGGATGCGGATTCCCTCATCATCGTCGCTACGCAGATGCACTGATGCGTCGGTCATGGCCAACTCCCGGGGCTGCTTGCGAGCCAATTCTGTAGATGTATACCCTCCCGGATGTGACGACCCGCCAGCCCGCCCTCACCGCGCCAGGCTCGTACTTCGAGATCGGCGACGAAGTCGTCCGCGGGACGCGGATGCCGGTCTTCACCCAGCGGGCCCGCTCGCTCCGCGAGTTGCTCGAAGCCACCGCGCGCTTCCGCGGGCGCACGTACCTCATCGAGGACGACACCCGCATCGATTACGGCACGCTGCGCGAACTCGTCGACGGTCTCGCCGCGGCTCTGCGTGACGCCCATGACATCCAGCCGGCAGACCGCGTCGCGATCTTCGCGGCGAACCGCTGGGAGTGGGTGGTGGCCTTCTGGGCGATCGCCACGGTGGGTGCAATTCCCTGTGCCTACAACGGTTTTTGGACCCGCGACGAGTTCGCTCACGCCACCGATCTCGTCGAACCCGCGCTCATCATCGGTGACTCCGACCGTCTCTCGAGGGTGAGTGACGCCGTCGGCGGGCGCCCGGTGCTCAACCTCGATGACGTCTCCACGCTGGCGCAGGCCTACCGTCACGCGCCCGTTTCTGCGGTCGCGGTAGCTGAGGACGACCCCGCCGTGCTCATCTTCACCAGCGGCACCACCGGCTACCCGAAGGCGGTGTCCACCTCGCATCGCGGGCTGGTCGGCTTCGCGCAGGTCAGCGCCTACCAGGAGGCCTTCGCCCGGGTGATGATGGGTGGCCCGGTTCCGCCATCGTTCGGCGAACTGCCGCCCTCCGATGACGTGATCCTGGTGACCTCGCCGCTGTTTCACACTTCCATGCTGTACGGGGTCTTCGTGCGCTCGATGCTGCGGGGTTCTGCGGCGGTGCTGCTGCCCGGCCGTTTCGAACCCGTGCGCGTGCTGGCCGCCATCGACCGCGAGCGCGTCACCAGCTGGCTCGCCCTGGGCAGCGCGGCCGCGCGGGTCTGCGCACTGCCCGATCGCGATCGCTATGACACGAGCAGCCTGATGCACATCGGCGTCGGCGGCGCCCCGGTCAGCCCCGCCGTCCAGGACGGGCTGCGCGAAACGTTTCCCCGCGTCTCCGACCGCCTCAGCATGGGTTACGCGAGCACCGAGAGCGTCGCATCGATCGCCTCCATCGGTGGACCCGAATACAAGACCTACCCCACCTCTACGGGACGCACTTCGATCACGGTCGAGATCGAGCTGCGCGATCCCTCGGGCGCACCCGTGCCTGACGGTGAGATGGGTGAGATCCATGTCCGCAGCCCGTACGTGATGCTCGGTTACTGGAACGATCCAGCGGCGTCGCAAGCGGTGCTGAAAGAAGACGGCTGGCTCGCCATGGGCGACGTCGGTCGCCGGGTCGACGGGCTGCTATACATCGACAGCCGGGCCCGCGATCTGATCCTGGTGAATGCCGAGAACGTCTCTCCCACCGAGGTCGAGTACCGCCTCGAGGCTCATCCCGACATCACCGAGGCCGCCGTCTTCGCGGTCGATGATCCGCTCACCGGCGACGCCGTCTGCGCGGTCGTCGTGGCCGACGCGACGGCAGTGAACTCCGAGAACCTGACCGCGTGGTGTCACGACGCATTGGCCCACTACAAAGTGCCGACGCGGTGGCACGTCGTGCAGCAACCGCTCCCCCGCACCGCGAGCGGCAAGCTCGTCAAACGCGAAATCCGCGCGCTTGTCGAATCCGCCTCGCTGGCCTGATCCCCTGCTGTACCCGGGCGTTCGGCGCTGCTAGCTTGGCGCGATGGTCGCAGCAGTCCAGACCCTGGTGATCGGTGCTTCGGCCTCTGGTCTCGCTACCGCCGCCGAGCTCCGCCAGCGCGGCCTGGAGTTCGAGATCATCGAAGCGGAGCCGGTGGTCGCCTCCGCGTGGCGCCGGCACTACGACCGGCTGCACCTGCACACCCCCAAGGCCTTCTCCGCGCTGCCGGGCCTACCGATGCCCAAGAGCTATCCGCGCTACCCCTCGCGGGAGCAGGTGGTCGAGTACCTCGAGAGCTACCAGCGCCACTTCTGCCTCGAACCACATTTCGGGGAGCGCGTCCAGCGCGTCGAGCGGGTCGACGGAACGTGGGAAACGACGACAAACAAAGGGGTTCGGCGCTCGGCCAACGTCATCATCGCCACCGGCCGCACCAGGGTTCCGATGCGCCCGACCTGGCCGGGTATGGAGCAGTTCCACGGCGACGTGCTGCATTCGAGCGAATTCCGCAACGGCGATGCCTGGAAAGGGCGGCCCGTCCTCGTCGTCGGTTTCGGCAATTCGGCGTGCGAGCAGGCGCTCGATCTCGTCGAGCGCGGGGCGCAGGTGCACCTCGCCGTGCGCTCGCCGGTCAATGTGCTGCCCCGCGACATCCTGGGCGTGCTCCCGGTGCTTCCGCTCGGGATCGTGATGCGTCACCTTCCCCCGCGGGTGGCGGATGTGCTCGCTGGGCCGATGATCAAGCTGACGATCGGCGACGTCACCAAGGTCGGATTGCGCAAGCTGCCCTACGGGCCGAACGCACAGATCGCCCATGACCGCCACGTGCCATTGTTGGACATCGGCACCATCGAGCAGATCAAGCAGGGGCACATCACGGTGCACGGGGGCGTCGAGCGATTCACAGCGGACGGGGTGCGCTTCACCGATGGCACCGAACTCGCCGTGGCCGCCGTCGTCCTCGCGACCGGCTATCGCGCAGCTGTCCAGGACTTCCTGATCGGCTGGGAGGCAGTATGCGACGGCGAAGGGACGCCCACGGCCTCCGGCGCGCCCACCGCGCTCGAAGGCTTGTACTTCTGCGGGATGTACGTCTCCCCGGCCGGCATGTTGCGCGAGATTCGCCTTGAGGCGGTGCGTCTTTCGGCGCTCATCGAGAAGCGGCCGGTCCCGACGAGTTGACCGGCGCTACATGAAGTTTCGGGTGTGCAGAGCCGAGATCTCAGTGGCTTCATCAGCCGGGAAGCCGATGTGCGCCAGCCGCCGGCGGCGTCCTTCATCCATCTGTCTCTGCAGGTGCTGCACGGCTGTCCAGCCGCGGTGGATCGCCGCCGGCTCCCAGGAACCGGCGGCGAGAATGACGAGGGCATCGAACACCTGCTGATTCAACCCGGCGGTGTTCAGCAGCGCGGAGTGGCGGCGCTCCACCGCGGCGCGCAGCCGCCCGAGCAGGGCCGGATCAGCGGCCGCGGAGTAGGCGGTGTGGGCGACGCCGAACGCGACGTGTCGGGTCTCGTCGGCGAGTGCCAGCCGGCACACCTCGGCGGTGACCGGATCGGGCGCGTGACGGTGCAGGAAACGTAGGAGGTCGAGGAAGCTACCCTCGCCGAGCACGGAGAGCAGGAAGCCCGCGAGCGTGAAGTCGTGCTCCTGCAGCAACGTGTCCAGCGACGCACGCCCGCCTGCTCCTGAGATCCCCATCTCGCCGCCGCCCAGCAGAGCGCGCCGGGTGAATACCTCGATGTGGCGTGCCTCATCAGCGGTCTGAATCGCCAGCAATTGCAGCACTTCCCGGAAGTGCGGGTGCACGCGCGCCAGCAGCTTTGCGGGGATGAGCAAAGCCGCCTGCTCGTTCTCGACGAGGTACGTCATCAGCTGGACCACCGCCGCCTCGATGTCCGGGGACAGCGCCACGGATGCATTCCAGTCGACGGCGGTGGCCGGATCCCACTGCGCGGCGCACGCCGCCGCGTACAGGCGCGGCGCGACCTCGGCCCACACCACGTCGCGGTCGGCGATGTCACTGCCGATCGACGGGCCGCCCTGCTCGACGAGAGCGCCACGCGCGGCCAATCCCCAGCGCGCGTCGGCCCTTCGCTCCGGCGGACCGCCGGCCTGTCCCGCGCGCAAGGCACCAGACCAGCGGTCCCGCTCCGCCGTTCCCTTGATGACAACCATCCGGTCCGGTTCAGCCGCGAAGCGGTGTCCATGATGGCGGCTCCACGCCGAAAGATGAATGGCCAGCGCCGGATGCCGGCCGGTCACCTGAAGCGTGTCGCCCGGCTCGAGGGTCGCCAGCGCATGCTCCAGGAGGAGGTGGCCGCCCGCGTCGAGCCCGAGGTCGTCAAGGTCGGTAGTCGCCGGCACCGATGCCACCCGAGTCATCGTAGAAACCGGTCGCATCGACCGCCGCTTCGAGCTGGGCGTAGCCCTCGAGCCGCGGGGGTTGCCACTGTTTGAGCCCCTCCAGATCCAGCAGCACGCGAACCTGCGGATCGGCGTACGACATCCCGAGCAGCAGCTCTGCGAAGCGGGCGAGCTCTGCCTCGTGGGCGCTGGGCCCGGCCGTCATCGTGCAATGGTCGTACGCGTCGGTCCGGGCCAGCACCTTGACGTCCGCCGGGAGCACGCCTTCCTGCCCGAAGAGCAGCAGGTTGCTGTCGATCATGCAGGCGGCGTCGACACTTCCGGCGGCCAGCGCGCGGGCCGCATCCCGTTCGCCGCCGATGTGGTCGCCGTGCAGCCCGACCCCGATGTCGAAGCGCGCAACCGCGACATCCTCGCCCGGCCGCAGCCCGTGTTTCCTCAACAACTGCAATGGAATCAGCGTCGCCTGCGGCGAGTCGACGGCGCCCGTCGCCACCGTCTTCCCGCGCAGGTCTGCTATCGAACGAAGCCCCGAATCGCCGCGGGTCACGATCACCGAAGTCAGGTCGCAGTCGGTGTCGCGCATGGTGATCGGCTGCAGTTCGACTCCGCGCGAGGCTGCCAGCCGAACCGCCCGCACCCACGCCAGCGGCGAGTTCCACGCAACGTCGGTACGCCCGCCGATCAGGTCCTCGACTTGACGCTCGTAGTTCGAATACAGCACGAAATCAAAGTCCAGGTCGTGCTCCCGAAACCAGGATCGGAAGCCCTCCCAGATCGTCACGACTTTCGGGTCATAGGCGACGGCGCCCAGTAACAGCGTCATCAGTTCGCTCCGTCGCCGTCACTGTCGACACTGTCGAACAGCGCAAGCCCACACAGCGCCCGGCCGATGAAGTCGTGCAGCGCCTCCGTAGTCGGCGCCATCACGCGGGAAGCGCACGAGTCGCGGAAGCGGCGCTCGATCCCCGACTCCTTGCGGTATGCCGAGCCACCGCCGGCTTTCAGCGCCAGATCGGCAGCTTCGGCGGCGGCTTCGGCGGCGGCCGCCTTGACCTCCAGCACCAGCAGCTGGGCATCCGGCCTTCCCTGCGACAGGGCGACGAGCGTGTCGTCGACCAAGGCACGGGTGCGGTCGGTGGCGATCTGCAGCTGGGCCAGCTGCGCGCGCGGCGTCTGCTGCTGGGCCAGCGTCTGGCCGAGATGCTCCAATCGTGTCTGCTGCAAATGCGCGGCGGTCTCCAGCGTCATGGCTTGCATGAGGCCGACGCTCGCTGACGCGTTCAGTACGAGGAAGTACGGCAGCACGGCCGCCAGCGCAAGGTCCAGACCGCCGCCGTCAGCGCCCAGCATCGCCGATTCCGGCACCGAAACTCCCGAACCCGTCACCGGGGAGGAGGCATTGCCCCGTAGCCCAAGGCCATCGAACGGCGCGGCGACCTCGAGACCGGGAGCGTCGGCAGGCACGTACCACAGCGTCATAGGCCCTTGCGCGGTAAGGGGTTTGCTCGACCAGACGTAGCTGTCGGCCTCGCCGGCCGACGTCACCCAGCTCTTGCGAGCGTCAAGCCGGACGTCGCCGCCTTCTTGCGTCGCCGTGCTCACCGGCGCCCAGAAATGGCTGCGCGAGCCGAACTCGGAGAAGGCCAAGGTGCTCAGATGCCGGCCCGCCGCGATCTCGCTCAGAACGCTGGAGCGTTCGGTGGCGACAAGCGCCGCGGTGGCGCTGTAGTGCATCGTCACAATCATGGCTGTGGAGCTGCACGCGGCACCGATCTCCCGCACCACGCCGGCCGCTTCCGGGATGCCGCCCCCATCGCCGCCCTGAGCTTCGGGGACGGTCAGTCCGAGGATCCCGGCCTCCTGCAACGCCCGGATCTGCCGGCGCGGGAAAGCGCCCGTTCGATCGACCTCAGCCGCAGCCGGGGCGATCACTTCTTCGACCACGCTGCTGAGCGCGTCAAGGGTTGTCACGTCGTTCCTCCTGCAAGGGTCTGCAAATATCGAAGCCCGCAGGAGCAGCCGACTACCCGGTGACGCCCCTGCGCTGGTGACCGCCCGACCGGACGGTGAGTGGGAGCGCTCAGCGATACGCCGACATGGCCTCCCCCTCTCCGCGTGCTAGGGACAACTCGGCAGGCGAAAGCGCCCTACGGCGCCTCGAGCCGAAAGTGTTGGTCGCCGCAATCCTCGTACACGCGTGACCCCGCCCGTCCAGCGGGCGGGCGAGTGGGCTGGCTAGCGCCCGACGGTGCCGGCGTCGACCTTCAGCTGCACGCCGGTGACGTACTTGGAGTCGTCGCTGGCGAGGTAGGCCACTGTCGCCGAGATGTCCTCGGGCTCGACGAAGTCGACCGGCAGCGTGTTCATGAAGATCGGCCCGACGGTCGCGGCCCGCTCGTTGATCAGTTCCATCAGCCCCGGCGCATCGCCCATGTCGGTACGCACGCCGCAGGGGTGAACGCTGTTGGCGCGGATTCCGTACTCGCCGTACTCGATGGCGATCGCGTTCACGATCCCGACGACGCCGTGCTTGGCCGCCGTATAGGAAAGGGTGAACGGCTGGCCCTTCAGACCGGCTGACGAGCTGGTCACGATGATGGAGCCGCCAGTGCCCTGGCGGAGCAAGTGCGGCAGGGTCGCGGCGATGGTGTTGTAGACGCCGGTCAGGTTCACGTCGATGACGTCCTGCCATTGCGTCTGCGTGAGCTCGTGGGTCTTGGACCAGTTGAGGATTCCGGCGTTGGCCACCACCACATCTATATGGCCGAGTTCGCGCGCCCCCCGATCGGCCAAGGCGCGCATCCCCTCGGGGTCGCGCACGTCGACCCGCTCGAACACGACCCGACGTCCGGTGCCCTCGACGTCCTTGACCGTCTGTTCCAGATCCGACGGGGTCGCCGGCCGGATCATGCTGGTGCCCACCGGTCCGCAGATGTCACTGATGATGACGTCGGCGCCCTCGCTCGCCAGACGCATCGCATGGGAGCGCCCCTGGCCGCGCGCGGCACCGGTGATGAATGCGACCTTGCCGTCGAGGCGTCCCATGGTGTTCTCCTTCTGCGGCTATGGCGCCGCCCGCCCGAGCGGCGAGCCCGGGCGGGCGGCGGTCAATCCTTGGTGGGATTACGGGTGGGTACTACGAGTAGCTGTGCACCGTCGTCACGTTCTTCGCGTCACAGTTGTACACGCCGTTGTTCGGGTTGGTGACCTTCTGGTCGTAAACCCATCCCGATGTGGTCAGCCGGATGTCCAGCCAGCACTTGGCGATGTTCGGGTGCACCGGGTCGAGGTTCAGCGGAGCGTAAAGGCCACCGCCGGTCCACGCCGTCTCTGCCGCCGCCTTCTGCAGAACGCAGGTCGAAGTCAGGTTCGATCCGCAGGCCGTAGCTTCCTTGGCCCACAGTGCCCAAGCGCTCATCGAGGAGGCCGTGAAGTCCGTGAAGCGCGGCTTGGCAACGGCCGCGTTCAGGATGCTCTTGACCTGACCCAGGATGGGGAACTTGGCCGGGTCCATCTCGAAGGCGAGGTGGCTGAAGCCGATGTACTGGTTCGGGAAGGTCCCGAGCGCCTTGGCCGCCTGCACGTTGGCGTCCAGGTAGTACTGGACGCTGTACAGGATGAACTGGGGGCTGTAGCCCGTGTTCTTCATCGCCTGGACGATCGGGGTGATGTCCTGGCCGTTGATCGTGTCGTAGCCGACGGCGCCGTCCTGCTTGAGCTGCTCCACGTAGGGCCGGTAGTTGGGCACCGAGGGCGGCTGCTCCTGCACGACCGGGACCTTGATGCCGTTGTTCTTCAGCGATTCTTCGATGCGCTTGCCCTGCGGGATCAGCGACGCCAGCGTGCTGGAACCGACTCCGATGCCGGCCTTGCTGTTCGGGTAGGCGTCGACCAGCAGCCGTAGCGGACCGTACGGGTACTGGGTCGGATTCGAGGGGTTGACCGACACCTGATACGGCGCCGTCGCCGCTTCCGGAGCCACGGTGTAGGCGAAGATGTCGCCGAGCTTGCAGCCGACGCGCGGCTTCACGCCGGCGGAGTCGAACGCGTTGCCGTTGCCGACGAGCATGAAGTCCTTCTGGCAGGCGTTGGTGAAGGCCTGGCCGACGTTGAAGAGCTTCGCGTCCCACTTGTCGACGACGATCTTCCGTCCGTTGATGCCGCCTGCCGCGTTGCACCATTTACTGAACGCGTCAGCCGTGTCGAAGAACTCCTGCTCCAAGCCAGGAGCCGCGGCAGCTCCCGGGTCGGCCGTCGTGCCGATTCGGATCGTGGTGTCGGTGACGCCGCGCTCCGTGGCTCCCTTCGCCGTACCTGGACCACACACGGCCTTCAGATCGCCGAAGTCGCCTTTTCCAGCGGCGGCTGATGTCGCAGGAGCGGCTGTACCAGTCGTCGCTGCGCTACTGGATGGACTGGTCCCACCACCCCCTGATGACGAGCGGCCACAGGCGGCCACCCCGAGGGAAGCTGCTGCTAACAGGGCGATCGCGGTACTAGCGCGGCGCGTGTGCCGAGAATGCATCGGGTCTCCATGACGTGAGGCACTGCGGTCGGACGAACGCGAGTCCGCGAGCGTTACCCCGCTGGCTCGCGCGGAAACGTAACACGCGTCACATTGCCGCTGTGACGCGGTGGGGTGACGGGGGTCACCAAAGCCAGCCACTGCCCCTTTTGACGACCGCCGGACGATTCGTCGACAACCCCATTACCGGCCCGAAGGCACCACCGCATCGCTGACGGGCTCGTCGGATAACGAAATCGCATCATCTTGCGGGGCGGGCTCGACGGGTCGCAGGTCCCGCATGCTGACGATGACCGCGACCACAAGCGCACTGATGATGACCGCGAGGCTCACCAGCGAGGGGATCTCCGGGATCGAGGTGCTGATCGTCTTGTGCCCGGCCTGCAGGAAGAGCTTGCCGCCGATGAAGGCAAGGATGAAAGCAAGGGCCTTGCCCAGGTGATGGAAGCGCTCGAGCATTCCGGAGAGCAAGAAGTACAGCGCTCGAAGGCCGAGAATGGCGAACGCGTTGGATGAGTAGACGATGAAGGCGTCGTCGCTGACGGCCAGCACCGCAGGCACGCTGTCGACCGCGAAGATCAGGTCCGCGGCCTCGATCGCGGCGACCACCGCCAGCAGCGGGGTACCGACCCGCTTGCCGGCTTCCATCACGAAGAACTTGGTGCCGTGGTACTCCTGCGAAATCGCAATCACCTTGCGTAGCAGGCGAACCGACAGGCTCTTGCCCGGATCGACGGTGTCGTCCTCTCCGCGCAGGAGCTTGATGGCGCTCCACACCAGGATCGCGCCGAAGACGAAGAGCACCGCGGTGAACCGGTTGACGATGGCGACGCCGGCCGCCAGGAAGATGCCGCGGAAGACGAGTGCGCCGAGCACGCCGAGGAACAGCACCCGATGCTGGTAGGCCCGCGGCACCTTGAAATAGGCGAAGATCAGCGCGAAGACGAACAGGTTGTCCACCGAGAGGCTCTTCTCCAGCAGCCATGCCGTGGTGAAGTCGACCCCTGCGTCATTACCGAGCGTCAGGCCCAGGACGAGCGCGAAGACCAACGACAGACCGACCCAGACACCGCTCCAGATGGCGGCCTCGCGGAACCCGATGACATGGGCGCCGCGGTGCGCGAGCACGTCGATCGCGAGCATCACGGCGACGACAGAAGCGAACGCGAACCAGGCCCACAGAGGCACGTTCATGACCGGCGTCCGACCTGATGCACCGTCAGGAAAATGCGGTTGTCCATAGGGCTGCGGCTCCTTCAATCACGGTGAGGGGGTCGTGATATCCAGAATGCCTGGCGAGGTATCGGCAGGGAAAGGGCAAGTTCGGATGCTATTCGACCGATTGATTGCCGAGCATCGGAAAGTTATCAAATCGATGTCTATACGTGGCCAACCCACGCCCGTGGGCCCGATGGCGTGCCCTACTATGACCCGCACCACACTTTGGCCTCCGGGCGACGTGCGGTTCTTCATCCCCCATCAGCTGAGCGAAAGCACAGGGTGCGCAGTGAGACGTGGCCTAGTACAGCGATCAACCCGGCTTGTCGCCGTGGGCGTCGCGACAACAACATTCGTGGCGCTCGCCGCCTGTGGACGCTCGTCATCGGGCGGTGGAAACACCAACCCGTCAAGCAGCGCGCCGGCCTCCGGCGCGACGTCGAGCGCGGCGGCAGTTGCGGGACCCGGCGACTTCGGAAGCCTGAAGGGCATCTGCGGCAAGGGCAATGCCACTGGCGGTAGCGGGCGTGGCATCAGCGCCAGTGCCATCAAGATCGGGACCATGTCCGACACCGGGTCGTCGGTGGCGCCAGGCCTCGGCCAGGAGTTCTTCGACGTGGGCACCGCGTTCGTGACGTGGTGCAACAACGCCGGCGGCATCAACGGTCGCAAGATCGAGCTCACCAAGTACGACGCCAAGCTCTTCAACGTCGCGCAACAGATGATCCAGGCGTGCCAGACGGAGTTCATGCTCGTCGGTAACGGCAACGGTCTCGATGACCCGGGCGCGGCACCGCGCGTGAAGTGCGGCCTCGGCCAGATTCCGTCTTACGTCGTTTCGCCCGCGGCGACTGCGGCCGGCCTGCAGGTCCAGCCGACACCCAACCCGGCCAACGAGTTCCAGGTGGGCCCCTTCCGGCTGCTGGGCCTCAAGTACCCGGACACCCTCAAGACCGGCGTCGCGGTCGGCAGCAGCAACACCTCATCGCTGCGCGCGCAGGGACTGCGCACCCGTGACGCCACCAAGGCCATCGGCTTCAAGCAGGCCGACTACTCCGAGCGCCCGCCGCTGGTGACGAACTGGCGTCCGTACATGGAGGAGATCAAGGGCTCCGGCGCCGGCGGCTACATGAACGCCACCGGCAGCGCCGCGTACATCGCGCCGGAGGTGACCGCCATCAAGGACGTCGGGCTGAAGCTGACCTGGATGCTGCTCGGCAACGCCTACTACGAGCCGGCGACCATTGCGGCCGTCAAGAGCGTGGGCGTTACGCAGCCGACCTACCAGTACTTCAGCCACCTGCCGTTCGAGATGGACAGCGACCCGCTGGTCAAGCAGATCAAGACGATCATGAGCGTCGTCCCGAAGGCCACCTACACGGACTTCACCGCGCTGGCCTTCAATGCCTGGACCCTGTGGGCAAAGTCCGCGACGGCCTGCGGCAATGACCTGACCCAGGACTGCGTCCTGCAGAAGGCCGGCACGGAAACCGCCTGGACCGCCGGCGGGCTGTTCCCGCCGCGGGATACCGATCCGAAGAACCCGCACCAGACGACGTGCTACGTCATGATGGACGTCACGCCGAACGGCTTCGTCTATGACAAGGACGTCACGCAGCCGAACCAGGGCATCTACAACTGCGACCCCGCCAACGTGGTGAC
>DATAVO010000234.1:0-21038 GCA_036267695.1 Frankiaceae bacterium
CTGCTGGTCTTTGGGCCTGGCCTTCCTACCTTCCGGCGCCGGCGGGGTCGTGCTCGTCATCGCCGTCCAGCTCGGCCTGGTCACGTGCTCCGGCGTCTTCAACCCGGTGCTCGTCACCTACCGGCTCGAGCAGATCCCGAAGCAGCTGGTGGCGCGCACGCTGGCCGCCTGGTCGATCACGACCAACCTCACCATCGCGGCGGTGACGCTGCTCTGGGGCGTGCTTGCGGCTGTCACAAGCACGCGCGTGGCGCTCGCTGCTGCCGGAGTCCTGCTCCTCGCGACCCCGCTGCTGCTCCCCCGGCGCGAGCCCGTAGTCGAGGCCGCCGAAGAGGGATCGGCAGGTCCTACAAAGGTGGTGCTTCCTGACGCAGAAAGCTCATTACAGCGTCAGTGAAGGCGTCATTGCGGTCGCCGGCCACCATGTGACCGGCTCCGGAGACGTCGGCGAACTGCGCCTTGGGGTGCCGCTGCAAGAACTGCTCAGCCTTGGCCTCGCTGACGAGATCGCTGGCCCGGCCGCGCACCAAAAGCAGCGGCACGCCGCCGCGTTCGATCTCGGAGACAGCCGCATCGAGACGGACGACGTCGGTGATCTCGTTGGGCCCCAGATCCGCGGCGCCGCCGATGAAGACCGGGTCCCAGTGCCAGTACCAGCGGCCGTCGCGCTCACGCAGGTTCTTGCGCAATCCGGAGAGGTCGGACGGGCGTGGCCGGTGCGGGTTGTAGGCAGCGATCGCGTCAGCCACGTCTTCGAGCGAGGCGAAGCCGTCCTTGACGTTTTCGGCCATGAACGCCTGGATACGGTCGGCGCCGCCCTGCTCCATGTCAGGAACGATGTCGACCAGCACCAGCCCGGCCAGCACACCGGGATGAAGCTCCCCCGCCAGCAGGATTGATGTGAGCCCGCCGAGCGAGGCGCCGATGACAACGGGCTTGTCGGGCAGCGTCGCGATGGCTGCATCGAGATCGTGGGCGAACGCGCTGAGCCGGTAGTCACCATCGGCCGACCAGTCGGATTCGCCGTGCCCGCGGGCATCGAGCGTGAGGGCCTGCCAGCCCTGCGCGGCCACGGTCGAGGCGGTGCCGCCCCACGAGTAGCGGGTCTGCCCGCCGCCGTGCAGGAAGACCACCGCGGGGGAATCCGGCTCTCCGCGGCGATCGCCACGCAGCACGATCCCGTCTGCGCCGGTGAACGTGAACGGAGTCGCTTGGATCGACATGATGGTCTAGCTAAGCACCGTCGCTGCTGGCCGCCCCAACGGCCCCCGCCGCCAGCCCCTCCGCCTGATCGGTGACGGCGCCGATGACGGCCGCGTCTTCACCCAGCTCGGGATCGAGTTCGGCGAGTACGCGCTGCGCTGCCTTCGGGATCGGGCCGGAGGCGAGCCGGACCAACGCGTCGCCGCGCACGTCCGACACCGGGGCGCCCAGCCCCCGCAGATGGCAGATCCAGGCCGCGAGAATCCGTGTTGCAGCAAGGGGAATCCGGCCGGCCGCCAGCTCGGAGCGCAGCACCGGCAGCACCCGGATCGGCAGCTTCTGGGATCCGTCGGCAGCGATCTGCGCCAGGAAGTGCCGGATGCGTGGATTGGCGAAACGTACGAGCAGCGCACGGCGGTACGCCTCGAGATCCGCCGCCGGCTGCAGCAGGTACTGGGTCGCTTCCGTCCACCATTGCTCGACCCACGCCCGGCACATGTCGTCGGCGATGGCCTCGGCCACCGTCTCGTGACCCCGGATCGAACCGGCATAGGCGAGCAGCGAATGGGCGCCGTTCAGCAGCCAGAGCTTGCGGTTCTCGAAGGGCGTGACGTCGGCGGTGAAGGCGGCGCCGGCGTCCTCCCAGCGCGGGCGGCCGGCCGGGAAGTCGCCGCACAATGCCCACTCCGTGAAGGGTTCCGTGACCACCGGGCAGGCGTCGGCGCGTCCAGTGGCCACCCGCACCACCTCGGCGTCCTGCGCCGTCGGGCGCGGCGTGATGCGATCGACCTCGGTCGAGACGACGGAGACCGACTGCGCGATCCATTGCGCGAGCGCGGGATCCAGCAGCTCGGCGAGTTCGCGGATCACCCGGGCGACCGCGGCGCCGTTGCCCGCCATGTTGTCGCACGGCACGAGCGCGACCGGACCGGCATCGGCCCGGCGCCGCGCGGCAAAACCAGCCACGAGCCGGGCGGGAGCAGTCCGGACGAGCCCCTCCGGATCGGTGCGCAAGACCCGCAGATCTGCCTGCAATCGCTGGTCTCTTGTGTTCAGGGCACCATCCGGACGGCGCAGGTATCCGGCCTCGGTGACGGTGGTGGTCACGACAGTCAGATGAGGCGAGCTCAGGTAGTCGAGCCAGGCTTCGTGCTCGTCGGCTGCGTGTGCCCGAGCGAGGCTGGCGATCAGCTCGAAGCGGTCGCCGTCCTCCGCCCGAAGCACGGCGGTGTAAAGCCCGTCCTGCGCTCCTAGGCGGGCCGCCAGCCCGGGCCCGCGCCCGGCGAAAGCGGCGTAGCCCCAGCCGGATCCGTCGCCGGCATGCTGGGTGTACCAGGCTTGGTGAGCCCGGAAGAAGTTGCCCAAGCCGAGGTGGACCAGCCGCACCGGTGGGGCCGCCCGGCCGCTGCGGGACAGGTTCACAGTTTGAATACGCGCGCAGGTTGATGGGAGACGAGATCGATCGCGACCTGCGCCGCCTCGTCCTCCTGCAGCCGATACTCGGCGACGAGCCCCGCAAGATAGCCGGCATCGACTCTGCGGGCCATGTCATGGCGGGCCGGGATCGAGCAGAAAGCTCTGGTGTCATCGACGAATCCGGAGGTACGCGAGAGCCCCGCCGTTTCGGTGACGGCCGCCCGGAAGCGGCGCATCGCGTCGGGAGCATCGAGAAACCACCAGGGCACACCGACGAACAGCGACGGGTAGAAGCCGGCGAGCGGCGCCAGCTCGCGTGACCAGACCGTCTCATCGAGCGTGAAGACGACGAGATGGAAACCCGGGTGCGTGCCGAACCGGTTCAACAGCGGCCGCAGGGCGTCGGTGAACTCGACCCGGATCGGGATGTCGGAGCCGGTATCGGGGCCGAACCGCTCATACGTGGGCCGGTGATGGTGGCGCCGGACGCCGGGATGAAGAGTCATCACCAGGCCGTCGTCACACGACATGCGCGCCATTTCCAGCAACATGTGACGGCGGAAGGCGACGCATTCGGCCGCCGTCGCCTCGCCTGCGACGGCAGCGCGATAGATGCGGGCGGCTTCCGCCGGCGCGAGCGGATCCGTGCGCACGTCGGCGTGACTGTGATCGGCCGACACCGCACCATGGGCGATGAAGTACCGCCGGCGATCCTCGAGCGCCGCGAGATACCCGGCGTAGTCGCCGACGTCGACTCCCGACGCCTTCGCCAGCAGGCTCAGCGCATCACGCCAACCCGGCTCGACGGGCTCCAGGTAGCGGTCGGGCCGGAAGGTCGGGATGACCCGTCCATGCCAGGTCGGGTCATCGCGCAGGGCTGCGTGCGCCGCGAGGTCGGACGCCGGGTCGTCGGTGGTGGCCAGCACGGAGATGGCGAACCGGTCGTAGAGCGCACGCGGGCGGAAGGCGCGATCGGCCAGGCGCGCCGACAACGCATCGAAGAGCCGGTCCGCAGAGTCCGCTGACGGGCGTTCGCTCACCCCGAAGATTTCCGCCAGTTCCGCGTCGAGCCAGTACCGCACCGGGGTCCCGAGAAAGACATGCCAGTGCTCGCAGAGCAGCCGCCAGGCTCGCCGGGCGGCCGCCTCCGTCAGCGGGCCTTGCCCGACGCCGAGATCCTCGAGCGCGACGCCATCGGCATGCAGCAACCGCGTCACGTAGTGGTCGGGGGTCACCAGCAGCGTCGCCGGATCGGTGAACGCCGCGTCTGTCAGGAGGATGTGAGGATCGACGTGGCCGTGCGGGCAGATCAGCGGAAGCTCGCGTACCTGCGCATAGAGCCGGCGGGCGATGCCCCGCACTCCGGGGTCGGCGGGGAACAGGCGGTCGGGCTCAAGCCGTAGCTGCGGATCGCCAGGTGCCACGGGCGTACTGTTTCTGGTCTGCGGCGCAGACGCAAATCAACCGGCGGGCCCGGGAGCGAGCATGACAACGACGGCCACGATCGCGGAGGTCGGCGGCCCGCAGACGGTGCTCACCGACGACGAGGTCGACGGCTTCGTTCGCGCCCAGCTGGCCGGCGCTGCGCTCGACGGGCGCAGCGTGTGCGTGCTCGTTCCGGATGCCACCCGCAGCTGCCCGCTGCCGCTGCTGCTCTCAGCCGTGCACGGGGCGTTGCACGGGCGGGTCAGCCGGCTGACCGTGCTCGTCGCCCTGGGCACGCACGCCGCCATGAGCGACGCAGCCCTCGCCGCGCACCTCGGATACCCGCCGGGCGAAGCCGGCGCCGTCTACTCGCAGACGTCGATCGTCAGCCACGCCTGGTGGGAACCGTCCACGTTCGTCGATGTCGGGGTGCTCAGCGCCGAACGGATCGCCGAGCTGTCCGGCGGGATGCTTCACCACACCGCACAGGTACGCATCAATCGCGCCGTCGTCGAACACGACGTGACGCTGATCGTGGGCCCGGTGTTCCCGCATGAGGTGGTCGGCTTCTCAGGTGGCAACAAGTACCTGTTTCCCGGCGTTTCCGGGCGCGAGCTGATCGATCTCTCGCACTGGCTCGGTGCACTCATCACCAGCGCCGGCATCATCGGCACGCGTGGCATCACCCCCGTCCGGGCGCTGATCGACGAGGCCGCCGCGATGGTCCCTGGCGAGCGGCTGGCCTTCTGCGTCGTGACGGCGCCAGGCCCGAACACGTTGCATTCCATGGCTTTTGGCGATCCCCAGCAGGCGTGGGCTGCGGCGGCAGACGTCTCCGCGCAGACGCACATCCGCTACCTGGCGCATCCGGTGCGCCGCGTGCTGTCGGTCATTCCGGAGAAGTACGACGACATGTGGACCGGCGCGAAGGGCTTCTACAAGGTGGAGCCAATCGTCGCTGACGGCGGCGAAGTCGTGCTGTACGCCCCGCACATCCGCGACATCGCGACGACACATCCGGCCATCGAGCGGATCGGCTACCACTGCCGCGACTACTTCCTCCAGCAATGGGACCGTTTCTCCGGCGAGCACTGGGGCGACCTGGCGCACTCGACACATCTGGCCGGGGCGGGCACCTACGACGAGGTGCACGGCGAGCGGCGCCGGGTCACCGTCACGCTCGCAACGGCGATCCCCGAAAGCGTCACGCGAGCCGTCAGCCTCGAGTTTCGCGATCCGGCATCCATCGACATCGCGGAGTGGGCCGCAGACCCCGAGACGCTCGTGGTGTCCAACGCGGGTGAGGATCTCTACCGGCTGAGGTGAGGGTGGAAATCCCCTGCGACTGTTAGGAAATCGCCTCGCGGGCCTTCAGCGCCGCGATGTCGTCCCAGCTGCGGCCGAGCTCGAGCAGCACCTCCTCGGTGTGTTCCCCGTGCTGCGGCGCCCGCTGAAGCTCGGGGCGCTGCTCGTCGAACTGGGCTGGGCTGCGCACCAGGGGATAGCGCCCATCGACCGCGGCGAGGAAGCCGTTGGCGACGACCTGCGGATCGTTCGCCGCCTCTGCAGCGGTTTGCACGACGGTCCACGGAGTCGTCAGCCCCTGCAGCATGACGACCCACTCGGCGAGGTCGCGCGAAGCGAAGACTTCATCGAGCAGCTCGATGCATTCGCGGGCATGAGCGAGCCGCTCGGTCCCAGTCGCGAAGCGCGCGTCCTCGAGCAGATCCTTGCGGTCGATCGTCTCGCAGAAGTTCTCGAAGTGGCCTTCGGTGACGATCCCGGCCAGGTAGAGCTGGCGGCCGTCGCGGGTGGTGTACGCGGCGACGAGCGGGTTGGGCAGGTTCAGGTGGCTCATGCGCGGGATGGTGTCGACGTCATAAAGCTGGCTCGCGATGACGGCAGGCGCGCCCACCCACATCCCCGAGGACAGCAGGGAAACGTCCACCAGCGAACCCTGGCCGGTCCGGCCGCGTCGATACAGGGCGGCGGCGATCGCACCGGCCAGGAAGCCGCCACCGGCGAGGTCGCCGAGTGCCGGGCCGGGCTGCGGGATGAACTCTCCCGCGACCATGCTTGCCGCGTGGGCAATGCCCGTGCGCGCCCAGAAGTCGGTGTGGTCGAAGCCGCCGGCATCACGCTCGGGGCCCTCCGTACCGTGACCGCTGGCTCGTCCGTAGATCAGAACCGGGTTGGCGCCGGCGAGGTCCTCGGGGTCGATGCGAAACCTTTGCCGCGCGCCGGGCAGCAGGTTCGTGATGAAGACATCGGCCTGCCCGACGAGATCGAGCAGGATCTGGCGGCCTTCCTCGGTGGAGACGTCCAGGCCCATGCACCGCTTGCCCCGGTTGAGCAGCTCCCACATGAAGGCGACGCCGACGTCCTTCTTGGGCAGGCCCGCGATCGGGTTGCCCAGCATCGGATCGGCGACCTTGACCGGCACGACCTTGACGACATCGGCGCCCCAGTCAGCGAGCACCGCCGCTGCCGATGGCACAAGCGCGTACATCGACAGCTCGACGACGCGCACGCCCTCCAGCAGGTCGTAGCTCATACGGAAAGCAGCTTGGCCAGGTTGCCGCCGGCAATCTTCGCGGCGTCGTCGTCCGGCACGTCGGCGAGCGCCTTCTCCAGGTACGCATGATTGTTCGGCCACAGCCCATCGCCGTGCGGGTAGTCGCCTTCCCAGAGCAGGTTGTCGACCGGGATGTCGCCCAGCGAGCGCAGCGCGAAGTACTCATCGACAAGGCAGACATACATGTGCTGGCGGAAGAGCTGGCTCGGCGGGACGGTGCCTCCCTTGGAGGTCTGGCCGATGGCCGCGTTGGGCTTGATGCGCTTGTCGTGGAAGGCCTTGTCGGCCCGCTCCAGGATGTACGGGATCCAGCCCGCGCCGCCTTCGGACAGGATCACCTTGATGCCGGGGAAGCGCTCGAAGATGCCGGACAGCAGCCAGTCGACCCCGGCCATCATCGAGTTCACCCCGTTGAGTGACACCAGCACGGTCGGCGGTGCATCGGCTGACGTGGTGACGAGCTTGGACGAGCTGCCGATGTGCATGCAGACCGGCAGCTGCGACTCACTCACCATCGCCCACAGCGGATCCCAGTGGTCGGTGTGCACGGAAGGCAGACCGAGAACCGTCGGATTCTCCGAGAACGCGATGGCTTTCGCGCCCTTGTCGAGCACCCGGCGAAACTC
Organism: Frankiaceae bacterium; assembly: GCA_036267695.1. Classification (GTDB taxonomy): domain Bacteria; phylum Actinomycetota; class Actinomycetes; order Frankiales; family Frankiaceae; genus DATAZK01. Next base: position 7,246 of record DATAVO010000234.1, read on the forward strand.
CATCAGTGCCGCATCGAGGTCGTTCAGCGGCAGGATCGCGGCGCCGTAGAGCCGGGATGGATCCTCGGCGCACCACTCGTCGAGCAGGTAGTCGTTGTAGGTACGAAGGCACGCCAGCCCGAGGCGCGGATCCTTGACGTTGAGGAAGAACCGGTGGCCGGCGAAGCGCGCGTAGTTGGGGAAGCAGAGCTGGCCGTACACCCCGTCCGTGTCCATGTCCCGCAGGCGTTCCACCGGGTCGTAGCAGCCGGGACGGATCTCGTCGTAGCGAGCCGTGCCGGGCGCCGGCGGGTAGCCCGCCTCGTCGAAGCCGGGCAGCGGCCGGCACGATCCCATCGGGATGTACGTGAGCTCGTCCTCATACAGCCACGCCTCGCGACCGTCGACCTCGACGATGCGCGGGCACGCGTCACGGTATGGCGCGGGCACGCGATCGACCCACAGGTGGCGGGGTTCGATCAGATGGTCGTCGGCGGACAGCAGGCGGGTCGACTCGGGCAGCATGGCATTCCTCGCGTTTCTTACTCGTCGACAGCTTCGAAAAGCCCGGCGAATTCGAGCCTTCCGCCGCTGACCTTCCCGTAGTGCAGCCAGTCACCCTTGAACATCTGGTGATCGAACGGGCCGGCGGCGATGTGGGTATTGGGCCCACCAGTCACGGCTGGCATGAAGCGAATGCGTTCCAGCCCCTGCTTGACGCCCTGCGGGGTGAGCACGGGCGCCCGGTGCAGCCCCTCGACGATCGCGGCGGCCATGTCGTACGCGAGCCCGGGGATCGCGTTGGGCCACATCCACGGGTCCTCGCCGTAGCGTGCGACGAACCGCCGGTGGAACGCGTGCATCCGCGGGTTCTCCGGGCACCACTGGTCGATCCCGACCCAGCCCTCGAGCTGGTCGAATCCCCAGATGTACTGCATGAACGCCGTCGTCATGATGCGCGGCGGATCCCACGAAATCGCCTCCAGCGCAAGGCGAACCGTATTGGACACCACGAGCCCGCCGTAGCCCAGCCAGACGAGCGCATCGGCATTCGCCGTCCGCAGCGCGGAGAACTTCTCGGCCAACTCCTCAGTGGACGTCGTGTTGTTCACCGATTCGATGGCCGCCATCGAGATGCCCATCCGGCGGCACTCCTGCCGGAAGAAGCGGAAGTACTCCTCGCCGATCGGCGAGACGGGACTGACAACCGCGATGCGACGGTGGCCATTGCGGATCAGCCAGTTGACGATCAGGGCGGGCTCGTCGCCGACATCGCCGTTGCCCATACGGAAGCAGTACTCGCCGTGGAAGCCGTCGGTGCCGCACATGCTCAGCAGCGGCACCTTCGCCGCATTGACGGCTTCCGTCAGCGCCAGCGCGGAGTCGGTGTAGTTCGCTCCGACGACGGCCAGGCAGCCGGCGTCAACCAGTCGCTGGTAGGAATCGAGGCCGCCCTTCGCCGTGCCCTGCGGAAGTCCGGCGTCGGCCTCGAAGAGGAACTCATAGCGCCGGTCGAGCACCCGGCGCTCAGTGGCCTCGTCGAACGCCATGCGGATCTCACGCTCGAAGCGCGCCCATTCCATGCCGTGCCAGCCGATTTTGATCGGTTCCAGGCGCAGCCAGCGATCTTCGATCGATGTCACCGGCGGGTTCCTTCGATCGCCGTGAAGGCGTCGTGGTCGGCCGCCGCGGTGCCGAGTCGAGTCAGCAGCATCGTGGTGATGGGCGGATCGACCTTGAGCGTGATCCCCCACATGAAGAAGCCGTAGACGATGCCGCGCCGCACCCCGCGCCATGCCTCGTCCCACGAGGGCACGTCGACACCGCCAGTGGCAAGCTCGTCCAGGTAATGGCGGATCAGGTCCTGCTCATTCTTGCGGCGATCCTCGATGGTCAGCGCCGACGCGAGGTGATAGCCGACGTCGAGGTACCAGGGACCGCGCTGCACGACCTGCCAGTCGACGAAGGACGGCCGGCCGGTGCCGTCGACGTACAGGTTGCCGACGTGCGCGTCGCCGTGGATCACCGTCCAGGGGCTCTCGACCGGAACGTCAGCAGCAAGGGTGTGCAGCGCATCGACGAGCCGCTGCGCGTCGCGTACCTCAACGGGTACCCCGGCACCGATCGGCCCGTCGAAATTGAACAGGACGTCTTTGACGCCGCGGTGCAGCAGGTAGCTCTCGAGCCGGGAATCGAGCCAACTTGCCTTGGTGTACATGGGTTTTTCCCACGTTGCGGAGTGCAGCTTGGCGAGCTCGGAGAGGCTCTCGGCTGCTTGCTCGGGGGTGTAGTCGCTGAGCGCGTCGAGGAAAACCGCGCCGCGGGGCACCACGTCCTCGGTGATGAGGACGCCGTGCCGCGTGACCGGGTCGACATCGGCGTAGACGCTCGTCAGCATGCGCATGCCGGTGTCGCCGGCAATGTCGCGGTAGAAGTACGCCTCCGGCTCACCGACCTGCCGGAAAGCCTTGCCCACCTCGGAGAAGTAGCCCTTGCCGCAGAGGTTCGGTGACAGGCCCTCCGGAACTCCGCCCGCGCATTCGATCGTGAAGCGCGCGTTCGTCGCGACCCGGCTGATGACCGGGCCAGGGGTCACGCCGGTGACCTCGATGCCGGGAAAGCGAGGCGCCAGCGCGGCGGTGAGCCAGGCGGGCGATTGCAGCGTCTCGAGGGTGTCGGGTACGGGGACGCTCATGGGGCCCGTTCGATCACGACGACAGGAATCCGGCGGTCGGTACGCGTCTGGTAGACGTCGAAGTTCGGCCAGATCCCGGTCATGAGCTTCCACAGCCGATCGCGCTCGGCGCCCTCTGCCGTGTGCGCCCTAGCGGCGAAACTCTCCGGCCCCACCTGGAGCTGCACGTCCGGATTCGCCGTGAGGTTGTGGTACCAGTTCGGGTGCGTCGGCATGCCGCCCTGGGAGGCGATGACCACGTACGCGTCACCGTCCTGCCCGTAGATCATGGCTGATTGGCGGGGCTTTCCGGACGTGCGGCCGGTGGTGGTCAGCACCAGCGTGTGGACCCCGCTCCACTCATGCCCGACCTCACCGCCGGTTTCCAGATAGCGCTTGACGTGCTCGTCGCCCACCAGCGTGAGATCGGGAGGGGTGTACCCGGGCTCGGTCATCGACTTCCCACCACCACATGCTTGAGTTCCTGGAACGCGCGGATGCCGGCGGCCCCGCGCTCGCGTCCGTAACCGCTCTGCTTGAAGCCGCCCATCGGTGTGTAGCCGGCGGCCATGCCGGTGTTCACCTGAACGGTCCCGCTCCGTAGCCGCTCGGCCAGGCTCATCCCGAGCGCGAGATCTCCCGTATAGATGCCGTTGGACAAGCCGTATTCGGTGGCATTCGCAATGCGTACCGCGTCATCGAGATCCGTGTATCCCAGGACCGAGAGCACCGGCCCGAAGAACTCGTGCTGATTGCCCGGGTTCGCCGGATCGGGCGCGTCGAGCACGGTCGGCTCGTAGAACCATCCGATGCCCTCGCAGGAACGGCCGCCTGCTGCCACGCGAGCCCCGGCGGCGACCGAGCGCTGCACGAGCTCGTCGACCCGATGGCGCTGCTGCTCTGAGATGAGCGGGCCGACCATCGTGGTCCGTTCGGTCGGCGGTCCGATCGTCAACGTCCGCGAGGCGCCGGCGATCGCGTCGACGACCTCGGCTCGCCGCTCCTGCGGGACGAGCACTCGCGTCTGCAAGGCGCAGCCCTGACCGGAATGCGCGGCGAATACGGTGAGGGCGGCGCCGACGACTCCCCCGACACCGGCCTCGAAGACATCAGGCAGATGCAGCGCGACGCTCTTGCCGCCGAGTTCGAGGATGACGCGCTTGAGTGTGCCGGCCGCCTGGGTGGCGACGGCGCGGCCGACGTTCGTCGAGCCGGTGAACGACACGACGTCGACATCGCGATGCGTGGTCAGCAGCACAGCACCGTCATTGCCTTGCTCCACCACGACATTCAGGACGCCGGGCGGCAGGCCTGCTTCCTCGGCGGCCTCACCGAACACCGTGGCTTCCAATGGCGTCAGCGGGCTCGGCCGGAGCACGACCGTGCATCCCGCGAGCAGCGCCGGGATGACCTTCCAGACGTTGGTGATGAGCGGGAAGTTGTACGGCGTGATCGCGGCGACGACGCCCGCGGCTTCGTAGCGGCGCACGGACAGGCGTACCGCGGAGCCCACGAAGTGCTCGCCCAGCGGCACCTCGTTGTACTCCCACTCGGGCACGCGGGCGTAGAGGTCGGCGAGCTCACGCACGCTCGAAATCGCCATGCCCACCTGGGTGAGTTCGGTGACCGTACGCGGGCAGCCGGCCTCTTCGATGACCGTCTCGATCAGGACGCTGCGACGCGATTCGAGGGCGTCACCGAAACGCTGGATCGCCTTGACGCGCTCGGCCGGCGCGAGGGTCGGCCACGGGCCGGTGTCGAACGCGCGGCGAGCAGCCGCGATGGCCGACTCCACCTGCGCCGCCGACGCGCCCTCGACGTTCGCGATCACCTCGCCAGTGGCGGGCGATTCCACCAGCACCGGATCCCCGGTCCCCTGGACCCACTCCCCATTGATGAACGGCTGCCGTGCCGCTACCAGATCAGCCATCTGCTCTCCTGACTCATGTGTCGCAAGGCCCGTTCATCGAGCGAGATATCCGCCGTCGACGGGAATGATCGCGCCGGTCGTGTTGGCCGAAAGATCGCAGGCGAGGAACAGCGCCGCATTGGCGCAGTCCTCGGGTGTGCTCGCGCGGCCGGTGGGGACGAAGGATCCCCACAGTTCGAGTTCGGCATCGCTGCGCGGCGCGAACGCCTCGCGCTCGTCACGGCCGAAGTTGGTCAGTAGCGTCGCGGGCGCAATCGCGTTGATACGTATGCCTTCTTTGGCGACCTCCATCGCCAGCGACTTCGTCAGCAGGATGCCGCCGGCCTTGGTGACGCCGTACGGGACGCCGCCGAAGCCGACCATCCCCGCGACCGAGCCGGTGTTGACGATGACCCCTCCACCGGTGCCGACCTCCGCCTGCCGGCGGAACTGCAGCACCGCGTGCTTGCAGCCGTAGACCATTCCCATCAGGTTGATGCCGAGCAGCCGGTCCCAGTCCTCTTGCGTGTGCTCGGTGAAGCTCAGCCCAGGCCGCGGGGTGCTGACGCCCGCGTTGTTGTGCATCACGTCGAGCCGCCCGAAAGTGTCGACGGCGACGGCGATCAGCGCCTCGACGTCGGCCTCTTTCGAGACGTCGCAGTGGGTGGCAACGGCTGCGCCGCCGGCCTTTTCCACGAGCGCGACGGTGTCGCGGGTCCACTCGTCACGCACGTCACCGACGACGACTGAGGCCCCGTGCTCGGCGAACAGCACTGCTGACGAGCGGCCGACGCCCGACCCGGCGCCCGTGATGACGCACGTCTTGCCCTCGAGCAGCCTCACGTCACGGCCCCGAAGGCCACCGGGACCGTGTCGGGGCCGCGCTCGTACAGGCCGATGATGCGCGGAGCGGGACGGTCGGGATCGAGTTGCAGACCCGGCAACCGATCGAGCAAAGCCCCGATGCCATGGGTCATTTCCATCCGTGCGACATGCGCGCCGAGGCAGGTGTGCGGGCCGAAGCCGAAGCCGAGGTGGGCTTTCACCGGGCGGAACGGATCGAACGCGTCGGGCCGCTCCCATCGCGTCGGATCGCGGTTCGCGGCGGCCAGGCACGCGTGAATGACTGCTCCTGCCGGCATTTGCACGCCGGCGAGCGTCGTGTCACGGGCGACGAAGCGGGAGAAGACCGGGTCGGTCGGCATCCACCGCAGCGCTTCCTCGACCACGCCGCGAAGGAACGCCCGATCTGCTTGCGCAGCCGCGAGAGCCTGCGGATGGTTCAGCAGCGAGACGATGGTGATGCCCATCTGCTTCCAGGTCGTTCCTGAGCCCGCAGCCAGCAGAAGGAAGGCGAAGGCGAGCACTTCTTCATCGGTCAGGCGGTGCAGCTGGCCATCGTCATCCGTGACTTCGGCTTGCACGAGGACGCTGACGAGGTCGTCGGTCGGCTGCTCGCGGCGGGCCGCGATCGTCGGGATGAGCAGGCGCGCGAGTATCGCGACGTCCTGGCCGTCCGAGGTCACCGCGGCACGGACGTCGAGCGCCTCCTCGATCGTGATGCCGAAGCTGCCGGTGATCGTCAGGAGCGGGATGGGGGCGCAGAACTCGGCGTTGAGGTCGACACGGCCGACACTGCCGACACTGCCGACAGTGGCGTCAGCGGCGAGCCCGTCGATCAGGCTCGTGACGGTGGCGCGGATCCAGTTCTCCAGCCACCACACGGCTTTACCGGGGACGAACGACGGCTGCACGAGCTTGCGGTAGCGGCGATGTCGCTGACCGTCCATGAAGAGGATGGCAGCGTCAGGCATCTGCGGTTCGCCCGGTAGTGCGGGCGTGTTGGTGACGAAGTCATCGTCGTCCTGCAGGACCCGGGCGCACGTCTCGTAGTCGTAGGCCGAGAAATGCGGACGCTCGGGATAGGGCAGGCCCTGGAAGAAGACGTCTCCGGTCCAGCCGAGCGCTTCGTGCGGAGCGCCGGGGTGCACGGGCCCGGTCTCGCGAAGGCGCGCGAAGGTCGGGTACGGGTCGGTCTCGAACGTGCCGCCGCGGGAGGCGTAGACGTCGCTGCGGAGATCGAACAGGGAGCGCAGCCGATCGCGGTCGAGCACCAGTTCCGTCATGCGCCGCCCTTGATGAGTTTGAGCGCTCCGGTCGGGCAGCCCGCGACCGCTTCCACCACCCGCTCGTCGCCGGTGACCACCGGCCCGACGAGTATCACGCCGCCGCTGTCATCGACATCGAACACGTCAGGAACGGCGAAGGCGCAGGCTCCCGACCCGATGCAGACGTCGCGGTCCGCCTCCACCACCCAGCCCGATGCCACCGCGCGACCATAACAGCGCGCCGAATTGCTGTCATCAGCGCTAGTATTTCGTCATGCCCCTCGCACCCTCGCCGGCCGTCATCCGAGCCGCCGACGTGCTGCTGGCGCTGGCCGCGAGCCCGACGAGGTCGTTCACGGTCACGGAACTGGCGCGCCAGGTGGGCATCCCGCGCGCCACCTGCAACTCGCTGCTGCTCGGTCTAGCCGAGCGCGGCTTCGTGCGCCGCGACGCCGCCCTGCGCTACGAACTCGGCCAGGCGGGCATCGCCCTCGGCGAGGCGGCGCGCGTCGCGAATCCGGCGCTACGGGCGGCCGGTATACACGCCGAGGCCCTCGCTCGGTCCGAATCCTGCGTCGTCGCCGTCACCATTCGCGACGGGGCGCAGACGCGAGTGGCGAGCGTGTACGACTTCGGACCGCCCTTCGGGATCCGCCCGCGCGCGGGTGACGCGATCGGGCTCGTGCCCCCGTTCGGCGCCACCTTCGTCGCGTGGGAGGACGGGAGCCAGGTGCAGGCCTGGCTGCAACGCGCTGACCCGCCGCTGACCGAGGCCGAGAGTGCGCGCTACCACGAGGCGCTCGCCGCCGTCCGGCGGCGCGGCTTCAGCATCACCGTCTCCCCCGGCCGCCAGCCCGAATTGGCGACGGCCCTCGAGCATCTGATCGGCGATCAGGATCCGGGCGATCTGGGGCGGCAACGAGACGAGGCAATCCGCCTCGTCACCCATAGCGAGTATCTGGCGGCTGAGCTCGATCCGAGAGGTTCAATCCACCTCAGGCAGCTTTCAGCCCCGGTCTTTGCCCCGGGCGGCAACGAAGGCACGGGGACCGTCGCTGCGTCGGTCATGCTGCTCGGGCCAAGTCATGACCTCAGCGTCCGGGAGATCCATGCTCTCGGCGAGATGGTGCTGGCGGCCGCCACGCGCGCCACACACGACATCGGCGGCCTCACCCGCTGAGCGCTGCACGACCCGGCTAGATTTCTGGCGTGCAGGCCTTCTGCGGGCTGCAATCGCCCACCTGGCGGCTCACTCTCGTACAGACCGCCAACGCCAGAGCGTCCACCGAGCCGGCCACGCGCCGTTCGCAGACACCGATCAAACTCGCCTTTGCCGCGGCGAGCATCGAGGCCTTGCGGCCGCTCATCGAGAGGCATGGCGGCCGGCTCGAACCGGCCGAAGCGCAGTGGTCCTTCCGCGGCGGCAGACGCATCGACGGGATCGACCCCGAAGGCAACGTGTTCCAGCTCGTTCAAAACTGAGCCGGTTGCACACGAAAAAGCCCTGCTGCGTCTCACCTTTCCAACACCCTGCCGTTGCAGGCTGGACGCCTGGCAGGACGGCTGCCGGCGTGAGCGACGCGCGGGGAGGCCACTGTGCCGGCACAGGTGCAGCAGGCCTCCGCCGGGATCGGACGGCAGTTGTGGCTGCCGCTTCGTAGCCGCCAAAGCGCTGCTGCTCCTTGGCTTGCGGCTGCCATAGTCGCTGTCATCGCTGCCGCGGCCGCATTCGCCCGCATCATCAACCTCGGCCACGGCGCACCAGGCTTCCTGATCGATGCCGGCCGTACCTATGGCAACCCCGCTCATCTGCCGGCCGGTGTGCCGGTGCATCCCGGCAGCGGATACGACGGCCAGTTCATGTACCGGCTTGCCCAGGATCCCTTTGATTTACGGCTGCACGCACCAGGCATCCGCCTCGATAACGCCTTCAGGCTCGGACGCATCGGCTACCCGCTCGTCGCCTGGCTGCTCTCCTTCGGAGGCCAGACCGTGCTCGTGCCTACGGCACTCTTGCTGGTCGGCATCGGCGCGCTGGCGGCGCTGGCCGCGATCGGTGCTACGCAAGCCCGCGCGCACGGTCTGGCGTGGGGCTGGGGACTTCTCATCTGCTGGCCCGGATTGCTCTTCAGCACCGACTTCGACCTCGCCGAACCTCTGGAGGTCGTGCTCGTCGTCGCCGGTTTCCTGGCACTGCGACGCGGCCGCTCCGCGTGGGCTTCGACGGCGCTCAGCCTCGCCGTACTGACGCGCGAAACGGCTGTCATTGCAGTGATTGCTGTCGCTTTCTGGCGGGTGCCGCAGCTGCGGCGCCGGCGAGTGAGCACGGCCGACCTCGCCTGGACGGTGCCGCTGCTGGTCTTCGCCGGATGGCAGCTGATCTGCCGTGCGGTGACGGGCCAACTGCCGCTGACGAGCGATGCGGGGGCCAACTCACAAGCCCCCTTCACCGGCATCGTGGAGGCGTGGTCGCACTGGAAACGCATCGCCGAACACCATCCGTTCGAAGCAGGCCTGCATGCGGTCGAACTGTCCGTCCTCGTGCTCATCGCGGTGGCCGCGATCGTCGTCGTGGCCGTGCGTCTGGCGAAGCGTGAATCGCGCGCGGACGAACAGTCGCCAGACGAGCCCTGGAGCCTCGGGCTCGTCCTCGGTGTGGCTTTCGCCTGCTGCCTCTCGGTTGCCGTCTGGGCCAGCTCGAGCGATCTGCGGATGTTCGCCGACACGTACGCCCTCGCCGCCCTGATCCTGCTGTCGCGCCGGCCATCCCGCGCGGTCCTCGGCGCCTGGGCGCTCAGCCTGACCGGGCTCGCCGCCGCCGTGACGGTCTACTGGGCCCAGGTCGTCTGAGGAACGTGACATGACCGCGAAACATCAGCAATTGCAGGCTCCGGAGCCTGCCCGGCCGAGTCATCCGGCACCGCTGGGAGCCTCGATCCCGCCGGGCCGTACGCCGAGCGACCCGCCTCCGACGGCGTCGTATGCACACCGGCGTGACCCGCTCCGCATCGCCCTCGCTGTGCTGGCGGTGGAGGTCGTGGTGGTCGTCGCGGCTGCCCTGGCCGGAGTGTCCTACGACTTGCGTGGCACCCTCTTCTTCGCCCTGCTGGCGGTGCTCGCCGTGACTCTCGACATCAGCGTCGCGCTCGGCTGGAACCGCTGGCCGGCGCCAGTGCAGCTGATCGGCAGGTTCGCGGGCATCGTGCTCATCTCCTGCGCGGGCGCCGTCGTCGCCTTCGTTTACCTGAACAAGCAAGAGGGTTTCTACGCGAGCTTCTCCGACATCTGGGGATCGGCGCAGCAGAAGACCGTCGCTGCTCACTACCCCGACAACCGCAGCAATGCCCGGCTCGACGTGCTCGCCACCCGCTGGCAGCCCCAGGCGAGGGCAGCAGCGCGGCAGGGCCGCGGCACGGTGCTCGCCGTGCGTCTATGGGGATCGCGCAGCGGCATCGTGCGTGACGGGTACGTCTACCTTCCGGCGGCCTATTTCGACCAGCCGCCGAGCCTGCATTTCCCGGTCATGGAACTACTGCCCGGCCAGCCCGGCGGACCCCCGAACTACCTGCATCAGCTGGGGCTTTCCGGGTTGCTGGACCGTGAGATTCAGGCTAGACGCATCCCGCCGGTCATTGCCGTACTGCCCGAGGCCACCACCCACAGCATCTTCACCGACTGCGTGAACGCCGTTCACGGTGAGCACGACGAGACCTACCTGACCAGCGACGTCGTCGATGACGTCAACGCCACTTTCCGCACCCTGCCCGGCCGTAGCTGGGGTATCGCCGGCTATTCCACCGGCGGGTTCTGCGCCGTCAACCTGGCGAGCCACCACCCCGACCGGTATGCCGCGGCAGCCAGCCTGTCCGGCTACTTCCAGCCGGCGCAAGACCCTGGCACCGCTCGGCTCTACGCCGGCAGCAAGACGGCTTTGCGACGCAACTCGCCTGACTGGTGGGTGACCCACACGGCGCCGGTAGCTCCCCCGCTCTACGTCTTCGCGTCGGGACAGGATCCCTTCGCGATCGCCCAGGAGCAGGCCTTCCGGCGTCTGGTGAAGCTCCACGCCCCCCTGCTGCCGGCGACCTTCGACGTGATCCCCACCGGCGGGCACAACTTCAACGTATGGAAGGTCGGCCTGCCAAAAGCCCTGGAATTCCTCAGCAATTACCTGCCGATGCCGCTCAACCGCTGACCCGACGTAACCAGGGTGAGGAAGGCTCGCCACGGCGGCGGTCAGGGTTGATCTGCAGGCGCGTGTGGTAGGTATTGGGCCGTGCACCGGTGGATGAGCAGAGGCGCTGCTCTCGGTCTGGTCGCGATCGTTGCGGCCGCCTGCACCCAGACCTCGCCGCCTACGGCGTTTCCCGTCGGAAGCGTCCCGACGACCGGGCCGCTGATCTTCGGATCCACCGGCTTCCACGGATGTACCGCGAGCGTCGTCTCCAGTCCTACGCAGAACCTGCTCATCACCGCCGCCCACTGCCTGTCGGGCACCGGCCGCGGGATCACCTTCGTACCCGGCTCGGTGAACGGCAGCGCGCCGTACGGCACCTGGACCGTCGTCGCCGCCTATGCCGACCAGGCGTGGCTCACCACCCGTAATCCGCTGGATGACATGGCAATCCTGAAGGTCGCGCCCGACCAGATCTTCGGCGTTTCGCTCAACGTGCAGCGGGTGACCGGAGGCAACACGCTCATCACGACGCCCGCCACCCTCGGTGAGGTCCAGATCCCCGCATATGCGGCCGGCGTCGGCGGCTATCCGTTCTCCTGCCTGGCGACGGCCCACCGCACCGGGGCGTACACCACCTTCGACTGCGGCGGCTATGTAGGCGGCACCAGCGGCGCACCCTTCCTGCAGGGCTCAAACGTGCTAGGTGTCATCGGCGGCCTGCATCAGGGCGGCTGCTTGCCGGCCACGTCCTACTCCTCGCCGTTCACGGCAGCAACCCTCGCGCTGCTGAACCGGGCAGCCTCGGGCGCCGCGGGTGACACGCTGCCGGCGCCCGGATCCGACGGCTGCTGAGACGCATTCCGGGCGAAAACATCCTGCTTTCATAAACGCCCGTCAGCGCCGGTGCCGCGGCGTTATCGTGCCCCTCGAGCCGAGGGAGCGAGCGCATTGCACGCGGAGCCCATTCCCCGCACGATGCGGGGGCATCAGCAGTTCACCTGCTCCACTTCGGCCGACCCTGACCGGGTGTGGCGGGCACTCACCGAGCCCGAGCAGACGCGTAACTACCTCTACGGGCTTGCCGCGCATTCACGGTGGGAAGCCGATGCCGACATCGAGTTCCGCCACGAGCATCACGCGCTGCAGGGGCAGGTAATGCACGCCGAGCGTCCGTGCCGGCTGTCGTACTTCCTCACCGCTGGACCCGACGATCTGCCCACTTACGTGACCTGGCAGGTGCGATCGTCGCCCTCGGGCTCGACGATCCGGCTGCAGATCGACGAGACCGACCCCGCCGTCGCCGACACCGACGAGGAAGCCGAGGACACCTGGCTGCCCGTGCTCGCGGCGCTCCAACTCCACCTCGAGAAGTAGCAGCGACGCCCAGCGGTTCAGCCCATCCGTTCGCCGGCCTCGACCCGGGCGGCGATGGTGTTGCCCTGCGGCGCCAGCGGACACACCCACTCCGGCGAGTAACGGCACGACGGGTGGTAGAGGAAATTCAGGTCGATGACGAGTCCGCTGTCGCTCCCGCCGAGATCCGAACCCTTGGCGGTGTCGAGCAGGTAGCGGCCTCCGCCGTAGGAGCTCCCGCCCGCCGTCCCGTCACGAAGCGGCAGGAAGAGGCCGCCGGCGTACTGCTGCAGCCACCAGACGTCGACTCTCGCTGAGACCGGCGCCGGGATCGACACCCGTCCGACCAGCCGCATGACGGTCGTCACGTCGCCGCCGGTCGGAATCCTCAGCTCGGCGACTTCGTCCGCCGGCTCCAGCGGCACTTCGAAGCGCAGTGCTGGGCGATACGGCCACACCGGAATACCGGTGTCACGCAAGGGATCCCCGGCCGGAAGTGGGCTCTGCGGATGGTCCCGGAAGAGCGCCTCACGTCCGGCCCGCCAGAGTGCATGGCCCGCTTCGGGTGACGCGGCCGCGCGCACCTCGCCGTACAACTCACTGACCCGGCGCCGCCAGTCGATCAGTTCCAGTTCCGCGACGCTCGTCGGCATCCGCTGATCATGCCGCGCCGCGTTCGCTTCTTGGCGGCCAAGGCCAGGCTTTGGTCGCTGTCGGCGCCTGCTATCGCTTAGGGGGGCGCCTGGGCTGCCGTTTCTCGACACCTGCTTGTAACGGCTCACGGCTAGCGTCCGCGGATGCCCACCGATCTTCCCGCGTCAGACATGGCGAGCTACACCGATCGCTACCCGGTCTCCATAGGCTCGCAGCGGGTGCAGCTTCCGGTGATCCCGCTGCGTCCCGAACTGGCGATTGCCTTGCTGATGACAGTCGACATGGGAGTGCGTTTCCTTCGTACGGCGGGCGCCGAACTGGCTGCACTACTCGCACCGGCGCAGCCGGAGTGCATCGTCTCGATGGCGACGCTCGGCATCCCGGTAGCCCATGAGGTCACGGCGGCGAGGGCCTGGACGACTACCTGATCCTGCAGAAGACACCCAAGATCCACCTCGCCGACAGCCTGCGCGCCCCGGTGTCCGCGATCACCACCGAGGCTGGCCAGGAACTGTTGCTCGACCGGCGGCGCATCGATCTTGTGAGCGGCCGAAGGGTCGCGCTGGTCGACGACGTGATCTCCAGCGGCGGTTCGATCAACGCCGCGCTGCGATTGCTCGACCAAGCCGGCGCCGAAGTGGTCGCCATCGGCGCGCTGCTCACCGAGGGCGGCGGTTGGACGCAGGCGCTCGGCGAGCGAGCCGCGCTCGTGCGCACGCTGGGCACGATTCCGGTGTTTGGTCCCGCGCCGGACGGTGGCTGGCTTCCCGAGTTCGGTTAGAGCGCACGTTCGCCGGCTCATGTTCGTCGGGGTGTGTGGGCGTGTGGGGTGAAGAGCCGTCGGCGTTGACCTTTCAGGGGTGGTCTGCTGTCGGGTGGCCAGAACCAGGGGGTGCGGTCCGGGTCGGTTCCGATGGTGATTTTCCAGCCGCCTTCATG
>DATAVO010000235.1:0-28704 GCA_036267695.1 Frankiaceae bacterium
GGCATGTCCGAGGTCTCAAGGGGATCCGGGTCGCGGGCCATTTCTGATTCGACGGCATCGGCGACCTTCACCATCACCGGCTGCACGATCGAGGCCAGCCACGACGTTTGCCGGTCCAACGCCACGAGCAGCTCAACCCGAGCTGTGCCGGACAGGGCGGTGTGCACGAGCGGTGCGAGGGCGGCGATGGCTTCGGGGCCGGGTGGTGCGGTCAACGCTGCGGCGACTACACCATGAGGACTCAGCGACTCGAACATGTGTGCGAGCCTATCAGGCACCGCCGATAAAAACTCTTTTATTTGCAGGTCATTAGGACTGCTTCAGGAAGTCGGCGATCGGATCGTCGCACCACAGTTGCACCTCGATGAACTGCGTGACCGGCCGCCACTCGTAACCCTTGTAACCGTCGGCGGGTGGCTCGTCGCCAGGCAGCCCGTGAGCGCGGACTGTTTCTGCCAAGTCCTCAAACCGGTAGAGCTTCGCCTGGTGGGGTTCGGGTGTGTGCGGGACGCCGAACTCGGGGCCGAGCCCCATCGCCGTGAAGCTATCTACGAGGGTGAAGCTCGCCTGGCTCGAGGGTAGGCAGTCCAGTGGAATCGAGAGCGCCTGCATATCGAGCGCCAGACCCGCGTACCAGCGGGACTCTCCGAGCACGAAGTAGTGCGGTGTCCGCCGCACCGGTTCGCCGCCTTGCTCGAGGAACAGCGCGCGCATGCGTGATTCGGTCGCCTGACGCCACTTCAAGTAGACGCGACCAAAGCTGCGGTTCTGCAGGCCCTCAGTGCGCATCGTCAAAAGCGCGCCCATCACTTCGAAGGCTTCGGCCTCGCCCAGGTCGGACAGGTTGAGGAAGGGGCGTCGATCCGGGAGGTGGTAATGAGTGACAAACTGCGGTACGCCCGATCCGAGCGTCATCTGCAATGCTCCCGTGGCTAAGCGGTCCGTTGCGGTACGCGCCAGCCGCTACCCACGGGCCCCGCGCACTAGTTCACCCGGACGCGCTCCGGTGTCCACACCACCGCGACGGATGACCGCACCCGAAACGACCGTGGCGTCGTATCCATCCGCGGTCTGCACGAGGCGCTTGCCGCCGGCCGGCAAGTCGTAGCGCATCTCCGGCAGATGCAGCCGAAGGCCGGCGAGATCGATGACGTTCAGGTCGGCCTTCTTGCCGGGCGCGATAACGCCGCGATCGCCGAGGCCGTAGACGTTGGCGGTAGCACTGGTCATCTTCTTCACGACGAGTTCCAGCGGCAGCCGGCCCGCGGCGCGGTCGCGTACCCAATGGGTCAGCATGAAGCTCGGCATGCTGGCGTCGGAGGCGGTGGCGCAGTGGGCCCCGCCGTCGGAGCCGCCGATCACCGTGTGCGGATCGGCGAGCATCTGGGCCATCGCATCGAGGTTGTGCTCGGCGTAGTTGACGATCTGCAGGCTGAGCAGATTGCGGCCCTCGTTCGCCAGCATGTGCTCGTAGATGACATCGAGGACGTCGCGGCCCTCGGCTGCAGCGATAGCCGCCATCGACTCGTTGGTGGACGGCTCGTACTGCGGCGGGTCGCCCATCGAAAAGACCATGTCGTACGCGAGAAATCCCTGCGTCGGATCGCCGATCTCGTTCATCTCGGCGATGAGCGCTGCCCGCACCGCAGGCCGCCGTAGCTGCTCGAGACGCTCGTCGAACGGGAGCGTCACCAATGGCGCCCACGTCGGGGCGAACTTGAACGGGTGCAAGGACGTGTCGAAGCCGAACAGCAGGCAGAAGCCGCGCCCGTGAACCTGCGGAATGGCAGGCAGTCCGGCGTCGACCATCGCCGCAACCCGGTCGAGTTCGTGCCTCCAGCGATCGGGCTTCCCGTGGCGCTGGCTCACCTGGAAGATCGTCGGGCGCCCGCTGTCCTCGCAGATCTGCCGCATCATGTCGAACTGGCCGCCGAGGCCGGCCTTGAAACCGCCGACGCCCCCGTTCGGCACCCACTCGACCGTGCCGCCGCCGAGGCGCCCCATCGCGCCGATGATCCCGGCCAGTTCCTCTTCGCGGGCGTACGTGCCCGGTACCGGAATGCCGCTGCGTGAGCGGTGGCCTTCGAGCCGGTTGGTCGAGAAGCCGAGCGCTCCCGCCTCGACGGCCTCGGCGACGAGACGTCCCATGCGCGTGATCTCGTCGTCTGTCGCGGCCTCTTCGGTCGCGCCCCGCTCACCCATCACATAGCTGCGCAGCGCTCCGTGCGGCACCTGGGTGCCGATGTCGATCGCGCGCGGGATGCCGTCGAGCACGTCGAGGTACTCCGGGAAACTCTCCCAACCCCAGCAGATCCCCTCGCTCAAAGCGGCGCCAGGAATGTCCTCGACGCCTTCCATGAGCTCGATGAGCCAGCCGCGCTTGTCCTCGGTCACCGGCGCGAAGCCCACGCCGCAATTGCCCACGATCACCGTCGTGATGCCGTGCAGCGACGACGGTTCGAGCACCGGGTCCCAGGTCGCCTGACCGTCGTAATGGCAATGGATGTCGACGAATCCGGGGGTGACGATGCGCCCCTCGGCCTCGATGACCTCGGCCGCCATCCCGAGCGAGCCGGCAGCCCCGACGGCCGTGATCCGTCCGCCATCGACAGCGACGTCAGCCCTCTCCGGAGCCGAGCCCGTGCCATCAACGACCGTGCCGCCGCGAATCACCAGATCATGCATGGCCAGCCACCCTTCGCCGTACCGGTGACGGCAGGCTACAGAGCCGGGGTCAGAGCGTCAGCACGAGCTTGCCGAAGACCTCGCCAGCGGCCAGCAGCTGGTGAGCTTCGGCGATCTGCTCCAGCGGCATCGAGGCATGTACGACGGGCTTCACGTCGCCACGTGAGACGAGCCGGAGCAGGCGGTGCATGGTCTCGCGAATTCGAAGGTTGTCCGGCCGGCCGACTCCCGTGACGGTCAGCCCGTGCTGAAACACCTGCCCAAGATGCAGGTCGGCCCGATGCCCCACCGTCACGCCGGTGGTGACGTAGCGGCCGTCGGGACCGAGCGTGCGCATGGCCTTCGCGAATGTCGCGGCGCCGACCGGATCGAGCGCGACATCGACGGGCTGGCCGCCGGTGAACGAACCGACGCTCCGGAAATCATCCTCGGCATGGTGATTGATGACGCCCGCGGCGCCGAGAGCCAGCGCGTGCTCGGCCTTCCATGCGCTGCCGACCGTCGCCACCACGAGCGCCCCGGCGGCGCGGGCGATCTGGATCGCGAAACTGCCGACCCCGCTTCCGCCCGCGACGACGAGGACGTTCTCTCCGGCTGCGAGCCGGCCACGGTTGATCAGCCCGTCGAAGGCGGTGCGTCCGGCCGTCGGGATCGCCGCGGCTTGCTCGAAGCTGCATCCCGCCGGCAACGGGAAGACGAGTGCCGCAGGGACGGCGACGAGTTCGGCGTGGGCCGACTGAACCGCGACCCCGACGACCTCGGCGCCCACGACGAACGGCGCGACGCGATGGGCCAGCGATCCGACCGCCTCGACGGTCCCGGCCACATCACGGCCGCCGATATGGGCGCCGGAGACCGACATGCCGTGCGAGCCCTCGCGAAAGTAAAGGTCGACCCGATCCAGCGAGGTCGCGCGGGTACGAATGAGCACTTGGTCGGGCGTCAGCTCGGGGTCGGGCTGCTCGCCGACGCGTAGGACGGAGACGTCGCCCTGCTGCTCGTGAAAGGCCGCCCGCATGTCCAAGCTCTATCACTCGAGCAGGTGTGAAAGCTCACTGTGCGGCTCACGCTGATGCGCCGAGCGTGGGGAATGCCTAATCTTGACAATTAGTTGGTACGCACAAGTAACCGAAGGAGCATACGAATGGCCGGCGCACTGGCGCAGCGGCCCGGCTCGGCTACCTCGCCGGCGCCGGACGGCCAGCTGGCTGAGGGCGAGTACTCGCACCGCCAGATCCTGGTCATCCTCTCCGGGCTGATCCTCGGGATGTTCCTGGCGGCGCTAGACCAGACGGTCGTCTCCACCTCGATCTACAAGATCGGCCAGAGCCTGCACGGCCTCACCGCCCAGGCCTGGGTGACCACGGCCTTTTTGATCACGTCGACCATCGCGACCCCGCTGTACGGGAAGCTCAGCGACATGTACGGCCGCAAGCCGTTCTACCTGGGCGCGATCGCCATTTTCGTCATCGGATCGGTCGCCTGCAGCTTCGCCACCTCGATGTACATGCTCGCCGGGTTCCGCGCCTTCCAGGGCATCGGCGCCGGCGGCCTCTTCACGCTCGCGCTCGCCATCACCGGGGACATCATCCCGCCCCGCCAGCGCGCCAAGTACCAGGGCTATTTCCTCGCCGTGTTCGGCACCTCCAGCGTGCTCGGCCCGGTGGTGGGCGGCGCGCTCGCCGGCCAGGACACGATTCTCGGCATCGCCGGCTGGCGCTGGATCTTCCTGCTGAATGTCCCGATCGGGATCCTCGCGCTCTTCGTCATCAACAGGGTGCTGCAGATCGATCAGGAGCACCACTATCAGAAGCTCGATCTGCGCGGCTCGGCGCTGCTGGTCATCTGCCTGGTCCCGCTTCTGCTGGTGGCGGAGCAGGGACGCGACTGGGGCTGGGGATCGGGCAAGTCGCTGCTGTGCTTCGCGGTCGGTGTCCTGGCACTGGTGATGTTCGTGCGCACCGAACGTGCGGCCGGCGATACGGCGCTGCTTCCCGCACGTCTGTTCCAGGTGCGCGCGTTCTCGATCGGCGCCGGCCAGTCGCTGATCATCGGCATCGGGATGTTCGGTGGACTCACCCTCCTGCCGCTGTACCTGCAGCTGGTTAAGGGCAATTCGCCGACGAAGGCCGGGTTGCTGACGCTGCCGCTCATGGTGGGGCTGATGACCGGTTCGATCACGAGCGGTCAGGTCACCTCGCGCACCGGGCACTACCGGATCTTCCCGATCGTCGGCAGCGCGGCTCTTGTCACCGGGATGCTGATGCTGTGGCGGTTGTCGGCCGACAGCACGCTGGTCTACGCCGGCCTGTCCATGGCCGTCGTCGGGCTCGGCATCGGCATGAACATGCAGACCGTCGTGCTCGCCATGCAGAACGCCGTGCCCCCCCGGGACATCGGCGTCTCGACCTCATCGGCGACCTTCTTCCGGCAGATGGGTGGCACGATCGGGGTCGCCGTCTACCTCTCGATCGTCTACTCGATCGCCGGTGACCACATCCGGTCGGCGTATGAGACGGCCGCGAAATCGCCTGCCTTCATTGCCATCGCGCGCCAACACCCGGATCAGATCGCGACGCTGCGCAGCGGGGGAAACGGCACTTTGAACGACACGTCGTTCCTCACGCACTTCAACGCGACCCTCGCTCACCCGTTCAAGGAAGGCTTCACGTCTTCGCTCGACGTGGCGTTCCTGGTGGGCGCTGCGGTGCTCGTCATCGCGTTCGTGCTGGCGATCCTGCAGCGCGAGGTGCCGCTGCGCATGGTCGGTGGGCAGCAAGCCGCGGCCGAGGAAGAGGCCCGGCTCGCTTCCAGCGTTTAGCCCCTTCGCCGGCCGCGTGACCCGGTCTGAAAGCATGGCCGGGTGGCAGATCGCAGCGAGCTCTCGCGGGAGTACCGCACCCGAGGCTGGTGGCGCGACCAGACACTTGCCGACGACATCGCACGCCACGCGGCAGAGCGTCCCGGGGCGGCCGCGTTCATCACCGAGAACGACCGGATCAGCTGGCGTGATTACGACGATGCGTCCGACAACCTCGCGGGCGTCATGGTGGCAGCGGGCTTACAGCCCGGCGAGCGCGTCGCGGTGCAGCTGCCTGATACCGCCGCCGTGCACATCGCCTTCGTGGGGCTGGAAAAGGCGGGGCTCGTCGCCGTTGGGATCGGCGCCCGGGCGGGCGAGCGTGAGGTGCGCTACCTGCTTGGGCGCACCAACGCAACCGGGCTGATCACGCACGCCGAACACCGCGGACGCGTCGTCGCTGACGACTTCGACAGCCTGCGCAGCGACGCCCCGAAGCTGCGCCATCACGTCGTCATCCCGGAGAAGCTGATCGACCCCGGTGTGACCGTCGACGGCGCGGCCCTGGCGCCGGCCCCGCAGGACACCTGGAGGG
The DNA here is from genome assembly GCA_036267695.1 of Frankiaceae bacterium. Taxonomy (GTDB): domain Bacteria; phylum Actinomycetota; class Actinomycetes; order Frankiales; family Frankiaceae; genus DATAZK01. The sequence goes on from DATAVO010000235.1 coordinate 6,081, forward strand.
GTCGCAAGCTCGGACCTGACGAGCTCTGGCTCGTCAACTCGACCTCGGGCACCACCGGGCTCCCCAAGTGCGTGATGCACCACCAGAACCGCTGGTACTACTTCCATCGCATCGCCGAGGATGTCGGGGGATTGCGCGATGACGACATCGTGCTCGCCGCCGTGCCGGCACCTTTCGGCTTCGGCCAGTGGACGTCACACTTCACCCCGACCCTGCTCGGCGCGCCCACGGTGGTCATGGAGCGCTTCAACGCGAGCAAGGCGCTGGAGCTGATCGAACGTGAACGCGTCACGGTGCTGTGCGCTGTCAGCACCCAGTTCATCCTGATGCTGAACGCGCCCGACATCGATCGCTACGACCTGTCCTCGCTGCGGGTCATGTTCACCGGCGGTGAGATGATTCCGTACGAGCGGGCGCGCGACTTCGAGCGTCGCACCGGCGCCACCGTGCTCAACTTCTACGGCTCGAACGAGAGCGGCTTCGCCACGGCGACCACCCTTCGCGATCCGGAGGAGAAGCGGCTTCGCACGGCCGGACGCGTGCAGCCGGGCACCGAGCTCCGGCTGTATGAGGACGGGGTCGACGTGACCGCCTCCGGCCGGGGGCAGCCCGGCTCGCGCGGCCCGGCGATCTCGTTCGGCTACTTCGACGATCCCGCGGCAAATGCTGAACTTTTTACCCCGGACGGCTTCGTCATGCACGCCGACGAGGTGACCCTCGACGACGAGGGCTACCTCACCGTCGTCGGCCGCAAGTCCGACATCATCATCCGCGGCGGCAAGAACATCAGCGCCCCCTACGTCGAGGACGAGGTCGGTGCACATCCGGCGGTCGCGCTCGCCGCGGCCGTCCCCTCGCCCGATCCGGTCTTTGGCGAACGGGTCTGCGTCTACGTCGAACTGACCGCCGGTCAGGCGCTCGAATTGGAGGAATTGGTGGCCTTTCTGCGCGCGCGCGGCATCTCTTCGGAGTACCTGCCGGAACGCCTTGTGGTCATGGAGGAATTGCCGCGCTCCAGCGGCGGCAAGCTCGCCAAGGGATCGCTGCGTGAGGACGCGTCGAGCCGGTTCGGAGCCGGACGATGAGCGTCGCGTTCATCACCGGAGCCGGCCGTGGGCAGGGGCGGGCACACGCCGTCACCCTCGCCCGGCTCGGCTACGACATCGTCGGGTTGGACGCTCCGCAGGGGCTGACGACGCTGCCGTACGAGCCGGCGTCGGAAGAGGACCTCGAGCAGACCTGCAAGCTCGTGCGTGAGACCGGTCAGCGGGCGATCGCGGTGGCCGGTGACGTCCGCAAGACCGCCGACATCGAACGCGCCGTGCAGGCCGCGACGGGCGAGCTCGGCGGTCTCGACGTCGTCATCGCCAACGCCGGAATCTGCACCTTCGCGCGCTTCGACGACGTCACCGACGAGCAGTGGGAGGAGATGCAGGCGGTCAACCTCGGCGGCGTCTTCCGCACCCTGCGTGCGGCGCTGCCGGCGATGCGCGCGCAAGGGTCGGGACGGCTGCTGGCGACCTCGTCGATGGCCGGCCGCGGCGGCTCGCCCAACATCGGGCATTACGCCGCGATGAAGGCCGGGGTCATCAGCCTGGTGAAGACCCTCGCGCTGGAACTCGGTGACAGCGGCATCACCGTGAACTGCCTGTGCCCGAGCACCACCGACACCCCGATGGTCCACAACCGGCCGATGTACGGGCTCTTCGCGCCCGATATCGCCGACCCGACGCCTGAGACCGTCCGCCATCGCTATGAGGCGATGAACCCGATGCGCGTCGCCTGGCTCGACCCGCAGGAAATCGCTGACGTAGCAGCGTTTCTGGTGTCCGACGCCGGCCGGCACATCTCCGGCGCGGTCTATGAGATCAGCGCCGGCGGAAGCGGCGCGCAGCTCTAGGAGATCAGCCCGCGCACGAACGCGGCCTGCCCGGCATGCTGCAGGTCGTCGGAGATCACGCTGACCAGGCGCACGCCGAGCTGTACCGGCGGGCTCCAACGTTCGTCGACGACCCGGGTGAGTTCGGAGTCCGGCAGCCGGCGTACGTAATCGAGGGTCTGCTGGTGGACCTCCTCGTAGTAGCCGGTGAGCAACTCACCTGAGCTCACTTTGACGGCGGAGACCTGCTCGTGATCCATTCCATAGCCGGTCTCGCCCGCGTCGAAAGGCAGCCCGAAGCGCTCGTACCAGCCCTTGGAGGTCCACACCTGGGGGATGCCCGCGGCATCGGCGATGTGGTCGTCCTGGATCCGCGTGAGGTGCCAGACGAGCCAGCCGATGCTGTTCGACTCGTCATCCAGCCGGACGGTCAGCTGCTCCGGGGTGAGCCCATCCACCGCCTCGTGCACGACCCCGCGCACCCGCTCGAAGGCATCGACCAAGACATCTGCGCTCGCCATGAGACCTCCCTACATGATTGTGGCCCCCACCGGAAACCCGGTGAGGGCCACAATCTGCGGGCGGGTCAGGCCTGCGCGTGCTGATGCAGCTCGGCGAGCTCGCGCTCCACCAGAGCTTCGTGCTCTTCCTCGTCCTGACGTGCCCGCTTGGGGCTCCAGCGCCCGGTCAGCAGGAAGATGAACGGCAGGAAGACGATCTGCGCGATGAAGCAGACCCACCACCAGTGCTGCCACTGGTGCGGGGTGTCGTTGCCGGCCTTCGTGAGCTTGGCGAGCGTGGCCGGCGGGATGCCGTTCTGCGCGCCTTGAAGGACAGCGCCGTACTTCTGGATCAGCGCGAGGTCAGTAGCCGGGATCGCCGCATTGGCTGCCAGCAGTGCGTTGGCGTACGGGGTCACCACGGCCAGGTCGGCCTTGACCGGAGCTGACGCCAGAGCCAGCAGCTTGGTGAGCGCGGCCGCCGAACTGATGTGGCGGGCTGCGGCGATCTCACCTTGAGCCTTGGCGATGAGGTCAGGAGCGGTCGAGCCTCCGCTCAGCGCAGCAAGCGTCGTCGAGTCGATGGCGCTTGCGGTGATGAGCTCGTCGATCCGGTTGGTCGCGATCGACTTGACGTTGGCCTGCACGGCTGCCGAGGCACCCTGCTCCTTCGCGACCTCGCTCAGCGCGGTCGGCAAGGCGGCCGGGTCAGCAGCGTTCTTGCTGAGTGCGGCGCTCGTAGCCGGATCCAGCGATTGAAGGACGGCAAGCGGCTTGGCGTACTTGGTGACCGCCGCCGAGACCTTGGCAGCATCGCTCGGTGGGTTCTTCACCGGGTCGAGCGTCGATTGCTGCGTCGCTACCTCGCCGAGTGCCACGGAGAGCGCAGCCGGGTCGCTGGCGTTCTTGCCCAGCGCGGCCTTGGTCTTCGCGTCCAGTGACGAGAGCACCGCAACCTGGGTCGGGTACTTGCCCTGCGTGTCCACGAGCGTAGACGTCGACGAGACCACGAATGTGAGGATCAGGAGCGCCACGCTGACGACGATGCGAATGATCCAGCCCCAGCAGGCGAGCCCGGTGGCGGTGGCCGCCGGGTTGACCTTCTCGACGGTCTCGGTGAAGGCGGCCATCCAGGCGCAGTAGGTCATGCCGCCGCCGAAGGCGATGATGATGAACAGCACCGCGAGGTTGTAATACGTCGTCGTCGCGTCAGTCGCGGCGACGGCGAAGAAGCCGATGCCGACCAGGCTGATGGCGGTACCGACGACCATGAACGGTTTGCGCACCCGTAGGTAGTCCGAGAAGAGCCCGGTGACCACGAGGGTGAGCGCGTTGGTGATCCAGTACCAGTTGGCGAGCGCGTTGGCCTTGGACTCGGAGTAGCCGTACACCGTCGCGAAGTAGACGACCGCGAACCCGGCGGCGATGTAATAGAGCAGCAGGAACAGACTGATCGCGAATGCCGGACCAAAGACGTTCGGGCGGATCATCTGCCGCCACAGGCCCTTGCTGAGGTCCTCGACCTTGAGGCCGGCGGCCCGAGCCTCGACGAGGACGCGGTCGCGCATGGTGACCATCAGCTGGTCGCGGATGCGCGGCGAGAGCTCACGCAGCCCGACGAACGCGATGACGAAGACGGCGATGCCGATGGCACCGCACAGGTAGAACTGGAAGCGCCAGTCGGGGTGGCTCTTCAGCGTGTTGCTGGAGACCTCGGTGACGACGAGGCTGCCGAGTACCGGCCCTAAAGTCCAGAAGCCCATCGCGAAGCCGCGACCGACCTGAGGCGAAAAGTCACGGATCAGCGCCGGGGTCGCGACGAGGACGATGCCTTCGACGAACCCGACGCACGCGTAGATCACCATGAACCACACCTTGGAAGGTGCGTGGGGAAGCGCGAAGGCATACAGCACGCCGGTGATCAGCAGCCCGTAGGTCACCAGATTGGCCCGACCCCACCGGTCTGCGAATCCCGCCAAGAGGGACGCGAAGGCACCGATGCCGTTGGCGACGATCGCGATGACCACGAAGTACGTGAACGTCATCTGGTAGTGGGCGATGATCTGCGTCGCTACGGCACCCTGCAGGTAGAACTCGTAGTACAGGATGATCGTTGCGAGGACCGTGACCCCGAGGTAGAAGGTGCGCGGCCCGGTGTTCGGGTAGTGCGATAGCTGCCGGCTCCAGAGGCTGCGGCGGAATCCCGTCACCGGGGCCTGCTCGACGCTTGCGGTTCCTGCGGACAACGCGACCTCAACTCTCTGTGTTAGAGCCCGGTCCTACCAGGCACGTTGTGAGCCGGGTGTGACTGTGACCTGGGGCACAGTATCCACAGGGGCTGCTTTATTGCTACCCACCACACGGCTAATAGCCGCCCGCGAGTTAACACATCGTTCACTAGGGCCTTCTCGCGACGCGGTGTCAAGCGGAACGGGTCGAAAGGCCTGGCTGATTGCTCCGAACGGGCAACCGCGGCTAGCGTGCCCGATGCCGCGGAAACGTCTCCACTTGCTGGAAGGTGGGACGGTTTTGCCAGTCGATTGCCGGCTGGCCGACGATGCCGAGCGCCCGGAACTGGATCGCGTCGAACACCGGCATCGTTTGCTTCGCCGCCGCGGCCGCGGGGGAGAGCGTCCAGGACGCCGCGTCCGTCGCTCCACCGTTGGCCGTGACTAGCGCCGAGTACGCCTTCGCCAGCGCCCCGTCGATCACCGCCGGGCAGCCGGCCGGACCCGTCCCGCACCACGTCGAGGTGATCGCTTCGGAGAAGCCGGCGTTGACGGTCTGGCCGCGTAGCTGTTCGAACGTCTTGAGCAGGTAACCCTCGTACCCGCCGTCGAATGCGCTGCCGAGATGGGTGCCGCCGCTGTTCGGGGTGTTGATGAAAGGCATCGGCAGCACGCTGTACCCCTCCGCCGTCGCCCCGCCGTTGGAACCGACCGCTCCGGTGCCGCCGGCCCCCAGCAGCGGGTCGTAGAGGGCGTGGATCACCAGCGGGATGAGGGTGTCGTCGATCGCGACGGCAGCAGCGTGGTCGTACTGAGCGTCACCGGCCGCGGCCTTCTGGCGGTGCGCGCCTGCTTCGACCCAGCTCTGCAGCTGGGTGAGCATGGCGCTGACCCCGGCGGGCTCCGGGCGGTTCTTCAGGTACGCGAGCAGCTGCGGCAGCACGGTGACGCCGTCGAGGTCCTGGGTGGCGGCCGTCGCCATCGCGGTGACGACGTTGGCCCGGGTCAGCTTGTTGGCGTGCTTCGCTAGCTGGGCCTTGAGCTGGTCGACCAGCAGCACGGAGCGGTAGATCGGGCCGTAGCCGTACTGGTCATCTGCGGCCGAGAAGCCGGGAGCAGGCTTGTTGTTCCAGCTGACGAAGAAGCCCTGGGCCGGGTTGGCCTCGTGGACGTGCTGCGAGGCGGGCAGGTAGCCCTGCCATTCCGCGTTGCCGGTGCCCCAGGCGGGCAGGTTGGGATCGACGTTCTTCGGGCGGACCGGGTCAAGCCCGCTGACGAAATAGCCGGTGTCGCGGTCGTCGACGTAGAACCAGTTGAAGGTGTAGTCGACTTCCGCTGCACCCTGCTCCCAGCTGGTGACGTCATGGGTGAGCGCCGGCTGGCCCCAGCGCAGGAAACCGACGACCGAGTCGATGTCGTGCCCGTACGTCGACCGCTGGTTGACGACAGCCACGGGCACGCCGCCCGACGTCGTCCAGCCCTGCACGATCCCGTGCTGCGTGAGGTAGATGTCGTGGGAGATGACGGCGGGCGCGCCGACTCCGCCGGGCTTCGGGACGGCAATCTCGGTGAAGGTCTCGTGGGTCATCGGCAGGCACTTGCCGTTGAACTCATACGACGTGCCCTGAGCCGCGGGGGCGCCGCCGCTGGGGTTGCAGACCTTTTCCAGGCGCTGATCGATGATGTCGCTGCCGGCGGAGGTGGCCGACCACGCGTAGTCCTCGCCTCGTCCGAGTTCCACCAGCCCGGTGCCAGGGAACGAGGCGCCCATCGCCGCGTAGTTGGGCGAGTGCAGATCTTCGAGCATCAGGATCTGCGGGGCGAAATAGGAGACCTGCGGGCCGAAGACGGCGATCGGGTGGCCGCTGGCGGAGTCCTTGCCGTTGACGACGAGCGCGTTGCTCATGTGCTTGGGCATGGCCGCGAGCGACGTCATGATCGCCGTCGCGGCCGGGTTGGGGGCGCTGAGGTTGCAGCCCGAGGTGGTGTTCGCCGGGCCGCCGGTCAACGCTGCGCGGGCGTTGTCGGGCAGTGCGGTGGTCGCCGGATCCACCTTGCTCGGGATCTCGTACGGGAAGGACTTGTCCACGACGGTCGTCGCGGCGGTCGGGTCGTTCTGCTCCTTGAACTGCTGGAACGCACTGGTGCCGGCGGCGGCGCCGAGCTGCTTCTGCAGGTACTGCAGGAGTGCCGCATTGGCGACCTCGGTGCCGCCGCCCCGGCCGAAGATGCCGCCGATGAGCCCGGCGATGGAGACCACGTCGGCGTCGGTCCAGTGCTGCGGCGGAGCGAGGGCGGCCGCGTAGTCGGCGGGCAGCAGCGCGAGGTTGGTACGCGTCGCGTCGATGTAGGCGTTGACGCCTGATACGAAGTTGTCGATCAGCGACTTCGCCAACGCCCCCTGGGCGCCGTACTCCTTCGGCAGCGCATCGACCTGTGCCTGGGCCTGGGCGGGTGTGTAGGCGGACAGCAGCAGCTGGTCGTGGTCCATCTGCTCGAATTCGCAGGAGGAGCCGAGGAACGACGCGAGCGTGCCGCTGCCGTAGTGGCGCAGCACGTCCATCAGGAAGAGCCGGTCCTCGGCCTGCGCGTAGCCGGCGCCGAACGCCATCGACTGGTCGGTGTTGCCGTAGACGTGCGGGACGTCATGGGTGTCGCGGTAGATGGTCACGCCCGTCTCGGGCTGCTCGGTGCGCGTCACGTCGCCGGGCTGGACACCGAATGATTCGTCGTCGTAGTAGGACGAAAGCCCAGCATCCGTAAGGTTTTGCGAGCTGTAGATGAGGCTGGAGTACTTGCCGAGCTGATCGTCGCTGGCGTTCGGACGGGTCTGCGTGAGCTCGAACTTGGCGGCGTCGGTGAGGTTCACGAGGCCGTTCTCGCCGGGCGGAAGGATGCTCATCGCCTGGCCGTCGGCGTAGTCGTTCGCCCGGTAGGTGCTGCTCGGTGCGCTCGTCGCCGCATTGCCCGCGGTCGCCGTCGTGGTAGCTGCAAGGGCGATGGCCGCGAGTGCAGCAACGCCAACCGCAAGCCTGGGTCTGAGCATGCCCGCATGGATTCGACGCAGCGGGCGTGAGTCCTGCGTCAGGGCCGTGGCAAGATTTCGAAGCGTGAGCTATCGACGGGTTCCGTACGCGACGCTCAGCTATGACGAAGCGGAAATCCAAGCCGTGACGGATGTGCTGCGCAGCGGGCCCGAGGCGCTGCGCATCGGCAAGAACGTGCAGGCCATGGAGGAGCGTGTCGCCGCGCTCTTCGGAAAGCGCTTCGGCGTCGCGGCGAGTTCAGGCTCGGCCGCCTTGTTTCTCGCCGTCGACATGCTCGACCTGCAGCCTGGCGATGAGGTCGTCACGTCGCCACTGACGTTCTCGACCGACCTGGCTCCCGTCATCCGTGCGGGCGGCGTCTGCGTCTTCGTAGACGTCGAGCCTGACACCTTCCAGATCGACGTCGACGCCATCGAGGTGGCGATCACGGATCGCACCAAGGGTTTGCTGGTGCCCAATCTTGGTGGCAACGCCCCCGACTGGGACCGGCTGCGCGCCATCGCCGACGCGCATTCGTTGATCCTCATCGAGGACTCGTGTGACGCCCTGGGCTCGACCCTTCGGGGCACTCCCACCGGCACCCGGTCGGACATCAGCGTGACGAGTTTCTCGCTGGCGCACATCCTGACCACCGCGGGCCAAGGCGGCATGATCCTCGTCGATGACGAGGGCCTTCGCGACCGATGCCTGACGCTGCGCGGATGGGGCCGCCGCTCGGAAACGCAGCTCTACGGCAGCAAGAACACCCGGAATCTGTGGGCAGATCTGGACGGCGTCAGCTACGACAGCACGTTCATTTTCGACGAGGTCGGCTGGAACTTCCTGCCCAATGAACTCAACGCCGCCTTCGGCGTGCAGCAGCTCGACAAGCTCGATGACTACCGCGAGCGGCGCCGGGCCAACTGCGCGCGCTACGTCGAGTGCATGGCCAAGCATCCCGAGCTCTTCGTCTTGCCACGGATCACCGACGGGCTCGACACCGTCTGGCTCTCGTTCTGCTTTCTCATCCAGCCGGACGCCGGCTTCGCCCGCTCCGACCTCCAGGAGTTCCTCGAAGCGCGAGGCATCGACACCCGAGTCGTCTGGACGGGCAACGCCGCTCGCCAGCCGATGATGAAGAACGCCGCCTACCGGGTGCCACCGACCGGCCTGCCCAACGCCGACCTGGCGATGTCGCATGGCATGTCCCTGCCCTGCGGGCATGGCCTGGAGCCGGCCGACATGGGTCACGTGGTCTCGTGCCTGGAAGAGTTCGCCAGCCGCTCATAAGGCTCGGGGACTCCGCCTCGATTGCCTGCGAACTGCAACCGGCTGGTTACTCAGGTCGGCAGCAGCACCGCGGTACCCTCGACGCGTCCGGCGGCCAAATCGCGTAACGCCTGCGGCGCCTGCTCTCGCGGGTAGGGCGTGGTGGTGACGCGAATCGCGATGCGCGCCGCGATCTCCAGGAAGGCCTCGCCGTCGGCCCGCGTATTGGCTGTGACGCTTTGCAGCGAGCGCTCCTGGAAGAGGTGCTTGTCGTAGTTCAGCCGCGGGATGTCGGTCAGGTAGATGCCGGCGACGGCGAGCGTCGCCCCGCGGTCCAGCGTCTTCAGGGCTGCCGGCACGAGCTCGCCCGCTGGGGCGAACATGATCCCGCCGTCGAGTGGCACGTCGACCGGGTCGAAGCTCCCGCCGACGCTGGCGGCGCCGAGCTCGCGAGCGAGTTCGCGGGCTGCCTCGCCGCGCGTCCGCACGTGGACCTCGGCCCCCTCGGCGAGGGCTACTTGGGCGGCAAGGTGGGCGGAGCCGCCGAACCCCCAGATGCCCAGCCGACCACCGGTAGGCAGTTCGGCGCGGCGCAGGGCGCGGTAGCCGATGATCCCGGCGCACAGCAGCGGGGCTGCTTCCTGCGAGGAGAACGCGTCAGGGATGCGGTACGCGTACGCCTCGTCGATCAAGGCCGATTCGGCGTAGCCGCCGTCGGCGTCCCAGCCGGTGAAGGCGGGGGACAGGCACAGATTTTCCTGCTGCCGCAGGCAGAATCGGCACTTGCCGCAGGTGCGGCGCAGCCACGCGATGCCCACCCGATCACCGATCGCGAAGCGGCGCGCGCCGGGTCCGAGTTTGTCGACGATGCCGACGACCTCATGGCCCGGGACGACCGGGGCCTTGTGCAGCGGGAGGTCGCCTTCGGTGATGTGCAGATCGGTGCGGCACACGCCGCACGCCTCGATGGTGACGCGCACCTCGCCCGGACCCGGTTCCGGCGTCTCGATCTCGACGTGACGCAGGAGCCCGGCGTCAGCGGTGCCCTGCTCGACGACCTGCCAGGCGTGCATCGGCCTGTCCGTTCAGCTCAGTCCGGCGGAGAGTTTGTCGACGGCCTTCGTGATCCGCCGGGCGCGCGTCTCGGCGGTCTTGGCGTCTTCGATCGCCCGGACGTGTTCCTTGCGGTGGGTGAATGCGAGGGCGTCGAACGCCTGCCGCAGACCCGGAATCGCCTTCAATGCGACCGCGAGGTCTGCTGGCACCTCCACCTCGCGGGGCGCAGCGTCGAGCTCGAGATCGACGTCCAGCTCATCGCCGGCGCAGACGCCCGCCAGGGCGCGGTTTTCGGCGCTGACTCCCAGCAAATACACCCCGCCCCGGGGCGCGATCGTGCTGCGCCACGTGTGCGGGCCGATGGTGACGATGACGGCCGGGCGCCGGTTCGAGCCCAGGGCGTCCACCACCTCGGCGGGCACTTCGACGCCGGTGGCCGTCTTCCCGTGCAGTTCGAGCACGGCGCGAAACCTCATACCTGCCGATTATGGCCGCCGCCAGCGCCCCCGAGTGGACTCAGCGGCCAGCGGCCGAGCAAGGTGGAGGACATGAAGTTCACCCATCTCGGACGCAGCGGCCTGCGCGTCAGCCGGATCTGCCTCGGCACGATGAATTTCGGCCCACTCACCAGCGAGGCCGACTCGTTCTCGATCATGGATTCGGCTCACGAGCACGGCATCAATTTCTTCGATACCGCCAATGTCTACGGCCGTAGTGCCGGCAAGGGCGCCACCGAAACGATCGTCGGCAACTGGTTCGCGCAGGGCGGTGGGCGCCGGGAGCGCACGGTCATCGCCACCAAGCTCTACGGCGACATGGACGACTGGCCCAATTCCGGCAAGCTCTCCGCGTTGAACATCCGCCGTGCGCTCGACGCCAGTCTCAAGCGGCTGCAGACCGACTACATCGACCTCTACCAGTTCCATCACGTCGACCGCTCCACGCCGTGGGATGAGATCTGGCAGGCCATCGAGGTCGCTGTCGGGCAAGGCAAGATTCTGTACGCGGGCAGCAGTAACTTCGCGGGCTGGCACCTGGCGCAGGCGCAGGCGGCTGCCGAGGCCCGAAAGTTCACCGGTCTGGTCAGCGAACAGTCGATCTACAACCTGGTGCGACGCGACATCGAGCTCGAGGTCCTTCCGGCGGCGCGGCACTACGGCATCGGCATCATCCCGTGGTCTCCGCTGCAGGGCGGCCTGCTCGGCGGCGTGCTCCGCAAGGAGCGGGACGGCAAGCGCCGCCTCGAAGGGGCCGCTGCCAAGTACGTCCGGGACAATCGCGAACGCGTCGAGGAGTACGAGGACTTCGCCGCTGAACTCGGTCACGAGCCGGGTGATGTCGCGCTGGCCTGGCTGCTGCATCAGAAGGGAGTGACGGCCCCGATCGTCGGCCCGCGCCTCGCCGAACACCTCGACTCGGCGATTCGCGCGGTGGACCTGGAGCTCGAGGACAAGGCGCTGACCCGGCTCGACGAGATGTTCCCCGGCTACCGCACGGCCCCCGAGCACTACGCCTGGTAAAAAGCCTTATGCCGCAAGGAAATGGCAATCTGGTCAGCCGCTTCGGGTCGGCCAAGCATCCGGAGCGTCCCGTCATCCACGCCCGGCCTCCGGGCGCGGACGAGGCGGCCGTGGCGGCGGCGGGGAAGCTCTCGGAGGCTCTGGAGACCGTCGAGCGGGCGCGCGGTCATCTCTACTCGTTCCACCAGCTCTCGGGACACGCTGATGGGCAGTTGAAGGACGCCGTCGCCGCGCTGCGTGAGGCGGGTGAGGCGGAGATGGCCGATGAGGTCGAGCAGGTATTGGTCGGTCGTGACGTGGTGGCGGACATGTGGACGTTTCAGATCGTCGAGGCCTATGACGAGCAATACTGGTCGGCGTTCCGCGGCGTAGAGGAAGACGTGCGTCAGGCACTTATCGCCGGCCGGCCGCACGTCTTCGAAGGAGAGATGAAGCACCGGGAGCAGAGCTAGCCGGCGCCGGGCTGCCGCACCGGACAGACCGCAGGGACGGCTTGGCGCAGGATCTGCTCGCGTCCGATCTCGACCTCGTGGTCGAGCCCCGGCGGGGTCTGCGGTCCTTCGATCCGCACCGTCAGTTGCGTGTCGCGAACGGCGACGATCCAGCCGGTCCCGAGGCCCGGGACGAGCACGTCGAGGCCGACGAATGCGCCGGCGGGTTCCAGCGGGGCGGGCAGGGAGGGTTCGCCGGATTCCTCTGCGACATCAGCGGTTTCGCTGTCGGTCTCGGGCGCTTCGTCGAACGCGAAGGTGAGCTGATCGTGGTCCGTCAGCCCGGAGAAGCCGACGCCCAGCAAGCGCAGCGGTTCACCGGTGGGGGCCGCCGCTTGCAGCGCCTGCTCCGCCGCCGTCAGGAGGGCCCGCGGGTCGGTCGTCGGCTGACGCAGGCTGACGGCCCGGGTGACGGTGGTGAAGTCACTGAACCTGGCCTTCACCGTGACGGTGCGGGCGCCGCCGCCGTGCCGGATCAAGCGGCGCCGGGCATGGCCGAAGACGGTGTCGAGTTCGGCGCTGTGCGCCTCGCGCCCGGTGATGTCGAACGCGAAGGTGCGTTCGGCGCTGATGCTCTTGGTCTCGCGGTCGCTCTCGACCGGCCGCTCGTCGTTCCCGAAGGCGAGCCGGTGCAGCCCATTGCCGTGGGCCACTCCGAGTAACCGGACGAGGTCGGCCTGGGGCGTCTCGCGCAGCTGGGCGACCGTCCGCACCCCGATGCCGTGCAGGACCGTTTCGGTCGCCGGCCCGACTCCCCAGAGCTTGCCGACCGGCGTCGGCAGCAGGAAGTCGTCTTCCTGCTCGGCAGTGATGACCGTCCAGCCCTGTGGCTTACCGGCTTCGGAAGCGAGCTTGGCGATCAGCTTGGAACGGCCGAGCCCGATCGAGACGACGAGTCCGGTGCGGCGCCAGAATTCGCGCCGGATGTGATCGGCCGTCGCCAGCGGATCCGGGTTGTCGCCGGCGGCCAGGTCGACGAAGGCCTCGTCGAGGCTGATCGGCTGCACCAGGGGACTGGCCTCGCGTAACAACTCCATCAGCACCGCGCTATGTGAGCTGTACGCCTCGAAGCGCGGGGTCAGGAAGACCCCCGAAGGGCATAGCGTGCGGGCGCGGGCCATCGGCATCGCCGAGCCCACCCCGAAGGGGCGTGCCTCGTAGCTGGCGGTCGCGACAACCCCGCGCGGGCCGAGGCCTCCGACGATGACCGGGTGCCCGCGCAGCGAGGGGCGCTGGCGCTGCTCGACGGCGGCGAAGAATGCGTCGGCGTCCAAATGCAGGACGCTGGGCTCCTCACGCATGGGCCGGCGCCGGCGCTAGGGGCACTCGCCCACAGTAAGGACCGGGCGGCGCGATCGTTGGGTGCGCCAGGAACCAAAGACCCGAAGCGTGGCCGAAGATCCATGTCAGGTGAGGTACCCGGAGCATGCCCTGCTGCCGATTCGACACTCGTGAGACTGCCGCCACGACGAGCACGCCGCCGTGCGGGCAGGCGGGCGACGGATCCCGCTCGTCCTGTCGTTCGGCGCGGTCAGCCTCGCTCTCACCTTGGGTCTCGGGTTCGTCCTGTCGCTGATGATCGACCGTACGGTCAATGAGCACAGCATCCGGGCGTTGAAGAACACGACCGTCAGCTCGGTCGCGGTCGCCTCGCAACTCATCATCACCGACGCCGGGCCGACAGCGGCCTGGTGCTGCGGGTGGCGCTCAACATCTCCGCTCGATGCCTGCTGGACAAGGGATTCCTCGCGGAAGTCGGACGGCTGCTTCAGGAGACGGGCGTGCCCGCGGAGCGGCTGGAACTCGAGCTGACGGAGAGTTCGGTCATGAGCGATCCGACCGGGCGTTCGCGATCCTGCAATCCTTGCGCCGCGCGTGCATCCGGCTGGCGAGACCCAGGCCGTGTCGGATCAGCTGAGCGACCTCGGTTGCAGCAGCGCCGAGGGCTTCTTCGTCTCCCGGCCGCTGCCCCCGGAGCAGTTCGAGCGCTGGCTCGTCGAGCACAAGACATCGAAGGTGCTGGCGGCCCAGGCCTGACATCTCCTTCACCCCGGCCTCATGCATGGCGTAGAAGTGTCGGCATGGGTTTCTATGGCGAGCAGGTCGTGCCGCGTTTCGTGAATCTTGCGTGTGGGACCAAGGCGCTGCATCAGCTGCGCCGCAGGGTGTGCGCCGGGGTCGAGGGCGACGTGGTGGAGCTCGGCTTCGGCTCCGGGCTGAACGTGCCGTTCTATCCAGCCGCGGCGGAGCGCATCAACGCCGTCGAACCGTCCGACGTCGGCTGGAAACTGGCCGGCGAGCGGCTGGCCGCCTCCACAGTGCCGGTGCAGCGGTCCGGCTTGGACGGGCAGAAGCTGCCGTTCGAGGACGCGTCGCACGATGCGGCGCTCTCGACCTTCACGCTGTGCACGATTCCTGACGCGCACGCGGCGCTCCGCGAAGTGCACCGCGTCCTGAAACCCGGAGCCAGCTTGCACTTCGTCGAGCACGGTCTGGCACCTGATCCTGCGGTGCAGAAATGGCAGCGGCGGATCGAGCCGGTGCAGAAACGGCTTGCCGGCGGCTGCCATCTCACCCGGCCGATCGCCGAGATGATCACTGCCGCCGGCTTCAGCATCACCGAGCTGGACACGTTCTACGAGAAGGGCCCCAAGGCCGTCGGCGCGTTCAGCCTGGGAGTGGCCACCCGGGCCTAGCTCAGGGCTGCTGGGCGAGTCGGACGACGCTGCCGCTGGGGTCGGCGATGAGGGCGAACGCGAGCCCCGGAATGCGGTAGGGCTCCGTAATCACTTCGCCGCCCAGGCGTTTTGCCTCCTCCAACGCGTTGTCGATGTCCTCGCATGGTGTCCTGCGGGTGTCGGTGAGGCACCGGACGGCACTCACCTCGCCGACGTATGGGATGGCGCCGAATCGACACATGGTTCAGGCCGGTACTCGTCCGCGAGTGCGTTTGGTGACGACGAGGGCAACGTCCCGCAGGCGTTCGCCTAGAGCTGTGAGTTCTCCGCCGGAGAGCCCGTGGTCGAATCCTTGCAATGTGATGGCCAGCGCAGCCTGACCAGAGGACCCGAAGATGGGCGCGGCAATCATGGACACCTCGTAGAGGCGATCGGGGTCGACCTGCGCGAGTTGGTACTCGCGTTCGCTGAGACCGCTGACGAGCTCGCCTACCCTGGAATTCAGCCGATCGTCGGAGGGGTGGCCGGCGAGGTCGTTGAGCGCATGCCCGAGCTGCTGGCGGGTCTCGGCTTCGAGCGCGACGGAGTAGCCGCGTTGCCGCACCGTCTCGAGCACCTCGCGGAGCCGGTCCGGAGCATCCGCCTGGGCGAGCCATGCCTCGGCACCGCCCCAGGCAACGAAGACCGAACCGATGGGCGGACGCAAGGGGACCCGCTGCCCGATGTGGACGGGGACGCCGCGGGCCGAGGGCTCTCCGGCTTTGGCGAGGAAGACGATGTGGTCCCCAGCGATGGCCGTGATGGCGACTTCCAGACCGGTTTCGCGGGCCATCTCGCGGGCGGTATCGCGGGCGACGTCGATCGCCGGATGCGCCTCGAGCGCCGCAGTGCCCAAGCTGACGACCGCGGGGCCGAGGGCGAAAGTGCGTAGCCGGGGGTTGCGGGCGAGATAGCCGGCATCGGTCAGAACCGCCAGCAGCGCGTGCGCGGAGGCCGGGTTGATGCCGAGGCGCGCGGCGATGTCTGAGAGCGTGAACCCCTCGGTCGGATGAGCGGCGAGGAAGTTGAGCACGGCGACTGCCCTGGCGGCTGACAGTGCAGGACGTGCCATGTACGCTCCCGGTGCTTCATTGCGAAGGACCATTCATTATTGCAAAACCAGGAGGTTTCCGTGAAGCTCGATCTGCTCTATGAGTTCCAGCCGAAGATCGGGCCATGGGACAAGCCTCACCCGTACGGCCAGCGTGACGCCGAGCAGCGCACGTATGACGAGGCGATCGCGGAGATCCAGTACGCCGACAAGCTCGGCTTCAACACGGCCTGGGTGGTGGAGCACCATTTCCGCGAAGGTCGTTCCGCGTCGCCGTGCAACGAGGCCATCCTCGGGGGGCTCGCGCTCAGCACCGAGCAGATCAAGCTCGGCTTCGGCGTCACCCTGACGCCCTTCGGCTTCATCCACCCGGCGCGCCTCGCCGAGAAGGTGGCGACGGTCGACGTCCTGTCCCATGGCCGGGTCGAGTGGGGGACCGGCCGCTCCACGCCCATGGAGCAAGGCGCATTCGGCGTCCCGAGCGATGACCGTTCGCGGCTGCACTGGCGCGAGGCCATCGAGATCGTCGTGCAGATGTGGGAGTCCGAGAGGTTCTCCTACGACAGCGAGAACCTGCATTTCCCGGAGCGGGTCCAGACCCCGAAGCCGTATCAGGACCCGCATCCGCCGGTGTGGCAGGCCGCTGCGTCCGAGACGAGCGCCGTCAGCGCTGGGGAGCTCGGCCTGGGGCTGCTGTCCTTCGCCTTGCTGCAGCCGGTCGAGAAAATGGCTGACGTCATCCGCGCGTAC
Organism: Frankiaceae bacterium; assembly: GCA_036267695.1. GTDB lineage: Bacteria > Actinomycetota > Actinomycetes > Frankiales > Frankiaceae > DATAZK01. The sequence goes on from DATAVO010000235.1 coordinate 22,568, forward strand.
CGCACGGCACAGTCGATGGCGCGTCCTGAAGACATGTTGACCCGCGTCCGCAACAACCGGGTCGGCGTCTACACACTCGTGCACTGCTACGACGACGCCGACGAGGCAACGGCGTACGGCCTGTGGGACTCGGTGAACTGGTGGTACAAGCACCTCGCCGAATTCACGCTGCAGTGGGAGCTGCCCATGCTCAGCGAGGAAGAGCAGAAGAAGGTCTTCCCGCTGCTCGAGCCGATCATCGCCGGCCAGGTGCCGGTCGAGCATTACCAGAAGGAAGACATGATCATCATCGGGACGCCTGACGAGTGCCTGGAGAAGATCCTGCGCTATGAGTCGGTCGGCGTGGACGAACTGCTTTGTTACGTGCAATTCGGTGACCTTCCGCACGAGAAGGTCATGCGCACTCTTGAACTGCTCGCCAAGAACGTTCTTCCCAAGCTCGAAGAGCGGGGACACCGCGTCGAGGCGACGGCTCGCGTCTGATGGACCTGATTTCAGGGCTGCGATACGCGGCAGCTTCGGAGCAGTCGGACGCGTCGGCTGAAGTGGCAAAAGCCTTTGCGTTAGAAGGGCGAACGGCAGTGGTGACCGGTGCCGCTATGGGCATCGGTCGCCAGACAGCCGTCACCTACGCGGCCGCCGGGGCTCACGTCGTGCTCGCCGACCGAGCCGAGGATGGCCTGAAGGAGACGCTGGAAACCATCACCGCCGCCGGCGGAAAGGCGACCGTGGTCCCGACCGACGTGAGCGTCAAGTCCTCGGTCGACGACCTCGCTCGGGCTGCCATACGTGCGACCGGCCGGGTCGACGTATGGGCGAATGTCGCTGGAATCATTAGGAATTCGCTCGTGGTGGACACGACCGAAGAGGATCTCGACGCCGTTTTGGCGGTCAACCTCAAGGGTGTCTTCTGGGGCTGTGCCGCCGCCGGTCGCGTGATGTCTGCTGCCGGACGTGGCTCCATCGTTAACGTCGCTTCGGCCGGCGGCGAGATGCCCGCGCCGACCCTCTCGTGTTACGGCGTCAGCAAAGCGGGCGTCATCCAGCTCACCCGCATCGTTGCCACGGAGCTCGGACCCAAGGGCGTCCGGGCCAACGCGGTGGCGCCCGGCTTCGTCGAAACTCCGATGACGATGCGCAACTGGACCAACCCCGACGGGAGCATCGACGAGCCCAAGCGAGGCGAGCTCCTCGGCGCCCGCGGCAGCCAGTCACCGCTCGGCATCACCGGCGACCCGACGGACATCGCCTACGCCATGCTCTACCTGGCTGCCGACGCGTCACGCTTCATGACCGGCCAGGTGCTGCGGCCCAACGGCGGCGTCCACATGGCGTGAGGTACGTTCGCGATCTCGCGAGCGGATAGACGAGCGCCCCGAGGGAGGCGTATCCGTCCTGGTGGGCGGCGCGGTCTTCAAAACCGTTGTGACCGAGGACCTCGGTCAGGGAGGTTCGATTCCTCTCCGCCTCCGCTACCTGCAGGTTTGCACTCTCTCGGACTGGGGTTGGCGGTTCGGAATCCAGCCCAAATGAGGTTTCGTGGACTTCGCGTGGACTTAGCGACGGACAACAACGGATAGGCGGCCCGTCAGGCCGGCTATTCGAGGCTGCTCTGCCTGAGCCGGAGGCCTGTAGGTGCCGAAAACGTCGTCCTACGTTAGGCGGCTCGGGTGTATTCGTGGATGACGCCGCCGATCCTGTCCTGACGATCGATTCGGCGGGGGTCCTGATGGTCCACCGGCTCTGGAAGAGGTCTAAGGAGTGCGGCCTGGTCGAGTGAGCGGTGTGGACGGTGCTCGTTGTGATGGGTTTCGTATTCGCTCAGGACTCGCAGCAGGTGCCGCTGGTTCCAGATCAGGGTTCGGTCGAGGATTTCTCTGCGGCAGCCGCCGATCCACCGTTCCATGATCGCGTTTGCACGTGGTGCCTGCACTGGACTACGGACGGTGCGGATGCCGGCGGCGGTGAACACCGCGTCCCATGCGGCGGTGAACTTCGTATCTCGATCACGAAGGAGGAACTTCACCGCTTCGGCGTTGTCCTGAAGGTCCATCAGCAGGTTTCGGGCCTGCTGCGTCACCCAGGTGTTGCTCGGATGCGCAGTGACACCCAAGATCCGAATCCGGCGGGTGGCATGTTCGATCACGGCCAACACGTAGGCGGTGCTGCCGTTGAGAAGGTCGACGGTGAAGAAGTCGGTGCCCAGGATCGCGCCGGCCTGACCCCGCAGGAACTGCGCCCACGTTGGTCCGGCGCGGCGGGGGGCTGGTGGAATCCCGGCAGCTATCAGAATTTCCCACACGGTCGACGGGGCCACCCGAATGCCGAGGCCGAGGAGTTCGCCGTGGATGCGGCGATAACCCCAGGCAGGATTCTCTTTTCGCTAGGCGTATGACCAGCCCCCGGATGTTGCGGTGAGTGGCTGGCCGGCCGGGTCGCTTGTGTTTGGATTTGCGGGCCCAGCGGCGCCACACGATGTCGCGATGCAGCGAAGCACGGTTTGCGGCGTGACGAACAGCTTGAGGCCGGCTCGCCTCGGGTGGGGGACGACCGAAAGTAGGACTGCGAACAAAGCCCGGTCTGCCCACGTCATCTTCGGCCGGGCAGGGTGCTGGCGCATCAGCACGGTCAGTTGATGACGCAGCAGCAAGATCTCGGCGGATTTCCAGGACTCCTCACGGCGCGACAGACGCAGCCAAACGCCGACTCGCGAGATGAGTAGGAAGAGGAATCGAAGGCACACCAACGACACGATCGGCGTGGTGGCGCACGTCCTTGAGATGACCGGTCAAGCTGCGGATCGAATGTTCGGCACGCACAGGCACGATCTGCATCAATTATCGACGGCTTTTCCCTGACTTCGCCGTGTCAGGAACTTCCTCGCGCGGTGGCTGGGTCACCGGAACGATGCAGCACACGTGTGGCTCCCAGCAGAACGAGCAGCACCGGCGGCGCAGCGGCAAAGGAGATCAAGCAGGCGGCGATGGTGGGACCGCTCGATGTCACCATCGCTGGTAGCAGGGCCAGTAGCGCGCCGACCCAGATGATGACGACGGCGGCTATCGCCTGCTCCGCCTTCGTCGTGGGCGCTGGCGGCGTGGCGCCTGGGATTGCCTGCAGGGGTTCACCCATCGGGGTCTCCTTTCCGGAGCGCTTGGTTCTGAAGGATGCGCCTTGTCTAGTAGCCGGCGACCTCAGCGGTGACGCGTTGAAGGACAGCAACAGGGTCCATGCTTTCGGCTTCGCACAGGTCGTGTACGAGCTGTTGGCATAGCAAGAGCAACGCGTCCAGCAGAGCTTGTGCGCGATCTCTGCCGCGTGGAGGATCCAGCGGCACGAATTCGACGGGGACCTCGGACAGCGACATGGCGGTGACATGCTCGATTGCCAGGATCACCGCGTGCCGAACGTCGGGCTGAAGCGCGCGCATCAGCCGACCTCGCTGGCCGTCGAACGGGGAATGTGATTGGGCAGGCGGCGAGGTGGCGCTGTCGTCACTCCCGTTGGCTGTGCCGTTTTCGAGTTGTCGGGCCCGGCCCGCGCTTTCCTCCACATGAGGTATTCGTCCCGAAGAGGCAACTGGTTGTTTCGGCCGCCGGATCCGGCCAACACGATGCTCCGGTGCTCTCTCGCGCAGCTCGGTTCACCCGGCGATCACGATCGGGTGCCCAGGGCGCTCCGGTGACGGAGGAGGGGCACACTCGTCTCAACTGACCCGCTCCGTCGCCATTACGAGGAGGCCGCCGAATGCGTACGAAGGCTGCGGTGACGTACGGCTTCGACGAGCCGCTGCGGGTTGAGGAGATCGAAGTCGAACGGCCCGGCACAGGAGAGGTCGGGTTGCGGATGGTCGCGGCTGGGATCTGCGGGTCCGACCTGCATGTGCGTCAGGGCGACCTGCCGGTCTCCATGCCGGCGGTTGCCGGTCACGAGGGGGCGGCCGTCGTCGAGGCGGTGGGCCCCGGGGTCACCGGTTACGCAATCGGCGACCACGTCATCCAGACATTCGTCGCCACCTGTGGCAACTGCGAGGCATGTCGCCGCGGCCAGACCAGTTTCTGTGCGAACGGCATGACCTTCGACGGCCGTTACGCGGACGGCGGCTACCGCATGCACACCACTGCAGGGGACCCGATCGCCGCACCCCTGCGGCTCGGCACGTTCGCCGCCCACACCGTGACCCCGACAACCAATCTGATCAAGGTGCCGACCGACGTTGATCTCGTGACCGCGGCCCTGGTGTCGTGCGGTGTGTCGACCGGCTTGGGCGCGGCGATCAACATCGCCCGAGTGACGCCCGGGGACACCGTCGCCGTCGTCGGCATCGGCGGCGTCGGCGCCGCCGCGCTCCTCGGGTCGGCGCTCGCAGGCGCCGGCAAGATTCTCGCCGTCGACATCGCCGACCACAAAGGCGCGATCGCACTCGGTTTTGGGGCCACCGAGTTCGTCAACGCCCGCGAGAGCGATCTGGTGACCGCGGCTCTCGCGGCGACCAACGGGCGCGGCCTGGACAAGGTGCTGCTAACCACCGATGTCATCCGCGGCCCGCTGGTGGCGGCAGCGGTCAACGCCTTGGCACCGGAGGGCATCGCCGTCGTCGTCGGCATCACCGAGAAGGGGCTCGACAGCATCCCGCTGTCCCCAAGCGCCCTCGTGGGGCGGCAGCGCACGCTCACCGGCACGACGTACGGGGGTGCCAATCCGCAGCGCGACGCGCGTCGCTGGCTGGACCTCTATCGTGCCGGGCGGTTGCCCCTCGATGACCTCATCACCCGCCGATACGGCTTGGATGAAATCAACCGGGCTTTCGACGACCTGGTCGCCGGTGTCAACGTGCGTGGCGTGATCGTCTACGAATAATCGCGCGGTCGGTTGTTTGGCCACGCGTCTTCGCCAGGCGGTCAGTGGAAAGACTCTCCGGCGTTCACGTAGAGCGCCTGTCCGGTGACCGGCCGGGCGAGGTCCGATGCGAAAAAGACGACGGAGCCGGCGATTTCGTCGGGAGTCAGTAGATAGTTGAGCGAGTTTTTAGCCGCGAATTCGCGATGGACCTCCTCGACAGCGATGTCCTGCCTGACGGCCTCGCTCTCGAGATACGCCAACAGGGCGGGGCCGACAATGGGGCCCGGGTAGACGGCGTTGACGCGAATGCCGGCACTGCCGAGCTCGGCGGCGAGTACCTGAGTCAGATGACCAAGTGCTGCTTTGGAGCCGGTGTAGGCGCCGAACGTCGGCTGGATGACGTCGACGCCGTGCGTGCAGATCATCACGACGCGTCCGTCGGCGGCCGCTCTCAGTTGTGGCAGCGCGGCCTGAGTGAGTCCGAGCGTCCCCCAGATGTTGACCTCCGCCGTGCCCTTCCAACTGGCCAGGTCGGCATCCTCGAAGCGTTGGTAGTCCCCGCCCTCGTAGGCGTCGTTGACCAGGATGTGAACCCCACCGAAAGTCTGCACCGCCAGGTCGACGAGCGCCTCGCACTGGGCGCGGTCGGTGATGTCGGTGACCTGTCCGACGGCCTCGCCACCCGCGGCGATGATGGCCGCGACGGTTGCCTCGACGGCGTCGGCTTCCAGGTCGCCGACAACGAGGCGAGCGCCTTCGGCGGCGAACCGCCGGCAGATCGAGCGACCCAGGCCTTCGCCGGCTCCGGAAACGATCGCAACCCGACCTTCGAGGAGCATGGGCGCGCCCTTCCGCTGGCCGTTGCGCTGGTAGTGCCAGGATCGTAGCGAGTATCCGGTCGACCGCTCGGTGCGGAGGGCTGATGCCAAACATCGTCAGTGGAGGCGCCGCCATGGCGGATAGCTCGGTACCGGACTACGACTTCTTCGACCCGAGCGTGCGCGATGACCCGCACCCCTTTTTCGCCCGCATCAGAGAAAACGATCCAGTGCTGCCGACGCCGTTCGGCTACTGGTACGTCACCCGATATGACGACGCGGTCAGCTTGCTGCGCGATCCGGCGATGCGTTCCGGGCGCGGGGTTCCGGACTCGCTAGGCCTATCCGAAGGACCGCTGCGGCTGCTGATGGACACCTGGATGATGTCGCAGGATGGCGCGGCGCACACACGCGTTCGCAAGCTCATCAGCCGGGCGTTTACTCCCCGCGCAGTCGAAGCCTTGCGCCCGGCGGTTG
>DATAVO010000236.1:0-2581 GCA_036267695.1 Frankiaceae bacterium
GTCAGCGTCGGCGAAGTCGATGTCGTCGAACCAGTGCAGCGGGCGGGAAAGCACGACGTAGGTGTGGATGACGTCCCCGGCTTCGCGGTGGGCGAGAAACCCCTTACCGGGGATCAGGGCATCGAGCGCGCCCTCGCCGACCGTTTCGGCGATCGCGGGGTGGCGGCGGTCGACGTCGTGCAGGTAGACGTCGACGTAGCTCATTCCGGAGTAGGTGGGCGTCTGATCGGAGAGCAGGGAGCGGACCTTTGACCAGGTGCCCTCGGCGCCGACGAGGAGGTCGGTGGCAACGCGCGAGCCATCGTGGAAGTGCAATTCGTGGCGGCCGTCGCCTAGTGGGTCCAACCGGATTGTTTGACCGGAAACTCGCCGTGCGTGGCGAATGGGGATGCATCTCGATCGTGGAGGTGGTGATGCGTCCCCCGGAAGTGTTCGTCCGCTCGCTCTCGCATCAGGAGGCGACGCGGCTGAAGCGCATGTCGACGCGTGCGGAGCATCAGTCGACCCGGATCCGTGCGGCGATCTTGTTGGCCTCGAACGTCCAGACGCCGGTGCCGCAGATCGCGCGGATGTGGCTGACCGACGACAGCCATGTGCGCAAGGTGATCCACGAGTTCAACGAGCAGGGGTTTGACAGTCTGCGCCCTGACTATCGGGGCGGGCGTCCCCGCCGGATCACCGCCGAGCAGCGCCAGCGGGTGGTCGCGGTGGCCGGTGCCCGCCCCGACACCCAAGGGGTGCCGTTGACCCGCTGGTCGCTGGACCGGCTGTCGGCCTATCTGGCCCACGACGGTCTGATGATCTCTGCGATGCATCTGTGGCGGCTGCTGCAGCAGGCCGGGCTGTCGTTTCAGCGCACCCGCTCCTGGAAGGCCAGCCCCGATCCCGACTATGAGGCCCGCGCCGCCAGAGTGCTTGAGCTCTATGCCGCGCAGCCGGTTGACGGACCGGTGATCAGCTTTGATCAGATGGGACCGATCAGTCTGAAGCCGATCCAGGGCGCCGGCTGGGCGCCTCGCACCCGCCCGGAGCGGCTGCGCGCGACCTACAACCGCAAGCACGGGATCCGCTACGTCTTCGGCGCGCTGGACGTGCACCGCGACCGGCTGTGGGCTCGGATGCGCCCGCGCCGACGCGGGATCGACAACCTCGGGTTCATGCGCACGATCCGCGCGGTCTATCCCGCCCGCCAAAAGCTCTACTGGATCCAGGACAACCTGTCGGCCAACTGGACCGCTGACATCCGCGCCTACGCGGCCGCCAACCGGATCGAGCTCGTTCCCACCCCCACCTACGCCAGCTATCTGAACCGGATCGAGAGCCACTTCCGCCCGATCCAAGAGTTCGTCTTCAACAACACCGACTACCCCGACTGGAACACCGCCCAAAGAGCGCTGGCCGACCATGTCACCTACCGCAACGGACGCGATCACGACCGCCGGATCGCCGCCCTGGAACGCAGACACCGGGTCGCCGCATGAACTCATTTCCGGTCAAACCTTGGGATGGGACCCACTAGCGGCCTCAGCGTGCATCTCGCGCGGCGATCATCGCGCGCAGCTGCCTGCGCAGGACCTTCCCGTTTGCGGAGACGGGCAGGTCCGAGACGTTGATCACCCGCTCGGGCCACAGCGACTTGGGGACCCGGCGCTGGGCGAGGTAGGCGCGCAGCTGGCCGAGCGTGAGCCTGAGCCAGGGCTCGCAGACGACGACTGCCGCGCATCGCTCACCGAGATCGGGGTCGTCGAAGGCGACGGCGGCGACGTCGCGGAGACCGGGGAACCCGCGGAGGTGGCTCTCGATCTCCTCGATCGAGAGCTTCTTGCCCCCGCGGTTGATGATCTCCTTCACGCGGCCGGTGATCCGCAGATATCCCTCGTCGTCGATCCGCCCGAGGTCGCCGAAGTGTCCCCAGCCCTGCTCGTCGAACAGCGCCGCGGTCGCCGCGTCGTCCTGGTAATAACCGAGCGCGGTGTTCGGTCCGCGCATCGCCACTTCACCGGTCTCGCCGTTGGGCACCGGCCTGCCGGCCTCACCGAGCACGACCAGCTCGCAGAGCGGATCCTCGTAGGGACGGCCGACCGTCTCCCAGCGGTGCTCGGCGGTGTCGCTGACGCCGTCGACCATCGTCGCGGTGCCGACGTCGACGGCGCCGTATGCGCTGATCGCCTGGCAGCCGAACCGGGTCTCGAAGCGCGAGGCGGTGACCGGGTCCAGGTAGGAGCCGCCGCTCTGCACCAGTCGCAGGCTGCTCGTGTCGGCCCGGTCCGCGACCAGGGACTCGGCCAGCCTGCGCATGATCGTCGGGACCGTCTGCAGCACGGTGGCCCGGTGGCGCTCGATCAGCCGCACCAGCTCGTCGGCCGCGAGGCTCGCGGTCAGGATCACCGCGCATCCGTGCTCGACGGCGGTGCAGAGTCCGTTGAAGTAGCCGATCCCTCCGGCCAGAGGGGCCGCGAGCAGCACGACGTCGCGGTCGTCGACGTGCGTGCGTGAGGTGACGTTGCGCGCCATCGCGAGGCTCGCGTTTGCGGTGCGCATGACGATCTTGGGGGTGCCGGTTGTCCCGGAGGTACCGAGC
>DATAVO010000237.1:0-2322 GCA_036267695.1 Frankiaceae bacterium
CGGGGTCGAGTGTGCTGGTGCACACGATGGTTCCATCGCGTTCCTCGGCGAGCGTGAGCTGACCCTCGAGAATGCGGAACCATTCCGCGAAGGCGTGTCGGTGGGGCGGGGGACCGCCGCCGGGCTGCGCCAGGACTTCGATTACGTCAAGCGCGGCCCCGGTCTGGCTGCGGTCGAGCAGCAGCGTGACATGGTTGCCGCCCGCGACGGCATAGGTCGCCCGGTCAGCAACCCGCGTCGGCGTCAGCGGCTGTGGTGCTGCGGTGCTCATCAGCATCTCCTTTGCAGCGGATCATGGCAGCGCCGGCTCAGATGACTCCTGGTCGGGCGGCGAGATGGCCAGGTCATCGCCGGCCTTGGGGTCCTCGACCGGGGCTAAGCGGTGCGATGCTGGGGCGGATGTGTGCCGCTGAGTCTCGCTGCGCTGGCCGCGCTGTCGGACAGCGCGCGCGCCCGTGTCTTGGATGAACTCGCCGGCGCGGTCGACGGGCTGCGCGGGTTCCCGTCTGACCGCGCTCGTGCGGCTGGCGTCCAAGTGCGTCCCCACGAGGGTTTCGGGCATCCAAGCCAACGTGAGCTGCATCGCCGGCACGCCGCGGAGCTCGGTAGCGAGGCCGTCGCCCGTGTCGAGGCGCTATGGCGCGGCTATGAGACCGGGCCACACCATCAGCACACGGTGCCCGACGCACTTGCGCATGCCGACCTCAAACCCGAGCACGTCCTGCACGACCCGACCAGCGGGCAGATCACCGCCGTGCTGGACTGGCGTGATGCCTGCCTTTCACACGCCGACTTCGACCTAGCCGTCATCGGCCTGTTCTTCGATGCTCGCGTCCGTGACGAGGTTGCCCATCGGGTGCCGAACGTCAATGCAGAGCAGGTTGCGCACGACGCGGAGTTACTGGTCGCTGTGCGATGGCTGTGCGACCTCGACGCCGGGGCGGCAGGGGGCGATCAGCCGTCGTTTCAGGCCATGTGCGTCGCAGGCCTGCGCGCCCACCTGGACTCGCTGGCCTGAGTCGGCGATTGCTCCGCGATCTCGACAGCATTTCGCAATTTGCGGCGGTCATCCTGTTCGGGCCCGCGCCCACTTTCCGGCGTCGCCCATCAGGCCGTTGGTGGCCCACACGTCAAAGGGGTGAACGGACGGCAGCGGGGTACGCTCGGACCACCAACCCGAAACTCACCTGGGCGATCGCCGCGATCGTTCCATTCGTCCCGTTCGTCTCCGTCCTCACGGGCAACGACTTCATCTAGCGATGACGGGGGAGCAGCGCTGCGTCGACCTTCGCCGATTCCAAACGGTTGAGGATTGCCTCGCCCCACCGCGACCCGCTGAATCGTTTCCGCGCCCTCTGGGGTCAAAACCAGCGTAAACCCGAAACAGGAGAAACGATGGCAACACGCGACAAGACAACCGAGGCGAAGTGGCGCGAGCAGCTGACGCCTGAGCAGTACGAGGTCCTGCGGCGCAAGGGCACCGAGCGGCAGTTCAGTGGCGAGTACGTCCACACCAAGGATGACGGCATGTATCGCTGCGCCGGTTGCGGCGCCGAGCTGTTCTCGTCTGACACCAAGTTCGACTCCGGCACGGGTTGGCCGAGCTTCACCGACCCCGCAGTCGCCGCCAACGTCGGGCTGCACGCCGACAACAGCCTCTTCATGCGCCGCACCGAGGTGACGTGTGCCAGCTGCGGCGGCCACCTCGGCCACGTCTTCCCCGACGGGCCGGGCGGATGCGACCGCTACTGCATCAACTCCGTCTCGCTGACGCTCGACCCCGAGGCGACGGCGTAGGACCCTGGGAGCCGGCCGAGTAGGCCGGCTCTCGGCGCAGCAGCGCCGGTGAGCGTCGGTCACCGGGGCTACTTCGCCGTGCGCCGCCGGTACAGCCACGCCGCCAGCGGAGCGAACACCGTCAATAGGACGACCGACCACAGCAGCGAGGCGGCGACTGGATGTTGCATCGGCCAGGCGTGGATCGAGGCCGAGGGGTTGGGGTTCTGGAACAGATGGCGGCTGGCGGCGGTCACCGCGCTGACCGGGTTCCAGTTCGCGATCGTGCGCAGCACCGCCGGCATGTGCTGGGTGGGCACCAGCGCATTGGAGACGAACGACAGGGGGAAGAGGACGATCAGGCCGATTCCCTGCGCCGATTCGGAGTCCTTGGAGATGATGCCCAGGCAGGCACAGACCCAGGACAGCGCGTAGCTGAACAGCAGGAACACGCCGAAGCCGCCGAGCGTCGCCAGCGCGCTGCCGCCGGGCTTCCAGCCAACGATGAGGCCGACAACGGCCACGATCGCGGTGCAGAGGACGGCG
>DATAVO010000238.1:0-4248 GCA_036267695.1 Frankiaceae bacterium
CCACCGAGACCGGGTTGCTGCTGCTGCCGGTCGTAAACGGAGAGTCGGTCACCGCCGTCAGCGCCCCGCCAGCCCCGACCGAGAACACCGACACCGAATTACCGAGGTAGTTCGCGGTCGCGAGCAGCCCACCCGACGGGCCGAACGCCACGGAGTTCGGGTCGTTGACGCCGCCGGTTGTAAACGGCGAGCCCGCCACCGGGGTCAGCGCCCCACCCGTCCCGACCGACAACACCGACACCGAGCTGGTTTCGTTGGCGGTCGCGAGCAGCCCACCCGACGGGCTGAACGCCACCGAGAACGGGTCATCGAGCCCGCCGCTGGTCTCAAACGGTGAGCCGGTCACCTGCTTCAGCGCCCCGTCCGTCCCGACCGAGAACACAGATACCAAGTCGCCGCCGTAGACGGTCGCAAGCAGCTTCCCGGACGGGCTGAACTCCGCTGCGGACGGGTCGCCACCGTCGCCAAACGGCGAGCCCGGCACCGGCGCAAACACCGGGGACGCCGCCGCCGCCGGACCCGCCCACATCATGCTCGCGATCGGGCCCAGCGCGAGCACGCCGAGCAGTCCAGCCAGACGGCGCGCCCATCGACGGCCGCCGGAGGCGCCGACGGCACGGGTTTCCCGACTCAAGAATCGAGGTCGTCGCCACCCGGCAGGCACGCGGCCGACTCTATTCCCATCCGGGCCGCGGCGCACAACACGGCACGCGAATCAGCCAGCGTCTGCGGGACGATCGCATTTGAAGCTCGCCCCGCCCGCTGCCACAACCGCTTCGGCGACGATGGGTCGACCCGGCGGAGGCCATACTGAATCGAGTCGGCCGTCCTGCAGGTAAGAGAGGAGACCGGATGCCTGGGCAGGAGCGAGACGCGGCCCTCCGCCGACAGTCCTCGGGGGTGCTGGCGAGAGCTTTCGTGATGGACACGTCGTCCTCTTGCCTTTCGCGTCGGCGACGAAGTACCTCTCACCTATCTGGCCGCGGGTAGCGGCGCCAGGGATGGCGTCGACGACGGAATGGCTCGCTTGACAACATGTCGGTAGACGACGTATGTTCTGCGCGTGGAACTTCGACCCCCGAGCTACTTCACGCTGGCCGCGCTGATCGACGGGCCTGTACACGGGTACGCGATCATGCGCCGCGCGTCTGAGTTGTCCGAGGGCACGGTTCGGGTGAGCACCGGGACGCTCTACTCGATCCTCGACAGGGTGTTGGCGGAGGGTTTGGTTGTGGCCGGTGACCCGTATGTGGTGTCGGGGCGCGAGCGACGCGACTATCGGCTGACACCGGCAGGACGCCTGGTGTTGGCGGAGGAGACCAAGCGTCTCGCGCGTGCCGCAAGCGTCGTCGGGACCCGCTTGAGAGCGACAGGAGCGCTCGCGACATGAACAGAGCCGCGATTGGCCGGCTCGTTGTTCGTCTCTACCCGCGAGATGTCCGAGACGCCGCCGGACGCGAACTAGTTGGAACGCTTCTCGACGCGGGAGAGGCATCGTCGACTGCGTACCTCGTGCAGCTGGCCTCGCTGGCTCGGTCGGGCCTGCGGGCCAGAGCCAAGACGGAGCTGACCCGGCCCATCGGCCAGATAGCGGCCAGCGCTTTGTGTTGGCTCGCCGTGGTGGACGCCATGAGCGTCACGGTCTCCTTCGTCGGGACCCAGCTGTATTGGGGAGGCTCGCTGGGCGGGTCCTCGCTGACGATCACCTACTACTACATCCTCCCGCTGCTGATCCTGATCCTGTTCACGCTGCGGCGCAACCGGATCACCGGGGTGCTCGGCGTGGCATGGCTCGCGATCTTCCTCTACCAGCACCAGTTGATCTCCACAGTCGGCTTCATCCAGCTTGTCCCGCTGCAAGCTGCAGGTTTCGCGTTGCTCATAGCCAGGCCCAAACGGCAGCTGCCCGCGGGCCGGTTGCTGTGGCCTGCCCCAGCCGCCGCCTGGCTCCTGTACCAGCTGACGCTCTTGGGAGAGCAGTCCGGCGTCGGAAAGATCACGCCGGTGCTGACCGTCCTGGCGCTGCTCCCGTGGGCTCCGGCCCTGGCTGTCGGTCTGGCGCTCGACTGGGGCCTCACAGCGATCTATTACCTCAACCTCCACAGCATCGCGCTGAACGACCCGCACCTCCTTGTCGAGGCTGCCGAGTTTGCGATCGGCATCCCCCTGGCGCTGCTGATCGCCTCGGTAGGCCGACGGCTTTCCAAGCGCGAATAGTTCACGCCCGAGCCGACTCGGACTCTGGTCACGTACGGCCCGGGCTCCGTCGGCCGGCCCACGACGACTGCAAGCTGGGCACCGGGGGGAACGCCGCGAATGGCCCCCAGTCGATGTCTTCCGACAAGATCGCCCGGAATCCGTCCTCGCCGGGCTGGTCGGCTCGAATCGGAGTTCCGGTATCGCTGCTCGCCTCTGTACCCACGTTGACCTCCGTAGGATTGGTCTCGCGGTCAGCATGGCGCGTCGCCAACGCCTCGCGCCCGGGCAGTCACTGGCCGGCCACGGGTCGACCTCTGCAGTCCGCGTGTCACGGCCGCTCTCGATCTGCGCCGAACCAGGTCCGCGGCTGGCTCGCTTACTGGCTGGAAGGTCAGCGCTAGCCGGCTGGCTAGTTAGTCGTTATTATCGAGCTCGATGCCCACGGCGGCTGTCCCTGACACACGCAGGCGGATCCTCGATATGGCGCTCAGCCTGTTCTCAGAGCACGGCTTCGAGAGAACCACCTTGCAGGAGATCGCCGACCGGCTCGGATTCACAAAGGCGGCGCTGTACTACCACTTCCCCTCGAAGGACGACCTGCTGGAAGCGCTGATCGCCCCGGCGCTGACCGAGATCGACCAGCTCCTCGACGCATACGAGGCCATGGCCGACAGCCCAGCTCGCCGACGCGCATTCATGCAGGAATATCTCGACTATCTGCTGCGCCATCGACGGGTGATCGCCTACATAACTCGAGATCTCGCGACTCGTGCGCACCCGCTGATCGCGTCCCAGAACGATGAGCGTCGCGGGCGCCTCGAAGCGATGCTGCTCGGTGACCAGCTCGACTTGAACGAGAAGGTTCGAGTCGCGATGACCTTCGGTGGGGTCCACGCTGTCATCGCTCAGTACCCCGACGCGCCGGACGAGGAGTTGCACGACGCGCTGCGGGCCGCCGCCAACACGCTCCTGCGTGCCCGGCCGCGCGGCCGTCCGTCTGCTCCCCGAAGCCGGCAGCCCGCTCACCGATCGTGAGCAAGCTTTGATGAGCTGCGACAACCAGTACCAGCAGCCGGTCACGATCCTGATGGCCGAGGACGACGAGGACGACCGGGAGCTGGCGCGCGACGCGCTCGCGATCTCGCATGTCGCGAACGACCTGAGGTTCGTCTTCGACGGCCAGGACCTGCTCGACTACCTTCGTCGCGAGGGACGTCACGCCGGTGACGCGACGGCGACGCCGCGGCCCGGGGTGGTGCTGCTGGACCTCCACATGCCACGGAAGAACGGGCACGAGGCGCTCGCCGAGATCAAGTCGGACCCATCCCTACGGCAGATCCCGGTCGTCGTGCTCACAACTTCGCATGAGGAGGACGACGTCACGAGCGCGTACGACCTCGGCGCCAGTTCCTTCATCACCAAGCCCAGCACGATGAGCGGGCTCATCCAGGCGATGCAAACGCTCTCCAGGTACTGGCTCGAGCTAGTAGATCTCCCCAGCGGCGCTGTCCCGGGGTGATGACGCGACTGCCGCATCGATGAGCCGGCAGCCGTAGGCGATAGGCCTTTCGACAGCTATGGATGAGACCGCGACGCGAATCCGCCAGAGAGCACGCGCGGCGTGGACGGCGGCGGCTGCCGAGGCGTCGTACTCAGGCAACTCCGGCTTCACCAGCTCGCGCTCGCGGGTAGCCGTCCAGCGGGTGTATGCCCGGCCGCGGCACAGCAGGCACCACCACCCATAGCGGCGACCGCGGAAGCCCGTCTACGGCAGGGGATGGCCCTTGAAGAACGCCCACATCAGTGAGTTGGCGTTGATCGCTGTCGTCTGTGGTCCGAGAATGGCTGTCAGCGAGGCCGGCAACGGGGGTCCACCGGGCCATTCGTGCCCTTCGCCGGCGATGCTGTAGAGCTCGACGCTGGCGCCGCCTTGGCAGTCGCGATAGCTCGTGAGCGTCACACTGGCCGACCGGTGCGAGACCGCCGGCTTCGTTGCGCAGTCGTCCTGGGTTGCCCAGTACGCCTCGGCCTGCGGGACGGAATAGGTCC
>DATAVO010000239.1:0-76194 GCA_036267695.1 Frankiaceae bacterium
TAGGGCCATAGTGCGATCCGTCGCACCCCAGCCGCCTGAGTCGCTACTCGTCGCGACCGCCTTCCGCCCGAACCGGTGCGGCGAAGGGTCCCTCAGCCCGCCGTCACTTGACACCCGGGAACGCCCCGCAACGCCCATGTCGAGAGGGCGTCCAAAGCTCCTACTCGCGCGAGCGTTCCTACCCCAATTTCTGTGCATGACGATCTGCAGAAAGCTAACGGCCATCGCCGAATGGTCGTGGTGGTTCGGGTGGGTGCCCAGTGGCGGTGACGATGAGATCGGCGGCAACCGCGGCGAGTTTGACGTTGCGGTTTTGGGAGGCTTCGCGCAGAACAGTGAAGGCTTCGCCGGCTGTGCAGCGGCGTTGGCCCATGATCAGACCGAGGGCTTGGTCAATGATGGCGCGGGCCGCGAGCGCCTCGCGGAACTGTCCGTGTAGCCGGGATTGGTCCGCCTGGCGCAGCACCAGCGAGACGGCGCCGGATGCTTGCCGGGCGAAGGCGGTGACCCGGTCGACTTCGGTTTCGGTGAACTGGTGGGCGCTGGTGGCGTAGAGGTTGATCGCCCCGATGGTGCTGGCGTCGGTGGTCAGCGGTAGCGAGATGGAAGCCGCCACGCCGTGGGCGATGGCGTGCAGCCGGTAGTCACCCCATCGGTCATCCGCAGCCAGATCGGGTACGACGACGATCTGCCCGGTGTGCAGCGCTTGAAGGCACGGGCCCACGCCCCGGCCGTATTGCAGTTCGTCGACTTGGCTGGCGAGCTGGCTGCTGGCAGCGGCGGTGAACAGTTGATGGTCGCGCCGAAGCGTGATCCCGCACGATGCGGCCGGGGCGAGCACCCCAACGGCTAATACCGCCAACTCGTCCAGGAAGGCAGCCATGTCCGGGCTGCTGATCAGTAGTTGCTGCAATTCGCCGTAGGCGGCCAGCAGGTCTATCGCAGGCTGATCACGAGCCAGATCGAGGCCATCATGGTCGGACACCAGAGCCAGACATTCAGCGGGGCGCGTACGCCTGCGCGGTTGGGTTCGCCAAAGGCGGCACGACCAGACTCGGCAGCACGAGAAGACCCTCAGTCATCCCACCGTACTCGGGTGCTGTGCCGGGGCGGCCGCACCCAAGGTGATGCGGACCGGTGCCTGTCGCCCCGGAAGCCGACAGCAGTGCCCGCACGCGGCGTGGCAGTGGTTCGGCTGGACTTTCACCGGTCGCGGTCTTAGTTTGGAGCGCGGTTCGGTGAGGAGCCCGGCGACATCATCGCCGACAGGTCGTGGGCTTGGAGTTGCCATGACAAGCTGGCCGTACGCCGATTGTGGACGTGTTGCTGAGCAGCACCAAGGTCGGGCGAAGACAACCCTGCGGGTCATTTCGACGCCGCAGAAGGCCTACACGCTTGGCCTCGCCATGAGCCGGAGTGGCGCGTCGGTCTGCCTGACCGGCGAGATCGACGCGGCCGCCGCCGCCGACGTCGCTCAGTTGATGGACAGCCTCGACAAGGTCCAGGGCGAGATCCATGTTGATCTGAGCCAGGTAACTTTTCTGGACACCAGCGGACTGCAGCCGCTGATCGACGCCACCCGCCGCCGCCAGACTCAAGCGCTGTCGCCGGTGCGGATCGAGCGAGCCAGCCGTCCGGTCCGGCGCCTGCTCGACGTGGCCGGCGTCGGCGGAAACCCGGTGTTGGACGCGAGGGCGTGGGACCGGCTACACGTCGCACTCGTGGCCCAGCCGTTGCCTTGCTGGCGGACTGCGACGGCTGAGCGCCCCTGGTCATCGACCCCCCAGGCTGGGGGCCAGGGACACCCTCCGATTCGGTGGCCTCGGTGAAACGTGTGAGGCGGGCGGGGGAGGCCATCCGGGATGCCTCGTGACCACTGATACTGGCCACACGAGCCGGATCGACCTTGCGGTCGATGGCACAACCTGGTGGCTGCATCTGGACGGCTTCCTCGACGAACCGACGGTCAGCAGGCTCGACGACGCATTGCGCGCGCTGGTCGTGCAACCCGAACTTGCCGTCGTGGTGCGGGTGACAAGCAGCGGCTATGCCCCCGGAGCCATCACCCTGTTGCGTCAAGCCCTTCAGCGCCATCGCCACAGCCGCGGCCACACCAACCCGCTGACGGTCTGGACGGACGAACCCGCGATCCGCGCGGCGCTACCCGCCGCGATGCTCCACACCCCGTGGACGGACAACCCCGATAACCCAACACGATCGGAGGAGTCGACGAAGACATGACCACACCCTTCGTCCGGCTAAGGGCTTCCAGAGCTCTTGGCCCTTGGCGGCCGTCCAGGCATCCAGGCCTGGCGCGACATCAACAGGAAGGCCCATGAGCACCCACCCCGACGAGTCGTTGCCGGCGCATGACTCGAATATCGCGGGAGCGGATCACCCGGGCGACCGGTCCTACACGCTCACCGTCGGCACGCTGCGGCAAAGCCTGCGCGACCTGCCCGTCGACACCCCGGTCATGGTGATGGCCGACCCAACCGGGCCGCCGAGGACTGCCCGATACGCCCACCACGGCGCTATCGGCAAAGTCCTCATCATCGACGCCCGGCAGGCGCGGCTACCACGGCAGGTGGGCGACGAGCAGGCGCCGTAGGCATTCCGCCAAGTCCCATCGGACGTCGCCGTGCCTGCTGCCGTCCCGACCCCGCGCGATGTGAACGTTCGCCTCCGCACCGATGAGGTCCGTATCAGGGTCTGCCATCACACTTCAGCAGCGCGGGCTCGCTTGAAGAATGGGTAGGGCTCGGTCGTGACAACAGCGCCGTCGGCCCGCCCCCTCTATGACGCGATCACCGCCCTCGCCGGGACGCCCGATGACACCTCCGGTATCGACCAGGCCCTGACCGTCATCGCCTCCCTGGCCGCGGCCCGCGTCGGGCCGGTTGACTACGCGTCGATCACCGCGCGACGCTCCGGTGCGCCGACCACCGTCGCTCTCTCCAACCAGGTGGCGCTTGCCGTCGACGAAGCCCAGTACGCCGACGACGCCGGACCTTGCCTGGATGCCCTCGACGCCGGAATCCCCGTGGCTGCGGACATCGCCACGACCATGACCTGGCCAGGGTTTCGTTACGCTGCTACGGAACTCGGTCTGCAAGCCTCGCTGTCCGTCCCGCTGTTCGCCGGAAGCGGGCAGCCCATCGGCGCACTCAACCTCTACGCTCACGATGGCCAGGCGCTGGCTCCTCTCAGCCGGGCTCTGCTGGAGATTTTCGACTTCCACCAGGCGGGCGGCGGCCAGGTCGGGCAAGGCCCTGACCTCAGCGGGCAAGCCGATGCCGGCAGCAGCGAGCTGCTCACCGCCCTCGTTGAAGCCCTCGACGTCCAGCACCGCATCCAGGTCGCCATCGGCGTCCTCATGCAACAACTCAGCGTCACCGCTGACGCCGCCTACGCCGCGCTTCGCGAGCAAGCCGCCCACACCGAACAGACCCTGCTGCAGGCTGCCGCAGCCGTCGTCGCCATGCTCAACCAGTGAGCAATTCGCCCGTCACTAGGTCATGCGGTGGATGCGGGCTTACAGGCTGCCGGTGTCTCGGTCGGTGAGTTCGATGCGTAGTTGTCGCTCGTTGCTGGGTTCTCGGGTTCGGGTGATCAGTCCCGCTGCTTCGATGCGTTTGAGCAGCGGGCGGTAGACGATGAGCACGCTGCGGGCAGCGATGATGAGCGTGAAGCACACCTGTTGTTCCAGGGCGAGCGGGTCGGAGGCATTGCGGAGTCGGTGCCGGAAGGACGATGGTGGTGATGATCGCTGCGGACGCTGTGCCGGGCCTGACCGCGGTACAGCAGAGCTATCTGCTGCAGGCCCGGCAGATGCAGGCGCTGTCGTTCATGGTGCACATCCCGCTGGTGTGTTTCGGGATCGCCTTTCCGGCGTTCATCTTGTTCGTTGAGTGGCGCTACCTGCGTACCGGCGACGAGCTGTTCAAGACGCTGGCCCGCCGGTGGACGAAGGTACTGGTCACGTTATTCGCGGCGGGGGTGGTGACCGGCACGATCCTCAGCTTCGAGATGACCCTGCTATGGCCGGCGTTCACCTCGACGTTCGGCAGCGTCTTCGGGTTGGGTTTCGCGATCGAAGGCTTCTCGTTCTTCCTCGAAGCGATCTTCATCGGCATCTACGTCTACGGCTGGGACCGGCTCTCCCCCCGGCTGCATTTCCTGTCCGGGGTGCCGATTGCGGTGGCCGGAGTGCTCGGCTCGTTGATGGTGATCACGGTCAATGGCTGGATGAACCACCCTCAGGGCTTCACCCTCGTCGATGGCAAGGTCACCGACGCACATCCGTTCCAGGCCCTATTCGCCAACAGCTACTTCTGGCACGAGCTGGTGCACATGTATCTGGCTGGCTACATGGTGACTGGTTTCCTGGTCGCCGGCTGCTACGCCATCGGCCGCCTGCGCGGGCGGTGGGGCCGCTACGAACGCATCGCGCTGGCCGTGCCGCTGACCGCTGCCGCGGTTGCCTCCCCGCTACAGGTGCTCGTGGGGGATTGGGCCGCCCGCGACGTGGCCATCAACCAACCGATCAAACTCGCCGCGCTGGAAGGGCTCGGCCCGACCACCCGCGGAGCGCCGGAACACCTGCTCGGCTGGTACACCAACGGTCACGTCGAGTACGGCATCGGCATCCCCAGGCTCCTGTCGCTGCTGGCCTTCCATAACATCGATGCCACCGTCCGTGGTCTGAACTCGTTCCCAGCCGACGACCAACCACCGGTCAACGTGGTGCGCATCGCCTTCCAGACGATGGTCGGCATTGGAAGTCTGCTCGCGCTGCTGGCCGTGATCTTCCTACTCGTGCGTTGGCGCCGCGGCCGGCTCCCGACGACCGTGTGGTTCTACCGTGCCCTCGCCCTGGCCGGGCCGGCGTCGATCGTGGCGCTGATCGCCGGCTGGGTGACCACCGAGGTCGGCCGCCAGCCCTGGGTCGTCTACAAGGTGATGCGCACCGACCAAGCCGTCACCGGTGCCTCCGGGATCCCGGTCAGCTACGGCTTGCTCGCCCTCGCCTACCTCGTACTACTGATCGCGCTCTTCTGGGCACTACGCCGCCTGGCCAAAGCGGCGCTACCTCTCAGCGACCCATCGCCGCCGATCGATCCGCTCATCGCGGATGAACGGGCGTTGGAGTAGGCATGCTGGCAACCATTCCCTTGCTGTTCATCTTGGCCGGCCTCGCCCTCTACACCGTGCTTGGCGGAGCCGACTTCGGCGCCGGTCTGTGGCAACTGTCCGCCGGCCGCGGCCCGCGCGCACGGGCGATCCGCGACCACGCCCACCACTCGATGGCGCCGGTGTGGGAGGCCAACCACGTCTGGCTGATCTTTGCCCTCACTGTCGGCTGGACCGCGTACCCCGTCGTCATCGGGGCCGTCGCCTCCACGTCGACCATCCCGCTGTCGATCGCCGGGCTGGGCATCATCGCCCGCGGCATCGCCTACGCGTTGCAGTCGGCCACCGACGTGCCCCACGAACGCCGAGTCATCGACGCCGTGTTCGGGCTGTCCTCGATGCTGACCCCCTACATGCTCGGTTCGGCGCTCGGGGCCATCGCATCGGGGCGCGTCCCGGTCGGCAATGCTGCCGGCAACCTGGTGACCAGCTGGCTCAACCCCACCTCGATCCTCTGCGGCGCACTAGCGGTCGCGGTCGGTGCGTTCCTCGCCGCCGTCTACCTGGCTGCCGATGCTCGCCGCCTCGGTCTCGGCGAGCTGCAACGTGCCTTCCGGTCCCGCGCACTGGCCGCCGGAGTACTGGCTGGACTCCTAGCCGTGGCGGGTCTGATCGTCGTTCACCACGACGCCGAGCGCATCTACCGCGGACTCACCAGCGGTTGGGGACTGGCGGCAGTCATCGTCTCCGCTCTCGCCGGTCTGATGACACTCGCCCTGGTGTGGGGCAACCGGTTTCAGCTGGCCCGTGGCGGCGCTGCTCTGGCGGTCGCGGCCATCCTCGCCGGCTGGGCCGCCGCGCAACGTCCGATCGTGCTACCCGGCCTCACCCTGCACCAGGCCGCGGCACCCAACGACACCCTCGTCGCGCTCATCATCGCTGTCCTGGTGGGAGGGCTGATCCTCGCGCCCTCGCTCGGGCTGCTGTTCCGCCTCGTCCTGGCCGGCGGGCTTGACCCCACCGATCAGCCCGACGTGCCGGTCACGCAAGCAAGCGCTCGACATACAAAAAGCTCGGGACGGCTCGCGCAGACGGCGATCGGCTGTCTGCTTGTCGGTGTGGTCCTGCTCACCCTGGCCGACCCCGGCGCGGCGCACGTCGTCGGCGTCATCGCACTGCTCACGGCCGCCGTGCTCGGCTTCGCCGCTGTCGCACCCGACCAGACCGCCCTCGACGACGCACCCAAGCGCTGACCGTCCAGCCGTCCGGCCTGGGCCTCGAGAAAGCGACGCTCGGCCAGGCTGGCGGTCATCCGTGCTGCGCGCAGGTAGGCGGCGCGGGCGGCGTCGAGCTCGCCGCGGCGTTCCAGCAGGTTCGCGCGAACCGCGTAAAGGCGATGACGGCAGACGCGCTAGACGAATCGGCGCTACTAGGGTCGCGTCATGTCATTCGATTTGATCGTGGAACGCGTTCGGGCGCTCGCCGCATCCGATGAGGATGTCGACACCGATCTGTGGTGGTCGGTGCAGACGAATGGTGACGCGTCACGCATCACCGCGGCGACTCAGGACGCATTCGACAGCGCCGAGGCCGCCTTTGAGCAGGCCGTGTCGATGCTGGAAACGATCCTCGGAGAAGAGTTCGCGTTGCGATGGACTCCACGCGTCACCGCCGTTGGAGCCTGTGACGACGATGGCGACATCACAGGCTGGCGCGGATTCATCGATATTGGAATCGATACGCGCGCCGCCGCCGGTTCTGTAGACAGTTCATAGATCCCGAGCGGAATGCCGATCGCTCCGATGCCTAGACCAGCCACCCGAATGCGCAGATCCCGCCCCTGGGGTGGGATGCTCAACGACGCAAAAGGCGCTGAATCGGCCCGGGTCTTATGGTGACTTATGGTTCACGTTCAGCGGACATTCACCGTCAATCAGCCCGTCGATGTTGTCGTGGACTACTTGAAGGACTTCTCCCGCGCCGAGCAGTGGGATCCGGGCACGCAGTCCTGCATCCGCGTCGGCACCGGACCGGTTGAAGTCGGCACCACCTGGGAGAACGTGTCGAAGGTGCGCGGACGCGACACCACGCTGAAGTACCGACTCGAACGCCTGGAGCCACACCGGCTCACGTTCGTCGGGAAGAACAAGACAGCGACGTCGACCGATGACATGACTTTTACTGCCCTGCAAGGCGAAACGCAGATTCAATATGACTCGAACATTGTCTTCAACGGCATCGCCAAGCTCGCAGACCCGTTCATGCGGCGCGAGTTCGAGAAGCTCGGCGACGAGACTGTGCGCGACATGACAAGGGTGCTCGACGGCCTGTAGCCACGCGAAGACGCTCGGCTTCCGTATGGGCGGGATTTCGACAGGCTCGGATCGCACCCCTAGGGATGTACCGGTACGCCCCTCGTTTGAGCGAAAATCCAGATACCCCTTCCGGTTGAGTCAACAGCCGACTCCCGCCACTGGCACGCCGGCAGGAGGGGCACCGGGGCGCAGGAGCCATGATGTTGGCCACCGACGATGATCTTGAAGACTGGGGCGAGGGTTAATTGGAACCGAATGAGGGAGATCTCGGCGGCCAGACGGCGGATGAGCGCGACCAGATCGCAGATGAGCGGGAGCGGCTGGCAGATGAGCGGCAGCAGGCAGCCGACGCCAGAGAACGGCGCGCGGATCTCAGAGACGAGCAAATCGCCGCGAGGATCGCCCGGGGCGACCGGCGTGACGCAGCGGCAGCAGACCGCGTCCGGCAAATGAGGGTGCGGCTCGACGCTGCACGACACCGCGACGAGGAAGCGGCCGGGCGTGAGGCAGCGGGCGACCATTCCGGGTCCGCGGCTGAACGTAAGGCAAGCGAGCGGGACCGCGATGCTCAGGAAATCGACGCGATCTGGGCCGGACGAGATGGCGACGATGCTGCGGACGACCGTGCTCTCTTGGCCGGGGGTCTGTCCGACGACCACAGGAAGAATCAGCTCCGCGAACGCGAAAGCGACGCTGCCTTGAGGAAGATCGCCGGAGAGAACCGCACCCGGGCAATGCACAGCCGCCACGCTCATCGCGACACCCCACCGGCCGAGCGCACCTGAAACACCGGCTGTCGGCATGGCATTGCAAATGCCTGGCGGGCGCGACCGCCGAGTAGTTGATCAGCAACCAATTGTCCTCGACGCTGTTCTGGCCCGGGGCGCTTGGGCGCTCAGCCTGCCAATCGAACGGAAGCCTCGATCATCAAGGCGTGGACGAAAGCCTGCGGAAGGTTGCCACGCATCTGGTGTTGCGTCTGGTCATATTCCTCGCTGAAGAGCTGGGGGGGGCCGCAGGCTGCCCGGGTCCGTTCAAACCACCCGAGGGCAGCGAGGGCATCGCCCTGCTGATGCGTAGCGAGCGCCAAGAGAAATCCACAGAGTAGAAAGGCGCCTTCGGCGTCGCCGAGTGGCCGAGCGTCATGACGAAACCTGTAGGCGAAGCCGTCGCGGGTGAGGTCTCGGGTGTACGCCGCGAGGGTTTCCAGGCTTCGAGGATCGCTTGCCGGGACGGCCCCACGCAGCGCGGGCAGGAGCAGCGCTGCGTCGAGCGCCGGATCGTCGGGGGAGCGCTGCCAGTGGCCGCCGGGGGCAGTGGCATTGCGTGCCGTGTTGGCGACGATCGCGTCGGCAAGGGAAAGCCAGTCGGCTGCGCGGCCGGCTGCGGGAGGAGTGGCTGCCATTGCACGCAGACCGGCGGCGGCGGTCAGCCGGCTGTGCGTCCAGGCGCGGTTGTCGATTTCCCAGATTCCAGCGTCGTTTTCGGTCCAGCGACGAGCGATCGCGTCCGCAGCCACCTCGGCGGCGGACCAGCTGTCGGCGTCGAGTCGATCGTGCTCCCCGGCATCAGCCAATAGCAGCAGTGCCTCCCCGAACGCGTCGAGCTGAAATTGGGAGTTGACGCGGTTGCCGACGATGTCGGCGCCGCCCGGGTAGCCCGGCAATTTCAGCCGGCGTTGATCGGGTATGCGATCGCCGTTCGTCGCGTAGGCAGGTGACAGGCTCTCGCCGTGCTCGAGTAGGCGGGCGCTCAGGTAGCGCACTGCGTCGTCGAGGAGCGGGTGCGGTCCGGCCGCGGCGACCGCGTGACCGGCGTAGCACAAGTCCCGGATCCACACGTACCGGTAGTCGTAATTGCGGCCGGCTTCGGCGCGTTCCGGAAGACCGGTCGTCGCTGCAGCGACCATGCCGCCGGTGTAACTCGTCAGGCCGCGTAATACCGCATAGCTGTGTCGGGTGTCGGTGGGCGCAAGCGTTCCGCTCATCTCCGGGATGGCTGTGCGCCAGGCGGTCTCAGTAACGTGCCAAAGAGATCCTGGATCGGCAGGTTCAGCCGGCAACGCCTGATCGCTGACCTCGAGAACGAAGTCGCGGTACTGGCCGCTCGGGACGGTGCATTCGAGCGTCAGTTGGCGGCGCCCGCGCGTTCCGTTGACGTGAGCTTCTTCCGCGCCGCTCAGGCGTAGGTGAAGGCTTCCGGTGCGGGCGTGCCAGAGGCCATCGGACCGGCGCACGTCCAGCAGGGCATCGTTTCCGTAGTCACCATGCGGGCTGCAGCGCACGCTGATCCGTGCGTCGTGCTCGAGGGCGACAACGCGCCGCAGGAGTACCGCGCGACGTGGATCGCCTGGGAATGCGAGGGCTTCGCGGCATTCGATGATGCCGCTCGTCGTGACCCAGCGGCTGTGCCAGATCAGCGACCCCGGCTCGTAAAAGCCGCCCCAGACGTAGGGGTCGACGGGAGTGATGGCGTACGCGCCGGCGCCCCCGATCAGAGCAGAGAACAGGGCGCCGCTGTCCCAACGAGGGGCGCACATCCAGACGATGTCTCCGCGTGGGCCGAGGATCGCGCCGCGTTCCCCATCGGCCAGCAACGCGTACTCGCGAAGCACATGCGGCGGGTAGTCCGCTGAGGGCGCCTGGGGCCGAGCCATCAAGCGCGTTTCGCGATGGAGAGGGTCGCCCCGGCGGAGACCGTGCCGAACACGCCGCTGACGAGAGCGGCGCGGCGATAGGCCGGCCATGCGACGGATGCAGCGACCATGCTCACGACGTGTGTGCTGTCGATGGCCGACGAGGCGAGCCACACTCGCGGGCTGGGCGAGGAGACTTCCGCGATTGCCTGCACGAGGTAACGGGTGCCGAGCAGCCGCACCACCCAGAGCGGCGGAGCGGGTGAAGTGCCGCCGCAGACCAGCCGGCAAAGTCTCTCCGGAGCGGCGAGCGCCAGGCCTCCGGCGGCCGCGGTGCCGACACCGACGAAGAGCCTCTCTCTGGCGAGCTTCACGGTGTCACCGGCGGGCGAACAGCGCGGCTGCGCCGACGCCTGCTGCTGCGGCGGCTATCCATCCGTGATGGTGCGACGCCCACAACTGCGGATCACGGTCGTGGGAGGTGTCGGTGAAGATGCCGCGGGCTCCGAAGTCCTTTCCCGCGGCGCCGTCGGCAGGCTCCCACAAGTTCACAGGCGCGTCGGGGTGCTGTCGCTCCGAGGTTTGCTGGGCCTTGAACCCGGTCTTGGCCAGATAGCGATCGAGCAGGCCGGGCATGAGCGCATTTGCGGCCAGGGTCCCCATGGTGCTGGAGGCGACCCAGTATTCGCGGCGGCGCGGATGGTCGGCGGCGTACAGCACCGCTCTTGCGGCAAGCTCCGGCTGATAGATCGGCGGGACTGGTTGCGCGTGATGAGGCAGGCGCGACAGCACCCAGGAGAACTGCGGTGTGTTGACGGCCGGCATTTGCACCATCGTGGTGCGCACCTGGCTTTTCTCGTGCAACAGTTCGCAACGAAGGGCCTCGTTGAATCCCTGGATCGCATGCTTGGCGCCGCAGTAGGCGGTTTGCAGCGGGATGCCGCGATAGGCCAGGGCAGAGCCGACTTGCACGATCGTGCCTCGGTCGCGAGGCTTCATGTGGGACAGCGCGGCCATGGTGGCGTAGACGTAGCCGAGGTAGCTGACATCCGTCACTCGCTTGTATTCGCGCGGTTCAATCTTCTCGAACGGCGAGAAAACAGATGTGAAGGCGACGTTGACCCAGACGTCGATCGGTCCGACCTCGTCCTCGACTCGTTGGGCGGCTGCGAACACCGCCTCGGCGTCGGCCACATCAGTCCTCAGCACGCAGGGTGTACCTCCGAGTTCGCGAACGTCGTCCGCAGCGGCGGCCAATCCCTTCTCACCGCGCGCGATCAGTCCGACGGTGGCGCCGCGGCGGGCAAATCCCCGTGCGACGGCACGCCCGATTCCGCCACTGGCCCCCGTGACAACCACGACCTGATTTCTCATCGACCACTCCCGATCCGTCACCCAGACACCTGTGGCTCGGCGGTCAGCCGGTAGCCCATAGGCCTGACCCCAGCGGCTCGCCGGCAGCGTCGGCGAGCACGGTCAGCACATGTGGTGACTGCCCGCCTTCGGCCAAAGGCATGCGTCGCAGAGCCTTTAAGAGTGAATCCGCGGCGCCCGGGCACAAGCGTTCCATGCCTGCTGCTTCGAGCGCACTCAACAAGATCATGAGCCGTGTGGAGTCGATGCAGTCACTCGATTCACCGGCGGGTGGGGTGGCGGCGGTCATCTCCCGTCTCCTCCCTTCAGGACCTGTGAAGGACGCTGCTTCCGGAACCTGGCTGGGACATCCGCTGCATCCGTTGCTGGTGTCACTGCCGATTGGCGCTTGGTCCTGGGCCACGGTCCTGGACCTGGCGACGGTGAAGAATTCGGCTGCCCGCAGGCTGATCGGACTCGGGGTGCTGGCCGCCATCCCGACCGCGGCTGCGGGAGGATCGGACTGGGTGGATACGAGCGGCGCTGAGCGACGCGTGGGACTTGTCCACGCGATAGGCGCTTGGGTGTCGATCGGTCTCTACGCGAGTTCTTGGCGGGCCCGCCGTCCCGGTGGCGACGGCGGCAAACTGCTCGCGATGGCTGGGGCGGCAACGCTCGGCGCGACCGGTTACCTCGGCGGTCATCTCACCTACGTCTACGGCGTGGGCGTGGATACGACGGCATTCCAGGCCGGTCCCCAAGAATGGACGGAGATCGGCCTCGGCGCTGACGTCATCGAGGGCTCGCTGAGCCAGTTTCATGTCGGTGAGGTCGCGCTGGTGGTGACCCGCAGAGATGGCCGGCTGTACGCACTTGCCGATCGCTGCAGTCATCGAGGGGGTCCCCTCAGCGGCGGGAACATTGAAGGCGAATGTGTCGTCTGTCCTTGGCACGCGTCGGCCTTCAGCGTGGGCGACGGTTCAGTGCGGCGTGGGCCAGCGTCCATCCCGCAGCCGAGCTATGAGGTGCGTGAACACGGCGAGTCGCTGCAGGTGCGTCGCACCGAAGATCGTTCGCTGAGGCAAAACCCCGTTTAGGGACGGTCAGCGGGGTAAAGCCGCTGCGGCGATGTCAATGTGGACACCCTGTTCCCGCAGTAACGAGGCGCCTTCCGGCGGCGTGACAGCCTCATCGCCGGCGAGGTTCGGTGTATTGCCGACGAGCCGGCCGGTGAAATGCAATCGCGTCCCCGGCTGCACTCGTTTGACGACGTGTTGCGGGTCGATGATTCGAACGTAAAGCCTTTGCCCCGTTGATGTTCCGACCCAGAAGCCGGGGTGAGAGACGACCGACTGGACAGGGACGCCGTCAGCGACCACGTCCTTCCCGATCAAGTCATGGAGCCGACGGGCAGCAGGCACCGGAAGCAGAGCCGTGCCGTCCACGACGCGCAGTAACGCCGGCCTGGCTGGCGTGTTGGAGGCCCCCGTCGCCGTGGTGCTGTGCTCACTACCCGCGGACACGATTGCGTAGCAGGTGCCGGCAACGGCTGCAGCCGAAACCACCGCCGCTGCCTGCCCGAGGGGTGCGCGAACCAGCCGGGCGACACGCCCCCCGAGCGCGCCGAGGGCCAGCAGCGGTGCCAGGACGATGCCTGCCAACCGGCTGGACCGTTCGATCAGCGGGGGCACGAGTTGCGCACACGTGGAGCAGCTCGCGAGATGACGATCTACGCCGATGGCGCGCTGGCGCCTGCCGTCATGCGCCGACACTGCGAGAAGAACGGGTCGGCAGCGCAGGGTCGGCAGCCGCGTGCGTCGCAGCGCCAGGATGTAGTCCACCCGCATGCGGGCGCGTATCCGGCTCAGTCGCGTCGCGATCGCGGCGGGCGTCGACCCGCGCCCGGACGCCAGTTCGCTGGTGCTCGCTCCTTCCTCGTACGACAGCAGGAGCGCCCGATCGGTCTGCTTCAGACTGCCGAGCGCCAGGCGCACGGCGGCATGCTGCTCCTGCGCGAGGAGTCGCGCGTCCGGTAGTGGCGATCCCGCCTGTTCGAGCAGACGATGACGGTGACGCCTCTCGAGGTCCGCAGCCCGCTGAAGATCCGTGATCAGGTTGCGTGCCGTTGCCACCGCGTACGGCGAGAAGGTTTCGGCTGGCAAACAAGGGCGCACCGCGAGAGTGCGCGTCAGCGCCTCCTGAGACACGTCGTCTGCCATCGCCGGAGCGACTCCGCGCTCAAGTGCGATGGCCCGTAGCCGGCGCATCAGTTCTGACAGCTGGTCACGGCTCGGTTCCTGGGAAGTGGCTCGCGCGTTCACGGCGCAGGCCGGTGGGCGGAGGTCACGAGCTCCATCTGGGCTCCACACGGGCTACGGGACTTGACGTATGGCACCTGTCTGCCCGCTACGGACAAACGCGAACATGCAAAAAAGTGCGTCATGAGCCGGGACCCAGATGGTCCTTCTCTCAGGCCTGTCATGCGTTCGTCTGGCGCACGGAACCTGCTGATCTTGGGCGCCCAAAGTGCCTGGAAACAAAAGGGTTTGGTTCTAATCGCGCCGTTTCACTTCCCCGCGAGGGTAGAGGGGTCTCGACCGGTTACCCCCGACCGGTATCCCCGACCGAGAGGAACGCCATGCACCCGACGGATCCTGCTTCCATTCGCGACCGTGTGCTGATCGGCGCCGATGGCAGCAAGCTTGGCAAGGTAGAAAACGTGTTTCTCGACAACGAGACCGACAAGCCCGAACGGGTGGCGGTCAGCACCGGCCTCTTCGGTCGCCACGTCTCCCTCGTGCCGCTTGCCGCGGCTACGGAGAGCGGTGATGATCTGCAGGTCCCGTTCGACAAGGAGACCGTCAAGGGTGCGCCGCACCACGACCCCGACCAGTCACTGACGGAAGCCCAAGAAATCGAGTTGTTCGAGTAGTACGGGATTCCCTACGGGGGCGAGACAGTGACCGCGACCGGTGGGCCGACCGCTGCAGGCGACCGGTTCACCGGTGAGTCCCGTGGCGATGCGGGTGCTGCAAGCGCCGGACGGGATGTCTCTGGTACCAACACCGACGACGCCATGACACGCTCGGAAGGGCGCCTCCGCGTCGGCACCGAGCGGGTTGAGACCGGCCGCGCGCGCCTGCGGAAGTACGTCGTCACAGAGAACGTGACGCAGACCGTGCCGGTGTCGCATGAGGAGGTTCGTGTCGAGCGCGAGCCGATCACAGACGCCAACGCAACGGCCGCGATGGACGGGCCGGCGATCAGCGAGGAGGAGCACGAAGTGGTGCTCCATGAGGAACGTCCGGTCGTCGCCAAGGAGACGGTGCCGGTCGAGCGGGTGCGTCTGGACACCGACACCGTGACCGATCAGGAGACGGTCAGCGATGAAGTGCGTAAGGAGCAGATCGACCTGGATGACGCGTCCTCGCGGGAATCCAGTCGCCGCTAGCAGCGCAAGGTCACGGGCCGCCCGTCGAGTGCGGCCCGTGGCCTGTTTCCCCGTATCGCATGAACTTTCACCGCTGGCCCCCCGCGTGCGACTCGGCGGCGCGCTCATCACATCAGCCGACATCAGTCGGTCCCGAATCGACAGGAGCAAACACATGACCGGCCCGCGACCACCTCGCAGAGCGCACACGCAGGCAGTACCGACTCCGGCAAGAGCCTGGCGACGAAGGAGAACAGCCCGCTCAACACGCACGACGGCAAGATCTCTGTCGACGAGAGCGTCGTCAGCAAGATCGCAGGCATGGCGTGCCGCGAGGTGTCCGGCGTGGCCAACATGGGCACCGGCGGCAGCCGTACCTTAGGCGCCATTCGTCAACGCATCCCGGGCAGCTCCGGACCCAACGTCTCGCAAGGCGTCGGCGTCGAGGTCGGGGAGACTCAGGCGGCCGTCGACCTCGACATCGTGGTCGACTACGGCGTCAGCATCACCGATCTCGGCCGCAGCATCCAGCGCAACGTCAAGCAGTCAGTAGAGCGCATGACGGGGCTCGAAGTCGTTGAGGTCAACGTCAATGTCGATGACGTGAAGCTTCCGGACAGCGGCGACGACGACTCCTCCCGCGTGGCGTGAGCGCGGTAGCAGGGACGGCCGACCCAGGAGATGGGCCTCAGATCGTCGAGGGCGTCGATATCGACCGTCTTGCCGCCGCAATCAACTCCTGCCCCTCCGTTGCTCGCCTCGGCGGCGGCCGGCCCGGAGCCCTTGCCACGTATCTTCCCGGCCGTCGCGTGAGCGGTGTGCGGGTGGCTGTCGACAGCATCGAGGTAGAGGTTGTCGCGCGCTGGAATGTGGCCATCGGCGACGTGGCACTCGAAGTCCGCCGTGCCGCTGGCTCGTTGGCGCCCAATCGTCGGGTGGACGTCACCATCGTCGACGTGGAGCCGGCTTTAGGGAGCGCGATCTGATGGCCGTTGTTCCTCGCGCGTTCAGAGCCGGGCCCGATGACGTCACACGGAAGTGAGAAGCAGATGAATCGCACGCTTATTGGGGTTCTCGTCGGTTTGGCGCTCGGATTCGCTGTCGCCTTCGGCAGTTTCGGCGACATGCTGATCGTCGCCCTCTTCGGCGCGCTGGGCTTCGGCGTCGCCAAAGTCAGCCAGGGCGACGTGGACGTCGTCTCCTATCTGTCAGGACGGCGGAACCGGTGACGGATGCCCGGCAGATCCCCGCCGTCCACTGTCAGGAGCTCGAACCTGGAGAGGGCCGGGACGCACAGCGGCTGGAGAAGCTCGAGCTCGGCCAGAACCCTGACGGACGCATCGACATCGCGTCGCGGGTGATCGAAAAGATCGCCGCCCGCGCCGCGCTCGAGGTTGATGACGCTGGCGGAGCCGGCGTCCGTGTGCTGGGCCGCAATGTGCCGGGTGCAGGACGTCTTGGTATACCGGGCGCCGGGCTGGACGAATTGCCCGCGGTGACGGCGCTGGTCGACGGGCGACTCGCGTTTGTCGACCTGGAGCTGTCGTTCGATGGCCCGCTCCCGCGCTGAAAGTGGCCGAAGCCGTGCGTCAACGCGTCATCGATCGGCTCGAGGACCTGGTGGGTGTGCAGGTGCGCGAGGTGAACATCGAGATCGCCAAGCTCGTCGGGCGCCCCGCTGCGGCCCGTGTGTCGTAGGGAGGCTTCGTGCGTATCTTCAACCGGCTGCTGGCATTTGTCTTCGCTCTCGCGATAGCTGCTGCTGCTGTCATCACCGTCATCGAGGTCATCGCTCAACGAGCTTTCTCCCGCGGTCCCGTGGTCATCGACTGGCGAGCCATGCTGCGGTGGGGTCAGCGCAACACGTGGCAGGCGTTCAGCGTCGAGCTCGCCTGCGGCGCCATGGCGGTGATCGGTCTGATTTTGCTGATGTTGCAGCTGAAGCGACGGCGGCCCAACAAGGTGTCGTTGCGGGCGGCGGACGCCAACAACAGCGTTGCCCTGACCCGTAAAGGCACGGCTGCGACGGTTCGCTCGGCCGTGCTTGACGTCGAGGGAATCAGCGCGGCCACAGTGAAAGTGAGCCATCGCCGCATCGCTGTCAAGGCGCGCTCTGCAGCGACCACCGACTCCGAGGCCAAGACGTATTGCGAGCCGGTTCATGAGGCCGTCCGCGACCAGCTCGCTCCGTTGCAGCTCCAGCACGACCGACGCGTCGTGGTGAAGATTCGAAATCGCAACAGGGAAGAGGCGGACTGATGCACGCAGACCGGGCCAACCGCATTTGGCTCACGCTCATCGGCACGCTCGCTCTGGCCCTCGGGGTGGGCGGATTGCTCGCGGCGGCCGGCGTGTTCGGGCATGAGTTCCAGGGCCGATTCCTGGCCGACAATGCCTTCTGCCGGTACGTCGGCCGACATGGAAACTGGGTATGGCCCGCTATTGCCGGTGTCGCCTTCGTTGTTGCACTGCTGGCACTGTGGTGGCTGGCAGCCCTCTTGTTTTCCACGGACCGGGCGGGTGACCTCCGGCTCACCCCGCCGCGCCGGCGTGACGATCACGGTCGCCGCGGCCGCACCACGATGCTGCCTTCGGCCTTGGTTGATGCGGTGACTGCGGAAATCTCCGACTATCACGGCGTTACCGGAGCTCGGGGGCGAATTGTCGGCGAGTCCACCGAGCCGACACTGGCCGTCGATGTGTCCGCCAGCCGTCGCACGGACCTGCCCGAGCTCATCGAGCGCATCCAGCGCGAGGCATTGGTCCACGCCCGTACGGCCCTCGACAAGCCGGGGATGCGCGTCATCGTCAACGTGAGCATCAACGACAAGATGGTCTCCCGTGCCGGATGAGTGCCGGCCCGGCAAGCGATAGCCTCCTGGCATGACGGACGAGGGTCGCGATCGGGCGGCATTCCGTTGCTGGGCGCGGGAAAATCATCCCGACGTGGGGGGCGACCCGGAGCGATTCGCCGAGGGCGTGCGCGCACACCAAGAGGGCCGCTGGTCGCAGTTCGCCGGTGCTACCCCGGCTACGACCCCGCCTTCGGTCCAGGTCCGGCGCCGGCGTCGCGGACTTGCGGGAATGGTCTCGCGAGCCCAGCGACGGTGGCGGCGTCAACCACCGCGGGTGCGCTGACCGCTCATTGCCACAGGCGTGTGGCACAGCACTCGGTCCGCTGAAGGCGAGGCTTAACGAGGGCGCCAGTGCTCGATACGGCGATGGTCCGGCATGAGGCCGTGCTCGACGCCCCACAGCACGGCTTGCGTGCGGCTAGTAACTCCGATCTTGCGGTAGGCGCTACGAATGTAGGTCTTGATCGTGTTCGGGCTCAGAAAGGTGAGCTGCGCGATATCGGCGTTGCTCCTACCCTGAGTGATCAGGGCGAGGATCTCAGCTTCTCGATCGGTAAGGCCTTCGCGGCGTCCTGGCCAGTTCAGATCTCCGGCGCTTCGGCTGCGCTGCGCGCCGTCGCTGACAATGGTCTCACCGGTGTGTATCGCCTCGATCGCCTTGACGAGGTCGGGCGCGGTGAGCCGCTTCGACAGATACCCGCTGGCGCCGCGTGACAGCGCCGCCTCGACCAGCTCGTCATGAAGGTTCCAGGTGTAGATGACTACACGTCGGGCCATCGGGTGGGTCGTGAGGACGTCGAGTTCGGCCTCGTCCGATTCCGCCTGGGCGAAGTTGTCGTACAGCACGATGTCCACGGGATTGCTGACGGGCTCGTTGGCATCGAGTTCGATGACCGCCACGCGCTCGCGATAGTCGTCAAGCATTTGGGCGACACCTGCCAGCACCACGTCGTAGTCGTTGACGAGCGCCAGGCTGATTGTCCCCGTGTTCGACGAGTGCGACGTGGCCACTCCCTCGAAGAAAAATCCTACGTCAGCTCGGTGTGCGGCCCCGGCGCGAGAACTGCGCCGGGGCCGGCCGACCTGTCAGACCATTGTTCGGGTACGACGCCCGCTGCTGCGACGGCCCACGAGGAAGAGGACCGCAAGTATGGCAATGAACCACAGCAGCGGGTGAACGACCAGCCCGAGGACGGCCGCAATGACGACGATAACCAGCGCGATCAGCACGTCTGCGAGCATGGGGCTCATCTCCCTAAGTAGCTAGTTGTCGGTTTGGCAACTGACAGGGATCTACCCCGCCGATCCCGCTTGTTTCCACCCCCAGGGGTGAAACTCCGGCAGCGGCCATCTCGCCGCGCGTGGCGCAGGTTCACCGCATACCTCAGCGGGCGATGTGCTGGCCGTCGAAGCCTGCGGTTTCAGTGCATACGCGTCGGGCACGAGCCAAAAGTCGACGACGAAGCGAAGGACGGATTGACATCAATGGCCAGGACACTGGTTGAACGCTTGCACGCCCTCCTGCAGACCGATTACCTCCCTGCTACCAATGCAGATGCGTCCCCTTTCAAGCTGGCCGACGCGCGCCCACTCGATCGCAGAGACCGCCTGCTGAGCTTGCTGGCCATTTACGACCTGCACACCACCTCGCTGCAGCAGCTCGGCTCCCGGGTGCGCTGGGCAGGCCACCCCGCAATCGCCCCGGTGAAGTATCGGCTGGAGCAGGAGTGGATCGCCGAATTGGATCAGGCGAGCCAGCCGCTTATCGCAGCTGGCGATCCGGTGACGGCGATCCGGTCGCTCGCTGCCAAGGATCGGCTCCCACCGGTGTATCGATGGGTCGCCAAGCAAGCCTCCTTGGATGAGGTACGTCACTTCCTCGCGGTCGAAGGTGGGCCGGACGGCGGCTTCGATGACCTGGTCGCGGTATGCCAGGTCGGATTGTCGGGCGCCTCCAAGATGGAAATGGCCCGCAACTACTGGGACGAGATGGGCAATGGCGTCCCCGGGCGCGTGCATACCGATCTGCACCGGCAGATGGCTGACGCGATCGAACTGCCGCATCTGGAACGTGAAGCGATGCCAGGCGAAGCACTGTCGCGGTCGGCGCTGGGGGGCCTGCTGACAACCAATCGGTGGCTGCAGCCGGAGATGGTCGGGGCGCTGGGCCTGATCGAGTTGCAGGCGGGCCCGCGTTGCCGCCTCGTGTTAGAGGCGTTCCGGCGCCACGGCGTTGCCCGCGAGGCCGAGACGTTCTACGCCGTACACGCCGACGTCGATCCCCGCCACGGCAAGGACTGGCTCGAGCAGGTCATCGCACCGCTAGCAGCAGAAAACCCTGGGTGGGGCGCACGGATGATCCGTGGGGCAGCCTGGCGATGGGTCGTGAACGCGGAACTTTTCGACGCGTTGGCGCAGGAGCAGATACCAGCGGCGGCCTGAGTTCCAGCAGATGCATTGGGGCGTGTCAGATCTTCTGTGTCAGGCGATGTCCGGTTCTCGTGAGTGCTGAGCGTCGGGGATACTCGCGTCACGCTTGCGCGGATCGCTAAGCGTTCGCGAGGTCCGGACTGTCCGCGGCGGCACACGTTTGCTCAAGCGAGTCCTGGCGTCTGAGACGGGCCAAACTCCTGACGGCCTGCTCGGCAATCGCTTCCACCGTCTGGCGCCGCTGGTCCGGCGGGAGGCCCTCCAGGAGGATCGTTTCCAGGTCATGGCGATGTTCCACGGGACTCTTCCTCCAAACCGACACACGGTAAACCGACACACGGTAACTCTGGGCTCCGTAGTCGGCGCCCACCTCATCTATGTGACCTACGGCGAGCACCTGTAAACGCTGCTGCCGGCCGCTTTGAGCGGTAGTTCCGGTTTCGATTGGGGAGGGGAACTGGTTGGCCAAGGTGATCGCGATGGCGTTCATCGGCGATTTCAGACGGAGCGCCCAGCCCGAGGCAGTTGATGCAGCGCCGCTTTGGACCCGCTCACCGCAGCCGACTCGGGCACCGACGAACGCGCGAAGGTTGCTGCACCGCCTGGTCAACGCCGGACGTGCCGGCAGCCAACACGACGACGTCACGACAGTTTGTTTGCTCATCGGCGCGCTCCCGCACGGTTGTTGCGGTGCTGCTGCGGCTCCGTAGTCCACCCCATCGCCCAAAGATCGGAAGCGGGTGGTTCGCCTGCAGCGGCAGCGAATGCGGCCAACACATGCGCTAGCTGACCCCGTTCAGCGGAAGGCATGCGTCGCATCGCCTTTTCGACCGCCCGGCGTCGATGATTCATCACACGCGTGACGACCCGCTGACCCTGGGCGGTGAGCGCGAGGTTCAGATGGCGGCGGTCGCTCGGGTCGTCGGCTCGGTTGAGCAGCCCCACCGACACGAGCCCGTCGCAGGCACGCGTCGCATTCGAGGCATGCACCCCCATTGCCTCGGCCAGCCGCGCCAAGTTGACCGGCTGCAGACTGGCGATCATGACGAGGGCACGTAGTTGCGGCAGGCTCACCCGGTCCTCCACCGCGGCGATCGATCGGGCGCTGATGCCAACTAGCACCCGGGACGCCAGCAAAACCGCTTCTACCTGTGAACGGTCCGCTTTCGCTGCCGGCTCGACAGCCGAGAACTCTTGTGCCGACATCCTTTCAGGCTCATCCAATGTTTGCGTCAGCGCAAGCTTTGCGGATTGGGAGCACATTTGGACGTGAGCTGTATGCGTGAAATTCCCACCCTCGGGAACGGGCGTTGCATGAAGCAGACGGTGGCTGACGTGTTGTTGGCGCGACTGCGAGAGTGGGACGTCGAGCAAGTCTTCGGATACCCGGGTGACGGCATCAACGGCCTGCTCGCCGCTTGGGGCCGGGCGAAAGACACACCGCAGTTCGTTCAGGCACGACATGAGGAGATGGCCGCCTTCGAAGCGGTCGGCTATGCGAAGTTCTCCGATGGCGTAGGCGTCTGTGTCGCGACCAGCGGTCCTGGTGCCGTTCACCTGCTCAACGGCCTGTATGACGCCAAGCTCGATCACGTTCCGGTAGTCGCCATTGTCGGGCAAACCGAACGCAGCGCCATGGGCGGCTCATATCAGCAGGAGATCGATCTCCTGAGCCTGTTCAAGGACGTCTGCAGCGACTACGTGCAGATGTGCACGGTTGCGCAGCAGCTGCCGAACCTGCTCGATCGGGCCATTCGCATAGCGATTGCTGAGAACGCCCCCACCTGCCTCATCTTTCCGTCGGATGTGCTCGAGCTCGAGTACGAGCCGCCGGGTCACGAGTTCAAACAGGTGCCATCCAGCCTGGGCATGAGCGCGCCCCGGATCTGCCCGGACAATGCCGCAGTAGGCCAGGCCGCCGATCTGCTCAACGCTGGGGAACGTGTCGCGCTACTGGTAGGGCAAGGCGCCCGCGGCTGTGAGACCGAACTCAACCAGATTGCGGAGGTACTTGGCGCCGGTGCCGCCAAGGCGCTGCTCGGCAAGGACGTGCTCGCCGATGATCTGCCGTGGGTGACCGGTTCCATCGGACTGTTGGGGACGACGGCCAGCTACCGACTCATGATGAACTGCGACACCCTTCTCACCGTGGGATCAAACTTTCCTTACACGCAGTTCCTGCCACCCTTGGATCAGGCAAGGGGGGTCCAGATCGATCGGTCCGGCAAGTGGATCGGTATGCGGTACCCGTACGAACTCAACCTTGTCGGTGACGCGAAAACCACGCTGCAGGCGCTGCTTCCACTGCTTGAACGCAAGGCCGACCGTTCCTGGCGCGAGACGATCGAATCCGACGTCGCGGACTGGTGGAACACAGCCGAGCGGCGGGCGATGACCGACGCCGACCCTGTCAACCCAATGCGCATCTTCCATGAACTATCCAAGCGGCTGCCGGCAAATGCGATCCTTGCGAGTGACTCC
Organism: Frankiaceae bacterium; assembly: GCA_036267695.1. Classification (GTDB taxonomy): domain Bacteria; phylum Actinomycetota; class Actinomycetes; order Frankiales; family Frankiaceae; genus DATAZK01. The sequence continues at coordinate 22,633 of DATAVO010000239.1, forward strand.
GGAAGTGCTGCGAATTGGTACGCGCGTCACCTGAAATTTCATGGTCAGATTCGCGGTTCGCTGTCGGGAACCCTCGCCACGATGGGTCCCGGTGTGCCCTACGCGATCGGCGCGAAGTGGGCGCATCCGGATCGGCCAGCGATCGCGCTTGTCGGCGACGGCGCGATGCAGATGAACGGCATGGCCGAGCTCATTACGGTCGCGCATTACTGGCAGCAGTGGACGGATCCGCGGCTGATCGTCGCCGTCCTGCACAACAACGATCTCAACCAGGTGACTTGGGAGATGCGCGCGATGGAGAACTCACCGAAGTTCTCGGCGTCACAGACACTTCCGGACGTCGACTACGCCGCATTCGCCAGCAGCCTAGGGCTGCTTGCGGAGAACATCGACGACCCAGAGCGGATCGGGGGGGCTTGGGACCGGGCATTGGCCGCCGACCGCCCGACGGTCCTCGACATCCGCTGCGATCCGAACGTCCCACCGATCCCACCGCATGCGACGTTCGAGCAAGCGAAGTCCCTCGCCCGAGCCGTACTGCACGGAGACGAGGATGCGGGCGGATTCATCAGACAGGGTGTCAAGCAGAAAGTTCAGCAGTACCTGCCAGGGCGCAAGGAGTCGTGACCATGGGAGTCGTGGCTCGCGCGATTGCCGACGTGCGGAGCGGACGCTTCGAACGCTCCCTTTCGGCACTCACCGCGGCGGGCGCGGCTATCACGGCTGGGGAGATCTTTCTGTCCCACGACGGAGCGAGCTTCGGCAACAAGATGATGTGGTGGCCCGTGTTTGTCGTTCCGACCGCTATCCCTGCGGGAATCGCTGGTGTCACGTCGGCACGCGCAGCAAAAACGGTCCTACCGTTGACGAGCGCCGCGATCGTCGCCAACGGACTGCAAGGTACGTATCTGCATTGGCGTGGGATCCGGCAGCGACCCGGCGGCTGGACCCTCTACAACCTGGAATCCGGACCGCCTGCTTTCGCGCCGCTGCTGGCCACGCTCGTCGGCGGCATGGGCTTGCTTGCAGCCGGTCTTCGCCGGGAGCCGGCGCGCGATTCAGCGGGTCTCGACTGATGCCGTTTCGCAGCCCCGATCAACGAGCCGTCACACCACAAGGGCGGGGTCGCTTCCCGGGTTTTGACGTCCTGGATCAGCTGAAGGTCTGGGATGACATCACGGCGGGAGTAGTGCTTGCCCGGCTGGCGCCACCCGCGGAATTCGCGTTCTTCAGCCCGCTCGAAGTTGCGATTGCGGCGCCATTGCTGGATTTGCTGCTCGGTCAGGACGGCGATCCGCGCATCCCTGTTCTCGAACTCATCGACGTCCGGCTCGCCAGTGGAGAGACGGACGGGTGGCACTACGACGACTTACCCGAAGACGGCGCCGCATGGCGGGAAACCCTCATCGCACTTGATGGTGATGCTCGAGATCGTTTCGCGGTCGCCTTTGCGGAACTGACGGCTGGCGAGCAAGCCGTTCTGATCCAGTCGGTCCAGGATGCATCTCACGCCGGCAGGCAATGGCACGATTTCCCGGCCTCCAGAGTCTGGAGCCTGTGGACCCGGTATGCCTGCGCCGCGTACTACTCCCATCCCTGGGCGTGGAACGAGATCGGGTTCGGCGGTCCGGCATACCCGCGCGGGTATCTGAATATCGGAGTCGACACCCGTGAGAAATGGGAGACTGCCGACCACGACGCTGTCGACCCGGTGCCTTTCGTCGCCCGTGCGGAGCAGGCTCATGCCGACCACGCTGACTTGCTCGGCGAATCGTCGTGACTTCCTACCGCGGCGTCAAAGAACGCAACGCCTCAGCCTGGCTGATTCCCAACGACGGATCACGCACCAACCACCGGCTCCGTGCAGACATGAGGAGGTTCGACGACGACGACGAGGTGGACCTGGTCGTCATCGGCGCCGGTGCGGGAGGTGCCACCCTGACGCAGCGGATGGCCCGTGCCGGCTGGAAAGTCGTATGCCTGGACGCCGGACCCTTCTGGAACCCTGATACCGACTGGGTCAGCGACGAGCGCGGCTCTCACGGCCTGTATTGGACCGAGCCGCGCCAGATCGGCGGACAGGATCCGGTGCCGCTCGGATCCAACAACTCCGGCCGTGGCGTCGGCGGTTCCATGGTGCACTACGCCGGCTACACGCCGCGATTTCACCCGAGCGATTTCCGCACTCACACCGCCGACGGTGTCGGCGCCGATTGGCCGATCGACTATGCGGTGCTCAAGCCCTACTACGAAGCAATCGAAGCCGAACTTCCCGTAGCAGGACAGGATTGGCCGTGGGGCGACCCGCACAGCTATCCGCATACGGCCCATCCCACTGGCGGCAACGGGCAGATCTTTCAACGCGGGGCGGCGGCGGTCGGTATCGAGACCCGCGTCGGTCCAGTGGCTATCCCCAACGGTCGGTTCGGCAACCGTCCGCACTGCATCTATCGCGGGTTTTGCTTGCAGGGCTGCAAGGTCAACGCCAAGGCCAGCCCGCTGATCACCCACATTCCCGACGCTCTCGCGCACGGCGCGGAGATTCGGCCCGATAGCCACGTGAGCGGGATTTGCGTTGATGACGACAACGGGCGCGTCACCGGTGTCACTTTCTTTGACCGTGGCAGCGAGCGTCGGCAGAAAGCCGCCGCCGTCGCAGTCTGCGGTTACAGCATCGAGACGCCCCGCCTGCTGTTGCTGTCGACCTCCAAGCGCTTTCCCGACGGTCTGGGTAACGACCACGATCAGGTTGGCCGCTACCTCATGGTGCAAGGCGCCCCGCAGACCGCGGGCCGTTTCGAGCAAGAAGTTCGGATGTACAAGGCCCCGCCGCCGGAAGTGAGCAGCGAGCAGTTCTACGAAACCGATCCCGCCAAGCCTTACCGGCGGGGCTGGTCCATCCAGACGGTCAGCCCACTGCCGATCACCTGGGCCGAGCACATCGCGGCGCAAGGCCATTGGGGGATGCCGCTGCGTGAATACATGCGCGATTACGTGCACTGGGCGACCCTTGGAGCCCTGTGTGAGTTCCTTCCGCAGTCAGACAATCGGGTTACGCTTGCCAGCGAAAAGGACCGGCACGGACTGCCGGTTGCGCATTTCTCCTACAGCCAGTGTGACAACGACCGCCAGCTCGTAGCAGCCGCCCGTACGTGCATGGAGGACCTCTTGCGTGCCGCGGGAGCCGACGAAGTCATCACCATCGAGCGGTACGCCCACCTCGTCGGTGGCGCCCGGATGGGGAGCCGGCCGGGTGACGGTGTCGTCGACGCCGACCACCGCGTGTTCGGCATACCGAACCTCTACATCGTCGACGGAAGCACGCTCCCGACCCAGGGAGCCGCCAACCCGGCGCTGACGATCATGGCGCTCGCCGCTCGGGCGGCAGATCGGTTCGCCGACCATGCGCGCGGCAGTTGCGCGCGTTCGCCGGTGTCCCGGCCGTGAGTGCGGTCGACGCGCCCATAGAGCGCCTGACCACGGGGATTTATCGGTTTCCGACACCTGAGCCCGAAGCCGACGGCACCCTGAAATGGGACGCGACCGTTGCTGTGACGGTGCAAGCCGAGGCTGCTGGCTGCGTCGGGCTCGGGTGGACCTACAGCACCTTCGCTGCCTCCGCGATCATCGACGACCACCTGGCGGGCGCCGTACGTGGTTGCGATGCGGCTGACACAGCAGGGGCGTGGTCGGCAATGCATCGAGCCTGCCGAAACCTCGGCACCAAAGGCCTTGTCATGCAAGCGATCTCAGCGGTCGACATCGCCATCTGGGACCTCAAGGCCCGGTTGCTCGACATGTCCTTGGCGCGGCTGCTCGGTGGGATGCGCACATCAGTTCCGATCTATGGTTCTGGGGGATTCACGACCCTTGACGACGACCAGCTCAAGGCTCAGGTCGACGGCTGGACCGCGGCCGGCTGCACGGCTATGAAAATCAAGATCGGGGAATCCTGGGGGCGGCGGGTGGATCGCGATCTGCAACGCGTGCGTCAGCTGAGGGAGATCGCCGGCCCTGACGTCCAACTGATGGTTGATGCCAACGGCGGCTATACCAGCGGCCAGGCGCGCCGCGTCGGATCAGCTCTCGACGAACTCGGCGTCGTCTGGTTCGAAGAGCCCGTCAGCAGCGACGACGTCCACGCACTCGCGCTTTTGCGGGCCGGCTTGGAATGTGACGTCACCGCGGGTGAATACGCCTCAGACAGCTATGACGCCGCTCGGCTGGCGCCCGTCGTGGATTGCCTTCAATTGGACGTGACCCGCTGCGGTGGATACACCGGCTGGGAGCGGGCGGCTGCTGTCGCTGCCGCCCACAACCTGGACGTGTCCGGCCACTGCGCTCCCGCGCTGCATGCGCCGATCGCGGCGGCGATCCCCAACCTGCGCCACGTCGAATACTTCATCGACCACGCACGGCTTGAGCCACTGCTCGTCGACGGCGCTCCCGCTGTTACCAGCGGAAGGCTCTATCTCGACCCGACCGCCATCGGACATGGCATGACCCTCAGCGAGCACGCGCGTCCCTACCAAATCGATGAGCGGCGAGCGATCAGGGGCGGCAGCCGAATCCACCGATAGCCGTGTGAAGTCGGAATGACGCTGTGCCCCGGGGGAAAGGGAACAAGAGGGATATCCGCATGGCACCGACCGGCGCGGCCCGGCCCGGCTCGTAGGGGGATGGTCAACATCGCCGATCACGTGGCCCGCATCCTCGAACGCCTGGAGGCAATGGAGCGCCCCAGCGGCATCGTCATCGTCGGTGTTTCAGGTTTTGGTGGCAGCGGAAAGTCGACGTTGGCTGCCGCCCTTGCTGATGTCCTCAAGGCGTCCACGGTGTCGACGGACGAATTCGCGACGGAGTCCGTCATGCGGCAATCTGACGACTGGAACGGCATCGACCGCGCTCGACTCGCCCGCCAAGTCCTCGATCCCCTCCATCGAGGGGAGCGACGAATCACGTACGACAGCTCAGGCGACTGGCAGGCGTGGACAGCCGAGTCGAAGACGCTCGAACTCGAAGGCGATTACTTCATCGCTGAGGGAGTCGGACTTTTTCATCCCGACGTGCTGCCGTTCTTCAACTTGACGGTCTGGATCGACATCGACCCCGAGGAATCGATACGCCGCGGTCTCGCGCGAGATGGTCGAGCGGGTCACGACGATCGCTCGATCTGGAAAGAGGTTTGGGCGCCGAACGACCAACGCTTTTTTGACAGATTCCATCCCAAGAGCCGCGCCGACATGGTCGTCGACGCCCACTGACCCCGTCGCCTCAGCGAGCCACCGCCCGCAGTGGGCCGCCGGAACTAGCAGCCCCACTAGCTCAGCAGAGACAGCCCGGTGGCCACGGTCGATGCCGAATCGCTCGAGCAGGCCGGCGCGGTCTTCTTGACCCGCGTCTCTACCGCGCATCCGTGATGACAACCGAGCGCGCCCACCCAGGGACGTCGGGGATCGGCATGCCCGGAAAGTTGAGCAGGCCCACCACCACTCGAATCTCACGCGGTGGTCGTATCGGCCAGGGTGTGTAGCCGTCGGTGAGGACGACGACGATGGAGGGACGGGGTTTGAGCGCCGCAGCAGCCTCGATCCCGGCGCCCATGTTGGTGCCTCCGCCTCCCGTGAGCATGACCTGAGAGGCACGGCTGACTCGTCGCACAGCATGGACCGTGGTGTCGACGGCCAGTACCCGCAAGCTGCCCGACGGCAAGCCGCCGCGGGTGAGGATGCCTTCCACTTCCACCAGCGCCTGCTCGAGCAGATCTGCGGTCATCGACCCGGAGGTGTCGCAGACGACCGCCACCTCGGGGACGGGCCGGATGAGGGTCGGAAGGATCGCGGGTAGGGCCGCGGCGCCGCGACGCGACGGGCGGCGGTAGGAGTAATCGACACGTCCGGCCACATAGGAGACGGCGCGCCTGATTTCCGCGGCAAGCAGACGCCGCCAGTCGACCCGGGTCGGCAGCAATGCCTCGGCCCAGCGCTGCCACCCGGCCGGCACGGTGCCCGGTTCGCGCGCCGCGCGCTGGATTTCGGCGGCGACCGATAGCTGGAGCAGTGTCCCGGCGGATGGGTCGATTCCGTCCTGACCGTCGCCGGGTCGGGGCTTGCCGTCTGCGCCGGATCCGCAGTCCCATTCGTCCACTCGGGGACGTGGGTGTCCGGAGATCGCGGCGTAGTAGTCCTCGGTCAGCCGATGGGGCTGTTGGCCAAGATCGGCAGGCATCGTCGCGGCGCGCGACAATGGCACGGCGGCCGGCAGGTCGTCATTGACTTCAGCGTCGGCACAGGCGTTCCACAGCTGGTGCTGGGTAGCCCCTGCTCCTTCTGCGCGATCGGCGTGGTCTCGTAGCAGGTGGCCGATCAGATGCAGCAGGAGCGCACCCAACTCGGCGACCGACAACTGTGACGCCACTTCAGGGTCGGCGAGAACGTGCCAGCGCCGATCGACGGCGATCGTGCCCGAGTCGGGCGCCGCCCGGATATCAGCAGCAAACAATGCACTTGCGAGGTACGGCATGCGTTCGGCCGCCCAGACACGGGCCGCCGCGAACTGATGACGGTCGGGCCGCCCGTTCATGGCATGTCGATCAGAGCAGCCCGGCGTCGTGGAGCAACGGCGCGAAAGCGTGTACCTCCGGCGGAACCGGAGCGCCTGGCGGACGGCATTTCGCCAGTGCGCGAGCTGCCGTCGCCGCGATATCCGGTGCCACCTCGCCGCAGCGGCCGAATACGGTCCACCCGGCTGCCCACCGTTCGATCGTCGGATTCGACGCAACGGCGGCTGCGATCGACGCCAGCGCCGCGTACGCCCGGTCCCCCCGCTCGGGGAGCACGAAGCTCGCCGGATCGGCCAGGACTGCCTCCGGGTCCGGCAGATCCGCCTCCGCTAGCCAGGTCAGGAACTCGACGCCCGGTCCGGAGCCAATGGTGCCTCGAACGAGCATGGACGTGCAAAGGTCATCGACTCCGGCGGCCCGTGCCGCGGCGAGCAGCACGGCCGCCATCTCCCAGGTGCGTGGGCTCGGCCAGGCGCGGCCCGAGCTGGCCGCATCCTCAGGCACTTCCAGTGCGAGCTGTGGCCGGACGCGCAGAAAGCCGGCGACCCAGCTGCGCATGACGGCGATGGCCGACTGCCAGCCATCGGTCAGGGCAGTCACATGAGGTGTCGGCCACCCGATGGCGAATCCCTCGGCGACCTGGCGTGGTTCGACCGTCCAGTCGAGATGGCAGAAGCGGTTGGCCAGCGGTGCGGAGAGATCCCATCCGTCGGCGGCTTGATCAGGCGGATTCGCGGCCGCCACGACTGCCACATCGCTCGGGAGTTGCAGATCGCCCACCGTGCGTTCGAGCACCACCCGCAGCAGTGCCGCCTGCACCGCCGGGGGAGCGGTGGAAATCTCGTCGAAGAACGCAAGCCCGTGTCCGGCCGCCGCAAGTCGCTCAGCCCAACGCGGCGGCGCCAGATCGACCGCGGCCCGGCCGTCGCGCCCCGATGCGATGACGGGTAGTCCGGCGAAGTCGGCCGGCTCGCGGATGGACGCAATCACCGTCTCGCACGGGATGCCGGCTGCATCGGCGAGCGTGCGGATCACGGTGGTCTTGCCGGTACCAGGGGCGCCCCAGAGCAGCACCGGAACGCGAGCGGCGACTGCGACGCTGAGCGCGGTGACGGTCGCCTCGTAGGCATTCATGGATAGATCTTGCACCCCGTGCCACCCTGCTTTCATGTCCGTTTCCCCGCCATCGGCGCAGCGACCAATCGCCGTAGATCCCGAGCTTCACTTGCGACGCCAGGGTGAACGTTCGCTCGTCCCGGGTACGCAGGCGCCGCACGAATCGCCGCTCGGCCTCATCGGCTCAGCGCTGGTAGCGGTGGGAGTGCTGGATCAGGATCTCGCGAGTTCGATCGTCTTCGACTACTCGTTGGCACGGCGTCTGCGACCGGGTGACCACGGATTTCCCTTTACGTTCCAGGCCCAACGCGAGCCGGTGGCTGCGCCCCAGACTCCCACCGTCGCCCGCCTGGTGAACGCCGATCAGCGCCCCGACGAAACGTTTCCTTACGCCATGCTCAGCGCCCAGCGCGCGGAGATCGCCGTCACCTACCGCGGCAGTGACAACTGGCCCGTCGTTGCGAAAGGATTCCCCAACCCTGGAAACTTTCCGCATTCGGTGCCCATGGCCGACGACACTGGAACGACGCATCAGGCAATGTTCAACGGCGGAGGTGGCAACGGGGAGTGGATCGGGCGGTTCGTCTCCGAGCAGCCCTTCTCGCTGGCGAGCCGTTGGCTGGAGCTGGGGGGATTGCGATTCACCCTCGACCGCCAGGCGGCGCCCGTGGACGTCCGTGTCGAGGAATTGCCGTCGACGACGCCGGGCGCTGATTTCCTGCGCCATCGTCAGGCTTCCGCTGACCGCCTGCCATCGCCGGAGATCGACCCGGTGATCGAGGCGCTCATCGTCACCGGTGCTCTTGCTAGCGACGATCCGGTGCTGGATGAGATCAAGCAGGTGTGGAACGCCGGACCGACCGTCACCGGACGCGTTCCCCCCGCGGTGCGTCGACGAATGCTTCAGAAGTTCGCAGCGATGCCCCCGGTGACGGCGCCGTCACTGAGCGGCGGTGCGCAGATGCCGGCGCCGTGGTCGAGATACGACCCGCAGCGCGTCGTCAGCGGCCCGACGGGAACGGTGCTCATCGGCGCGTCGTCGCCGGTGATCGAGGGTGCAGCCGTCACGTTCCATGCGCTGGCTAGTGAGGTTCACGGCTTCACAGTGGACACCGAGCAATTCGGTGGTCCACCGGACCACCATTTCGCCAACTACGTCGTCGATCCGACGCCGGGCTTCGCCTGGTGGGCCGAAGACGATCTCAGCAATCTCTACCGCGGGCACTGGAGTGGGTGGAGCGGCTCGGGAAATGGCCGGCGCGGAGACATCGCCTACGCCCCCGCGCTTGAGCCGATGGCGACACGCCTTCGACTGCTACCGACGTTGCGTAGCCATCGCGCTGTAGTCGATGTGGCGCTGCCGGACTGGCAGGCCGCGACATGAATGTCCTTGATCTGCTCCTTCCGGCGACCGCCCATATTGCGTGCCAGAACGAACGCCACCGGTTGCGCTGGGAACGCGGGGAAATTCGCGCCCTTGACCACGACGACATCCCCGGTGAGTTGACACTGGCTGCGCTCGGCGGCGAGCCGATCCGGTGTGCCGAGTTGGTCACGGCATGGCAGCACGCGCAGGAGGACTTGCGGGTTCTTGTGCTCGCCAGCCGCGGCGGTGCCGATCCGTTGAACCCTCCCGCCACGGAAGATCCGACTGTTTCGGCAGGTTCGGCCATGCCTCAGGCGGGGCCTGGCTGGGCCGGCTACTCCTCGTCGGTCGCAGTTACTCGAAGTGGCCGCAGCAACCTTCGGCGCGCGGCGGCAGTTCCCGCGGCGATGCCCGGGCTGGCGATACCGGGCCGCCAGTTCCTGGCGTCGAGCCCAGGCACGCCCGGTCATGAGCTGCCGCGCGAAGACCCGCTTCTGGAACTGATGCGACTGCCCGGCGGACTTCCGGATCGCCTCGTGGCTATGGTCATTTCGCATTGGGTGGAGCGAATCGACGCCGGTACTGCGCCGGCGTCGGTGTCGGCCGCGTTGTCGGTAGCCCTGGCAGGGCGGGTTTCCCACGCCGTGCAGATGTGGCTTGGTTCGACCGGCATCGAGGTCGACGTGCAGCTGCTTTCGCCGGATACGCCGTGCTACCTCGAGCGTATCGAGAGCCACCCGGGGGAGGCAATTCGCTGCGGCCTGCCCTTCGCCTGGCTTTCGGACGTCTGGCTGACCGGTCTTACGCACTTGCTCGGCCGGTTTTCGCTCGACGCCCGCTACATCGATGACGCCGTCATCCTCGACACCGCCGACACTGCACTGAATCTGCGCACTCTTACCCTTTCCGGCGGCATCAGACCGAGATGAGGATCTCGCCGTGCAGCACGGTGATCCAGCCGTCGGGATGCGCTGCCCACTCTCGCCACGCAGCGGAAACATCCTGCAATTGCTGATGATTCGCCATACCGGTGGTCACGAGCTGCTCAGCGATGGCGGAGCCGACGATCCGATCGGCCCACATGCCGCCCCATTCCGCACGCGACTCTGGGGTCGCGTAGCACCACAGCGATGCTGAGGCGGTCACAGAACTGGCGCCCGCCGCACGGGCCCACGCGAGCAGCCGACGGCCCGCGTCCGGCTCGCCGCCATTCGCCCGGGCTGCCGCGAGATAGAGCTCGCGCCAGCGCTCCAACCCGGGGAGCTCCGGGTACCACGTGAAGCCGCTGTAGTCACCGTCGCGGGCCGCCACGACGCCCCCCGGTCGGCAGACCCGGATCATTTCCCGCAGGGCTGCAACGGGATCCGCCACGTGTTGCAGCACCTGATGCGCGTGCACGACGTCGAAGCTGTCGGCCGGAAACTCGAGTGCATGCACATCGCCGACGGCAAAGTCGATCGCGCTGCAGCCGCGGGCTTCGGCTTCGGCGCGGGCGAGCGCCAGCGCGTCCTCGGACGTCTCGAGCGCGGTGACGCGGCCGGGGGCCACGCGCTCCGCAAGGTCGACGGTGATGGTGCCCGGGCCGCTCCCGACGTCGAGCAGGCGCTGCCCGGGGCGAAGCTCCGCAAGCAGATAGGCGGCAGAGTTTTCCGCGGTGCGGGTGCGGTGTGAGCGCAGCACGCTGGCGGCGTGGCCGTGCGTGTATCGAGGCGACGTGACCATGGGGAACACGCTATCCGGAATCCAGGAATGTGGGAAGACTCTCCCATCATCTGAGATATCAACTCGTGGGGGTGCACGGTGTGGACGTGTGTTCTGTGGCTGGCGGCAGCCCGTTGGGTGGAGTCTTCGGTGCCGACGCTGGCGGCCGTGGAGCGGTAGAACCCTTCGATCTTGCCTTGGCGGACGATGCTGGGTCGGTCGAAGAAGCGGACGAGTTGGCGCGCCGCTCCCGTCCTGGGCCTCGCTCCCCGCAGCCCGAGATCGAGCACGGCTGGGCCTAGGACTGGGATCTCGGATTGCTCGACGAGGCCGGCGCAGACGTCAATTCGTCGGCGTTCCCGCGCGCCGCCGGCCACGCTGGACGGTTGCTTCCCGCCGACATTCACGACGCTCTGGTGGCCCGAAGCGGGTGTGCCTCGCATGTCATCTCTCATGGACGCCGGAATCGGAGCAGCCACTGCGTCCTGGCAGCATCGACGGTGTGAGCGCGCTGCTGTCCATAGGTGACTTCTCGAAGGCGACCCGGCGGTGCCGAGCGCAAACCCGAGTGCAGGAACGGTATTCAGGACCGCCCACATCGGGCCGACATTCCTCTTCATGGGCGCCCCTTCCGACGCACTACGTGACACCAGGCACGCGCCAGTGGTCAGGCCGCGCGATGGCGAGCCTCCTCGCGCGCCGGAGACGCCGCAGCGCAATGCCGCGACAGCCACCATGCCGAGACGCCGGCCCAACGCGGCGGCGCTGGCGTGGGCGGCGATTTATTTGCTGCTCGCCGCCGCGCCTTTGGCGCTGAGCCTGATTTCGCTCGATCCCGGTCGCGGTTTCTGGGTGAACCTCTCGGTGGCCCTCGGCTTCGTCGCTCTGGCATTGCTGGGGTTGCAGTTCGCCCTTGCTGCGCGTTCGGCCAAGACCACAGCCCCGCTGGGGATCGACGTCATCCTGCAGTTTCACCGCGAAGTCACGGGCATCATCGTCCTGTTCGTCCTCGCCCATCCGATCATCCTGTTCATCTGGGACCCCCGGTTCCTGAAGCTGATGAACATCTGGACATCGCCGTGGCGAGCCAAACTCGCCGTGATCTCCGTACTTGCCCTGCTGGTGCTCGCGATCACGTCGATCTACCGGGCGCGCATGCGCATTTCCTACCCGGTCTGGCAGGCGCTGCACGCCGCGCTCGCGGTCATCATCGTCATCACCGCGCTGGCCCACGTGGTGCTCATCGGCTACTACGTCGACGAGACCTGGGAGAAGGCGCTCTGGATCGCCTACTCCGCCGTCTTCGTGTGGATCGGTTTCTGGGTGCGGATCATCAAGCCCCTGCAGCGAATGCGACGACGCCTACGGGTGGTCGAGGTCCGGCAAGAGCTGGGCAATTGCCACACCCTGGTACTCGAGCCGGTTCGGCCGTCAGCCTTCGGCCCCACGGGACTGCGTTTCGCGCCCGGACAGTTTGCTTGGATCCTGCTCGGCCGCTCGCCGTTCGCGATGACCTATCACCCGTTCTCCTTCGCCTCCAGCGCTGAGCACCCCGAACAGATCTGCTTCACCGTAAAGGCCTTCGGTGCGTTCACGAGCGGGCTGCATGACGTGAAGCCGGGCCAGAGCGTCTACCTCGATGGTCCTTGGGGCGATTTCACCCCCGACCGCCACGACGCTGGAGGGCTCGTCCTGATGGCCGGCGGCGTGGGGATCACCCCGATGCTGAGCGTGTTGATGACGCTTCACGACCGCGGCGACCAGCGTCCGCGCTGGCTCTTCTACGCCGCCCGGGACGAGCAGTCACTCACCGCACGAGCAGAATTGGATCGGTTGGCGGCCGCTGAAAACGTCACCGTGATCTACGTCTTGAGCCACCCATCCGCCGCCTGGACCGGGGAGCGCGGGCATGTCGACTCGGCGCTGCTCGAGCGCGTGCTGCCGCCGGATCGAGCGGACTTTCACTACTTCATCTGCGGTCCGGAACCCATGATGGACGCTGCCGAGGACGCGGCTCTCGGCGCGGGCGCGCCGGCCCACACAGTCCATTCCGAACGATTCGCGATGGCATGAGCGCCACCCACGTGAGGCCCCTGCGTCAGCGCCAGACGTCGAGGGCGGTGTTCGCCTTGCTGCTGGTGCTGATCGGCGTCTGCGCCGGCTGGGCGGTGTTGGTGCAGCACGCGGTCAAGCCCGCCTGTGATCGCGCAACTCCGCCGCCGCGCGCCCAGTACCTGCACTGCGGTGAACGGCGGTAGCTGAGACCGCGAGATGATCCGGTGATGCCCGGTCGCTCGAACGTGCTCGGCGAGCCCATCGACGTCGGCGGCAGGACGCTGCGGAGCCGTCTGGTGATGACCCCTCATCTCGGACGTCTTCGACCGGACCGGCTCTTGCGCTACGTCGAGGAGCGGGCGCGGCACGGGATCGCCATGGCGGTGTTGCCTGCCGGTGACGCCGTCTACAACCTTTCCGGTTACCACGACTCGGTCACCGCGGCGCTCGGTTCGGTGCACCCGGACGCCGACGAAATCGCCTATGGGATTGGGGATGAGGGCTATCGCACCGAGTTGCTGTCCGGGCTACACGTGCGGCTTCAGCGGCTCGGCGGCCTCGTGCAGCAGCATGGGGCGCTCGCGATCGGCCAGATCCATCATCCGGGCGCTGAGCAGTCGTGGGACAGCTTCCAGCCCGTCATTGCGCCATCGTCGCTGCGTGCCGATGCCAGTTCGCGGATCCCACATGCCGTCTCGGTTCGGGAGATTGACCGCATCGTCGCTGCCCACGTGGAGACAGCCGCGCACATCGTCGGTGCCGGTCTGGACGGGGTGGAGTTGCACGCGGGGCACGGCTATCTGCTCAACCGTTTCCTGTCGCCGTACTACAACCAGCGAACGGACGCGTACGGCGGTTCGCCGGGCAGGCGGCTGCGGCTGGTGCGCCGGCTCATCTCCGAGGTCCGCGAGCGGATCGGCCCCGCGCCGTTGCTCGGCATCCGGCTGCCCACAACCGAAGAGATTCCGGGCGGCCTGACCCCTGCGGATGTGGCGGACATCGTTGCCGAGTTGTCCGGCGAGCTGTCCTACGTCAGCCTCTCGTTGGGCAATCACGACGGGCTGCGCGACGGCCGCCCGACGACCGCCTACACGTCGCCGTGGCTCGTCGATGCAGTTCCGGCTGCCGCCGCGGCCCGCGCCATCCGAGAGCGAGCGAGCTGCCCGGTGCTCGTGACCGGGAGGGTGACAACCCCGCGGAACGCGGAGGAGCTGATCGAATCGGGAGCCGCGGACCTGGTCGGCCTTGCCCGTGCCCTCGTAGCAGACCCGCGCTTCGCCGAGCGCGCGGTGGGCGGTGAAGATGCCCAGATCGTCCGATGCATCGGCTGCAACGAGTGCACGCTGGTGCCGTTCTCGTGCCCGGTGAACCCGCGCGCCGGCCGGGAAGGTGAACTGAGCCCGCGCCGCGCGGCGACACGGCGGCGGGTGGTGGTCGTCGGCGCCGGGCCGGCCGGCGTCGGTGCGGCGACGACTGCTGCGGCGCGGGGGCACGACGTCGTTCTCTTCGACAGTGCGCCGGAGGCCGGCGGCAGGGTGGCGTTGCTCGGCCGATCGCCCGTGCTTTCGGCCTGGCGTTCGTTCGGCGTACAGCTGCAACAAGGCGTCAGCGCGGCTGCCATCGATTTTCGCCCCGGGCGGCGCGTGGGCGCCGAAGAGATCGCTGCTTGCGAGCCTGACGCCGTGGTCATCGCGACTGGCTCCGAAGTTGGTTCGACTGGCATTGCCGGGGGAATCGAGCCCCGGTCCGGGCTTGAGGTCCTCGCCCATGGACGGACCGAAGCGGACGGGCCGGTGGTGATTGTCGGGGGGCCAGAGCCGCACCTGGAACCTCTCGTCGTGGCTGAGGCGATGTTGGCTGCGAACCAGCCCGTCACCCTCCTGACCGAACATGTGACCGTGGGCCCGGGGGTCGAGCCGCGCACACTGAACTTCTACTTGGGGCGGCTGCTCGGCAGCGGTGTCAACGTCCTACCCGTGACCCGCGCGCTGGAGTGGCGGGACGGAGCCTTGCGCGTTGTGGACCTGTACGCCGGACGCGAAAGCACACTCGACGCAGCCGTGGTGATCGTCGTTCGGCAGCGGCACGCGGCCGACGCGCTGGTCCAGGAAGTCGAGCAGGCCTTGCCGGTGGGAGTTCCCGTGCACCTGATCGGCGACGCGCTAGCGCCCCGACGGATGACGCATGCGGCACTAGAGGGGGTACGCATCGGCCTGGTCCTGTAGGCCGCGACGCAGACGCCCAGCGGTGGTACATTCGTGAGGTGCCTCAACATGTTGTGGCTCAAGGAGTGCCATCTCACCAAGAGACGCCTCAGGAAGTCACGGCCGACGAGCTCTTTGCCCAATACCTGACCACCCACCACCGCCTTCGCCGCCTGGTCGACGAGGCGATGACGGGCTGCGGCCTTGCGCTCACTCGCACCAAGGCGCTCGAATACCTGCGGGTGAACGGGCCGGTGCAGCAGCGCGAGCTGGCCCTGCTTTTCGGTTACGCCCCCCGCTCCATCACCGATCTGATCGATGGCCTGGAGCGCGACGGCATGGCTATCCGCACCGATGACCCCCATGACAGGCGGGCCAAGCTGGTCGCCGTCACCCCGGCGGGTATCGCGGCGGCAGCCTCTGCCATGACCGTCCGCAACCAGCTGATCGAGCAGGTCTTCGGGGCGCTCACCGAAGCCGACCGTTCCCACTTCCACCGGCTACTCATTCAGATCGATACCGCCGCCGCGATCGCACCCCAGGCGTCCGTCTGAGGCTGCCACCAGCCCCCAGCCCTGCCTCATCCCGAGGAGTTCACTTGTCTTCCGGCACTACATCCGCGACGCCACCGCAGACGTCCGATCACCGTTGGCTGTTGCTGGTCATCGTCGCCACCGCCCAGCTGATGGTCGTGCTGGACGCGACCATCGTGAACATTGCGCTCCCTTCCGCCCAGAAGGCGCTGGGTTTCAGCAATGACAACCGGCAGTGGATCGTCACCGCCTACGCACTTGCCTTTGGCAGCCTGCTGCTCCTCGGCGGCCGCCTCGGCGACCTGTTCGGCCGCAAGTGGGCTTTCCTCGGCGGGATGGCCGGTTTCGCGATCTCCTCGGCTGTCGGAGGCGCCGCCCAGTCGTTCTCGGTGCTGGTGACCGCTCGCGCGTTCCAAGGCGTGTTCGGCGCCATCCTCGCGCCGGCGGTGCTTTCGACGCTGGTCCGAACCTTCACGGACCCGAAGGAGCGTGCCAAGGCGTTCGGAATTTTCGGCGCCGTTGCGAGCGGCGGAGGCGCAGTGGGCCTGGTGCTCGGTGGCGTGCTCACCGAGTACCTCTCCTGGCGCTGGTGCCTGTACGTGAACCTCGCGTTTGCCGCGTTGGCCGGTCTTGGCGCCCTGAAATACATGCAGAACGAGCGTCCGGCGGTTCGTCCGCCGATCGACTTCATCGGGGTCGGGCTTGCGTCGACGGGCCTGTTCGCGCTCGTATTCGGTTTCTCCCGCGCCGAGACCGCGGGATGGTCCAGCCCGGTCACCCTGACCGCTCTGGCGATCGGTGTGGTGCTGCTGACTGTTTTCGTCGCCGCCGAGCGCAAGATCAGCAACCCGCTGCTGCCGTTGAAGATCATTTCCGATCGCACTCGCGGTGGTGCGTACCTGTCCGTAGGCATCGCCGGTATCGCGATTTTCGGTGCTTTCCTGTTTCTCGCGTACTACCTGCAGGTGGTCAAGCACTTCAGCCCGGTGAGTGCGGGCCTGGCCTTCCTGCCGATGATGGCGTGCATCTTCATAGCCTCCACATCGTCGAACATCCTGCTGCTGCCGCGCGTCGGTCCGCGGGTGTTGCTCACGACCGGGATGACGCTCGGTGGGCTCGGGATGCTCTACCTCAGTCGGCTCAGCCCGTCCGACAGCTACGTGAGTGGCGTGCTGCCGGGTCTCATCCTGCTCGGCTTCGGTTTCGGTTCCATCATGGCTCCGGCGATCTCGACGGCCACGCTGGGAGTTGCTCCGAAGGATGCCGGCGTCGCCTCAGCGATGGTCAACACCATGCAGCAGATCGGCGGGTCGGTCGGCACGGCGGTGCTCTCCACGCTCGCGGCGTCGGCCACCGCCACCTACCTGTCCCACCATGCCGGCGGTTCGGGGGTGGCGCTCGCTGCAGCGACGCACGGCTACACGGTCGCTTTCGCCACTGCTGCAGGGCTTTTCGCTCTGGGTGCCTTCATGGCCTTCTTCCTGATGCCTCCGCGGCGGGTGCACTTCGAGCGCCAGCAGGCGATCAACCTGGCGGCGCAGCACCCCGAACCAGTCGCCGCGCACGCCTGAGTGGCCGTTAGCGCAGATCCGCGCTAAGCCAAAGATGGTGAAATCCACACGCAATGGCAGCTGCAGGACGGACGATGGGGTGTGCATTTCCTCAAGCGTTCCAGGCTTACCCAGCGTGCTCTCGTCAAGGGCGGGGCTTCTGGCCTGGCCGGCCTAGCGCTCCTGGCGGGCACCGCTGCGTGCGGCGACCAGCCCACGGCGAACCGCGATTTCTTCGCCGTCGCGACGCACTCGTCCTACGTCGACTTCTTTCGCATGCCGCCGGGGACCACCTTCTCGCCTGTTCAGCATCAAGTGCTGTCCGGGTATCTGGTCGGGAGCGATGGCAAACCGCTCGCCGGCACGCTCTTTCACGAGGACTGCGCCACTTTGGCGCCGCAGGGCAGCGCCCTCGGCGACCCGACCGTGTGCACCACCACGCTCAAGACGGGCACCAACACCTATGTGGCTCGCGGCTCCGCATCCGCCCAAACGGGCGGCGTCCACGGTCCTTATTTCGGCCAGCTGGGCTCACTCGGGCCGGGCGGCTCGTTCGGTCCAGGCAGCGCCGTGATGTGGATGCTGCCCGATGGCACGGGCACGACGCCCATCCACATGAAGATCAGCATCCGGCTCTGGGGATCCGCGCCGGTTGTTTCTTAGTGATGAGTGAACCCTGCGATTGCGACGATCACGGCCACGGCGGCCCTGGTCGGACGATTTAACCCCTTAAGCATCGGTTTCAGGTGGGCCTGCTTGAGCTGCGCAGCGTGGTGGCGCCCGCCGGCTTCAGAAGATTTCGTGCTCCTCGGTGACGAATACCGAGCAGCGGGGGAAATCCAGAAACTTCGATTCGTCCTCGAGCAACTTGCGTCCCGCTTCGGCGGCGCCCTCCGCGGTCGACCCCATCGATTCCAGGCTTTCGAACCAGACCTCGGTGATGCCGTCGTACTCCGGGCCGCTTCCCCGGCCGGCGCGTATCCGCTCGTTGGTCTCGTCGCTGACGGTGTGGGACTGCACGTACCGAAGCATCTGCGGCAGGTCGCGCCGCAGGGATCGGACCAGCGGGCCGTGGCCGTTGAGCCAGTAGTCCTGGAATTGCTCGCGGGTCATGGCCGGATTGCGGTGGCAGCAGAAGACGAGTTTGATCATCGGGCGAATCTCCTTCCTCGGGCGACGGCGCCCGAGACCGCCGATCATTTCGCAAGGTTGACGAGCACCTCGAAGGTGCCGTGGTTTTGCACGGAAACCACGCCGCCGATGCTGGGCGCCTTGATGGCGAAGTCCGCCATAGCGATCGGCATGTCGGCGAGGACACGGAAGCCGGTCTCGGTCTCCTGGTACTGCAGTGCGACGGACACCGAGCGCGAGACCCCGTGCAGGCGGAGCGTGCCGCGCGCGTTGACGTGTTCGATCTTTCCTGGCGCCGGGTCGGCCAGCACAATCGGCTGCGTGAGCGTGAAGGACGCCGTGGGGTACTTGCTGGTTTGAATGGCCACGGTCTTCAGCACGCTGTCGCGAAGGCTCTTGTCACTCTTGAGCGTCGTCATCTCCACGGTGAAGTCGGCGGCTGTCACCTGCTTGCCTGCGACTGTCACCGAGCCCTGGACGTGTCCCGTGCGACCCGTCGCGGTGTCCGTTGCGATGCCGCCGGCGACCTTCTCCACCACGCGGTAGCCGGCGGTCGTGGCCTCATCGCCGGGGCCGGCCACCACGGACCAGGTACCACTCAGATCTTTGGCTGCCGATGCCGTTGAGACGGACGTCCGTGCCTGCAGCGCCAGCGGCGCGGCCGACGTGCCGCTCAACATCCAGTAGAACGCGACTCCTGCAGCAACGGCCAGCACGAGGAGTGGGGTGAGAATCCAGAGCAGTCGCTTTCTGGTGAACGTCTTCTTGGCGATCCTCTGCATGGCGGGCCTCTTCTCGGTACCGACGCATGCAAGCAAGTGCTTGCATGCGTGGGACAGTAGACTGAGGCAGGCCTGCAAGCAAGTGGTCGCTTGCATAAAGTGGTCTCAGCTGGCTGAACCGAGGAGGACCCGTGTCCGACCCTGTCTCCGACGCACGAATGTTTGACGCTGCATTGGCCGTGTTGGCTCAGCGGGGCTACGCCGGGGCGACCACCCGAAAGATTGCCGAGGCGGCCGGGGTGAACGAGGCGACACTCTTTCGTCGCTTCGGGGACAAGCGCCAACTGATTCTTGCCGCGATTCACGCCGACCTCGGCCAGCTGCCAAAGGTGGCGCTCACCTCAAGCGGGGATCTGGAAGCCGACCTGATCCGCGTGGTCGAGTACTACACGAACGTCTATCAACATCGTGACGGCTTGGTCGGCACGCTCCTGCTCGAAGGCGCCCGCGACCCTGACGTCGCGGCCCTCATCAAAGAACCGCTGGCGTCACTGTCACGGCTGGGCAAGGTCCTCGCCGGATACCAGAAGAGCGGGCATCTGGTCCCGGAGCCCACCGACTTCGCCGTCCAGGGGCTCCTCGCGCCGCTTCTGATGATCTCCGTGCTGCGACGCGTCACGACCTCCGAGATTGCCTATCCGGACGCCCAAACGGTGGTGCAGCGATTCTTGGGCGGCCGCTTGACGGCGGCGTGAGCGGGCAGTCGCCGTGGACCGGTCGCGTGCGGATCGTTCGCAAGGCCCCGCTCTTCAGTAGTTTTCGTGACGGTTGCTGACCCGTCGATGAGGAGATCCGTGCCAGAGTCCGCATTGGAGATCGATGCCCTGACTTCCCCGGACACATTCGTGGCGGGCGTCCCCTACGAGCTGTTCGCCCGGCTGCGGCGGGACGCGCCTGTCGCGCTGACCCGCAGCCCCGAGGGTCAGACGTTTTGGTCCGTCACGCGGTACGAGGACGTCATGAGCGCCAGCCGCGATCCCAAGACGTTCTCTTCGAATCCCCAGCCATCAGCCGAGAATCCGGTGCTGATCAACATGGATCCGCCGGGCCACACCAGGTATCGGCAGCTCGTTTCTTCCGGCTTTTCGCCGCGAACGGTGGCCGCGATGGAGCCAGGCATCCGGCGGCGGGCGAGCGTACTGATCGAGCGCGCACTTGATCGCGAAGACGTCGACTTCGTCACCGACGTCGCAGCGCGCCTTCCGCTCGAGGTCATCTGCGACCTCATGGGAATTCCAGCGGCAGACCATGACCTGGTGCTCAGTTGGAGCAATCGGCTGGTGGCCTCCGATGACCCGGAATACCAGGTGATCTCAGAAAACCGCGAGAGCGCTCAGGCCGATGCCTTCAGCTATTTCGTGGCGCTGGCGAACGATCGTCGCCAACAACCCAAGGACGATCTCGTCACCACACTGGTGGAAGCCGAGATCGACGGCGGGCGTCTGTCTGAACTCGAGCTGGCACTGTTCTGCATCCTCCTGCTGATCGGAGGAAACGAAACGACCCGCAATACCCTGAGCCACAGCATCCTGCTGTTAGTCGAACATCCCGACGCTCGGCTCCAACTCTCCCGGGAACCGGGCCTGTGGCCGGCGGCAGTCGAGGAGATGCTGCGCCACAGCTCGGCGCTGATGCAGTTCACCAGGCGGGCGACAAAAGAGACCGAGATCGCGGGGCAGCGCATCGCGGCGGGTGATTTGCTTGCGCTCTGGTACTGCTCCGCCAACCGTGACGAGCAGGCCTACGACACACCGGATCGCTTCGATGTCGGAAGGACGGCGCCGAAGCCGGCTGTCACCTTCGGCGGCGGCGGCCCCCACATCTGCCTCGGGGCCAGCCTGGCGCGTCTGGAGATTCGCTTGCTGCTAGAGGAATTGCTCAGCCGGGCTGGTGACATCGTGCTGAGGAGTCCACCCGTACGGCTGCGCTCCAACTTCATCAATGGCGTCAAGCATCTACCGCTGCGAATGGCCAGGTAGGTCAGGCACTAATCTGACGACGCCGGACACCGCGATCAACCCCGGAGGGGTCATGCCGAGCGACGCACAAGGCGCAAAGCCTGCCGACGTTTTCGTCTCGTTCGGAATCAGCGGCGATCTGGCCCGCAAGATGACGTTCGTGTCGCTGTATCAGCTGGAGCGGCGCAAGCTGCTGAACTGCCCGATCGTCGGCGTAGCGGCAGAGAACTGGACGGATGACGATCTGCGCCGACGCGCAGCGGAGTCGGTGACGTCCGCGCTCGGTGATGCCAAGCCCGACACGGAAGTACTGGACCGGCTGTGCGCGCGGATGACCTACGTCGGCGGCGACTTCGCCGACGCTGCGACGTTCACCGCCGTCGCGAAAGCGATTGCCAAGGCCTCGGCACCGGTGTTCTACCTGGAGATCCCGCCGTCGCTGTTCGGCCCGGTCGTGGAAGGCCTGGCCGCTGCCGGGCTCACCAAGAACGCGCGCGTCGTGGTCGAGAAACCCTTCGGCCACGACCTTCAGTCGGCCCAGGAGCTCAATGGCCGGCTCCGCTCGATCCTCGACGAGAGCCAGCTCTACCGGATCGATCATTTCCTCGGAAAGCTTTCCGTGCAGGACATTCTGCACCTGCGGTTCGCCAACACCGTGCTCGAGCCGCTCTGGAATCGTAACTACGTCAGCAGCGTCCGGATCACCATGGCGGAGAGCTTCGGGGTCGCCGACCGCGGCAGTTTCTACGATCATGTCGGCTGCCTGCGTGACGTCGTACAGAACCATCTGATGCAGGTGCTGGCCATGGTCGCCATGGAACCTCCGGCGCGTGGCGATCTGGCATCGATCTCCAACCGTAAACGCGACGTCTTCGCGGCCATGCCGGCGGCTCGGCCGAGTTACTACGTGCGTGGCCAGTACGACGGGTACCACCAGGTGGCGGGCGTCGCCGCCGGCTCCAAAGTCGAGACGTACGCCGCTCTCCGGCTGGAGATCGACAACTGGCGATGGTCTGGGGTGCCGTTCTTCTTGCGGTCCGGCAAGTCGCTGCCGCTCAGCCAGACCGAGGTGCGGCTGGTCTTCAAAACCCCGCCGGCACTGGGGTTTTCGGCATCTGACGACGATGTCGAGCCTAACCAGATCGTGTTGCTCATCGACCCGCACCCCGGCGCGCGGTGGGTCCTGCACGCCAAGCGCAGCGACGGACCGGGCCTGCGTCCCATCGATCTGGACGTCGACTTCAGAAGCGACGGGGAACGCATCCCCGCCCCCTATGAAGTCTTGCTCCATGCCGCAATGCAAGGCGATCAGAGCGAGTTCACCCGCGAGGATTCGGTCGAAGAGACCTGGCGGATCCTCGACCCGCTGCTGACCGTGGACTCCGCACCCGAGCCCTACGCTCCTGGCAGCTGGGGTCCGGTTGCTGCCGAACATCTGACGAGTGAGTACGGCGGATGGCACCAGCCGTGGCAGCTCTCCAAGCCGACCAGCTGACGACGATGAGCCCGAAGCCGTTGGATGGCGTGCGCGTGGTGGAGTTGGGCGTCGTCATCGCCGGTCCTGCTGCTGCCGCGATGCTCGGCGACTGGGGCGCCGATGTCATCAAGGTCGAGCCGCACGCCGGCGACCCCCACCGGTCCAACACCGTCACCGCCTACTTCGAGCTCGACAACCGCAACAAGCGCAGCATTTGCCTCGACCTCAAAGCCCGAGAAGGACGCGAAATCCTGCTGCGGCTGCTGGAGAATGCGGACGTCTTCGTCACCAATTTCAGACCGGCAGCGCTTGCCGGGCTCGGACTCGACTACGCCTCGCTGTCGGCGCGCTTCCCGCGTCTGGTGTATGCGGCCGTCACCGGCTACGGCCAGGCCGCACCCGAAAAAGCGGGCTATGACATCGGTGCGTTCTGGTCGCGGGCCGGTGTCGCTATGGCGCTGACTCCGGAAGGGGACGCGCCTCCCGTCTCCCGGCCAGGTCTCGGCGATCACCCCACCGGCCTCGCGATGGCGGCCGGCATTGCTGCGGCCCTCTTTCAACGCGAGCGGACGGGAGCGGGCTCGCTCGTCGAAACCTCGCTGCTGCGGACCGGTTTGTACGTGCTCGGCTCAGATCTCATCGTGGAGATGGATGGTGCCCGGCCGGTACGCGGTTTGCGGCGCGCGCTCTACAACCCGCTGCTGGCTTGCTACCAGTCGCAGGACGGCAAGTGGTTCTGGCTCCTTGGCCTGCAAGGCGATCGGTTCTGGCCCGGATTGACCCGGGCGTTGGGGCGTCCCGACCTTCTCGTGGATCCAAGGTTCAGCAATCACGGTGAACTCGTGAGGCATCGAGACGAGCTGATCCCGCTCTTGGACGAGATCTTCAGCGCCTGGAGCATGGAGAACCTGGCCGCCGCCTTTGCCCGCGAGGACGTCTGGTGGGATCCGATCCAGGATTTCCACGATGTGGTCGCCGACCCCATGAATGCGGCGGCCGGAGCCTTCCCCCAGATCGACGGCTCGTCCAGGCGCACGGTCGCGTCGCCGATCGACTTCGGCGGCGAGTTGCCGGGGCAAGCCTCCCGGGCTCCCGAAACCGGCGAGCACACCGAGCAGCTGCTCCTCGATCTGGGCTACGAGTGGGACGACATCGCCCGCCTGCAGCAGGAGCGCGTCATCCCGTAGCGAGCTAGCGCACTCGCGTCAGGAAGGGCTGCAGGCGGATGACTCCTGGCGGGAAGTGCGCGCCGAAAGGCCGGCGAGGTGGTGGGCAATGCGATAGGCGCAGGCGAGCGGATCCCGCGGCCGCCCCCAGCGGGCGTAGGGCCGCGTGAAGGCCTCTTGTGCCAGCTCATCGCCAAGGTGACCGGAACGCACAGACCCGCAAAAGGTTCGCCTCTGCGACGCGGCAATGCCCAGCCGGCGCTCGTTAACCGCTGGCAGGCCTGGAGCGGCAATGGTCTACTCGCCTGGTGCGCGTCGAGTTCTACCGCAATGACGAAGCGAGGGTTTCCAGCTGGGATGCCTTCCTCGGTAAGCGGAGCCATGTGCCTGGAGCCACGATGGCTCTGGGCCGCGGCCTCATCTCCCACGACCTCGCGCAGTACGTCATCGAGGCTACGACCGGCTACGAGCACGGCTTCTGGGGCTTGCTGGCGGCGGGGGCGACGTTCAAGAGCACGGGCCGTCGTCGTACCAAGCCCGGGCGGGGCGTCATTGCCACGCATCGTCAAGAGCTCCTCGCGTCCGAGCAGCTTGCCGGACTGCACCTGGACGCCTGGCAGCGAGGCCAGGTCACACCGGTCACTGCGTGCTTGACGCTGGCTTCGCAGCAATTCCAGGCACTTCGCCCGAATGAGCGGCTTGCCTTCACCTGGCCGTCGAGCAGCGGTCAGGTCTTCGCGACGAGCGGCGGCCCCGGAGGCAAACGCGGTGGCCGCTACGCTGCTGCCTGAGACTGACGGGCAGCGAGGAGAGGCGTCATGCACGCGATCACCGGATACTTGCGTTTCAAGGCGGAGGACCGGGACGAGGTGATCGCCGGACTCATCGACATCACCGCGCTCAGCCGGAAGGACCCGGGCTGTGTGGACTACTGGTGGGCTGAGGCCTTGGACGAGCCCGACACCTTCCGCTTCTTCGAGTGCTGGGAGTCCGAGGAACTGCTCAACGCTCATCTCGCCCTGCCGCACGAGAAGGCGTTCATGGAGCGGTTCATGCCACGGGTGGTCGGGGTCGACGCGCATGTCTACGACGCCGACAACCGGCGCTCAGCGGTGGGCTGAAGCCCCAAAGCCCATAGTTGAAGGGAAATCGCCATGCCCGTCGAGGGGCTGGATCACCTGGCCATCACTGTCGCCGATATGGAGGCGACCGTGGACTGGTACCACCGGGTGCTGGGTGCTGAGCCGCTCCTGCTCGACCTCTGGCGCGACGGCAAGGTCCCCGTCGTGCTCTTGCAGGTCGGGGTTTCACGTCTGAGCGTTCATTCCGCGGCAGCGCCTGCCGCCCCGCACGCCCAGGCACCGACGGTCGGCGCCAACGACATCTGCTTTCGTTACGCCGGGCCGGTGTCCGAAGTGCTGAGCCTGCTGGAAGCGCAAGGGATCGAGGTCGTCGAGGGCCCGGTTCCGCGACCCGCCTCCAACGGCGAACGCGGGCAGTCGGTCTACTTCCGCGATCCTGACGAGAACCTCATCGAACTGCTCACGCTCACCACCTAGCCGACGCCTCGCTCGGCTGCGGGTTATGCCCGACGTCACGGACGCGCCGGTGTGGGAGACCTGGGACAGCGTGTTCCTGAAGACCACCACGCTGGGCCATCAGATCATCCGCGAGACGCTCGACGAGCCGAGCGAGATGATCAGCCGCATCGCCGTCGTCCCGCGTGGCGGGCTCTACATGGTCAATGTGCTGTCGCGGATGCTCGGCCTGAGCGGCAGCGAGGTGCTGTCGCTCAGCATCTCCAAGTACGACCGGGAAAGGGTCACGCAGGCAGGGGAGTTCCGGCTCGGATCGATCCCGTCGCGGGAGTCGGTCGAGGATCAGGTCGTCCTGCTTCGTCGTCGAGACCGACGGTTGGGTGCACTACCCCTAGGAGACCATCGATCCCGCGGGGACGCTGTATCGCCACGTCCTCGACAACCGGCAGCGGGGCTAGAGGCAGCGGCCGAGCGCGTTTGTCTCAGCGGAACTGTTCGAACGTCCCCTGGCCGAAATAGCCGATCTCGCGGCGCCGAAGCGCTGGAGCACCGGGACGATCTGTGCGACGTGCTTGGGCCCGACCGATACGTGAATGACGGCGTTGCCATCGGCCAAGGCCTCGTCATAGAGGGCCAGGCTGTGATGATGCGTTCCAGCAAGGGGCCTGCGGCGCATCCGCGCTCATCACATCTCGGCTTCCACTGAGGCCATCTGCATGCTGGCGGTCTGTCGGGCGCCGTCACCGGAGGGGAACAGTTCACGCAGTCGTGGGCCGTCCAGAGGTCGCCACTTCGCCCTGGGGATACTGGCGCCATGTCATCACGGTCACAGGCGGGACTACTGGCGGGACGGGTTGCCGTCGTCACCGGAGCCGGCAGCGGCATCGGTAGAGCCTGCGCGCTGCGCTTCGCGGCGGAGGGTGCCCGCGTGGTCGTCAACGACATCAATCCGGCGACAGCGACGGCCACCGCCGAGGCCATCGTCGCGGCCGGTTCGGAGGCCATCGCGGTAGCGGGCGATGTAGCTCAGATTGAAGCCGTGCAGGCGATGGTCGAGACGGCGACGCGGACATGGGGTCGCGTCGACGTGATGCACAACAACGCGGGCTACGGCTTGCCCGACTCTGTCGCCGACCTCGATGACGCGACGCTGCTGGAGATGGTCGGGGTCAACCTGCTCGGTGCCCTGCACGGCACCCGAGCAGCGCTTCCGCACATGATCCAACAGGGCGCAGGATCGATCATCAATACGGCATCCAACGCCGCCCTTGCCGCCTCACGGCAGCGCGCGAGCTACGGCATCGCCAAGGCCGGTGTCGTGCAGCTGACGCGAAGCACTGCCGTGGAGAACGGGCGGTTCGGCGTTCGCGCGAACGCCATCTGCCCCGGTCCGATCCGCACGCCGGCCCTGGAGGGTTACGCGCCCGACCTCGAGTACTACGCCGCACAGATCCCGATGAAGCGGCTGGGCACCCCGGAAGACGTTGCAGGCGTGGCTCTTTTCCTCGCCAGCCATCTCTCCGCCTACGTCTCCGGCATTGCGATGTCCGTCGACGGTGCGGCGACGGCGCGGCTGACGGCACCGCATCTGACGCCCGAGGAAGTCACCCGGTGACCGGCTCGCCCGGCTCCGGGAATCCCATGCTGCGATCCATCGAGGTGGGATAGAGCGGCGGCGGCGCGGTCGCGGCACGGAGGTCGACCAGCTCGGTGTCGCTCAGGATCAGGTCGGCCGCCAGCAGATTGTCCTCCCATTGCCGGAGCTTGCTGGGGCCCACGATCGCGGACGTCACTCCGGGCTGAGCCAGCACCCAAGCGAGTGCGACCTGTGCCATGGAAACACCGCGTTCGCGGGCGATCGCGTCGACTGCCGCGCGTGCGCGCTGAAGGCTGTCCGTCTCCTCGCTCAGGATGCCGAGTCGGCGCCGGCCCCGGGCTCCCGGCGTTTCTTGCCATCCGGCGAGCTGGCCGCTGGAGAGTGGTTGGTAGACGAGGACTCCGACGTCATCTGCCCGGCACTGCGGCAAGATCTCGTGTTCGACGTCACGCGCCACGACGGAGTACTGCACCTGAACCGCACTGATCGAAGGCCGTCCCAGAGCCTCTTGTCGTGCGACGGCGCCAGCCACCTCGAAGGCGCGGTAGTTGCTCATCCCGATCTCCCGCACGAGGCCTCGGATGACGAGATCCCCCATGGCGCCAAGAGTTTCCGCGAGTGCAACGGTGCGATCGGGACGGTGGAGCTGGTACAGGTCGATGTGGTCGACTCCGAGCCGGCGCAGGCTTCCCTCGCAGCTCGCGATGACGTTGTCGTATGTCAGGACATGGGGTCCGCGGTCCGCATAGCCCACCTTCGTCGCCAGCAGAACATCGTCGCGCCGGGACTTCACGAGCTTGCCGAGGAGCGTCTCCGACATGCCGAAGCTCCCGCCGTACGTGTCGGCGGTGTCGATGAGATTCACACCTGCATCGAGAGCGTGATTGACGAGCTGTGACGCCAGCCTTTCGTCGATGAGCGTCTCGCGGCTGAAGCCTGAGCCGAAGCTCATCGCGCCCAGCGAGACCACGGAAACCTGAAGGCTGCCGGTGCCGAGTCGTCGTCTCCGCATCGCCGCATCCTCCACCAAGTGGCTTCGGGCCGGGCGATGTCACTGGAACGACGAACCGTGAACGCTCTTTCTTCGCACAGGAGATAGCGTCTGAGCAGCGACCACGCTGGCCTCGTAAACCTGATCAGGTTTTCCGGATACTCCGAGTCCGCGGTGTTTGCGTTTTGCCTTCCGCTGACAGCTGGCGGCCGGACCGCGTAACGCGCGGAGGCATCGGGTGGATGATGGGCGCGTGGCAGGGGAGCGCGTCGAGCAGCCGAGCTTCTGCCGGATCTGCAACGCGATGTGCGGAATCCTCGTGACGGTCGAGCGCGATCGGGTGGTCCGCGTGCGGGGTGATGCGCAGCATCCGCTGTCCGAGGGCTACACCTGCCCGAAGGGACGCGCGCTGCCGTCCTTCCACCACGACCCTCGCCGCCTTGATCAGCCAACGATCGATGGCGGGCAGGTCGGCTGGGGGGTGATGCTCGACGATCTCGCCGAGCGCGTGCGGCGCACGGTCGATCACGTTGGCGCTGATGGCATCGCCATGTACCTCGCCAGCGGATCAGCGTTCGACAGCGCTGGACGCCGGGCGGCCGAACGCTTCCTGCGCGTGATCGGCTCGCAGCAGAAGTACACGGCGACGACGATCGACACGCCGTCGAAGCCGCTCGTCGCCGAACTCGTCGGCGGATGGTCCGGCCTCACGCCGATCTGGGATCACGAGCGCTCCACGCTGCTGGTGCTGATCGGCAGCAATCCCGTGGTGTCGCATGGACATTCGAACGCCATGCCGTCCCCGCATCGGCTGCTTCGCGGGCACCGGTCGCGCGGCGGTGAGGTCTGGGTGATCGACCCGCGTCGCACGGAGACGGCCCGCGCCGCCGACCATCACCTGGCACCGCGGCCGGGCACCGATTGGCTCGTGCTCGCCCATCTCGTCCGCGCATTGCTGCCGGAACGGGGCTCGCGCGAGGATGCCGCCTTGCACGCTCGGGCGAGTGGCGTCGATAGGCTACGGGATGCGCTCCAACCGCTAAGCCCTGGCGTTACCTCGGGTGGTTCGGGCATCCCGCGCGAGGACCTCGACGCTCTCGTCGCGGCCGTTCGGCGCCATGGCCGGGTCAGCGCGCTGACGGGCACGGGCGTGTCGATGAGCAGCACGGCCAACGTCGCCGAATGGCTGCTCTGGGCGCTGCACGTGGTGACGGATTCTTATGACCAGCCCGGCGGAATGTGGTTCAACCCCGGCTACTTGCTGCAGCTCGACACGCGCACCTTGCCGGTGTCCGACGGCACGCCCGGTGCCGGACCTCCCAGTCGCCCGGAGCTGCCGCGGCGGTTCGATGAGTGGCCTTGCGCCGCGCTGCTCAGTGAGATCGAGGCCGGAGACGTCACGACCCTCTTCGTCGTCGGCGGCAATCCGGTGACGGCGTTCCCCGATGCGAAGCGCACCCGGGCAGCATTCGCCTCGCTCGAAACACTCGCCGTTGTCGATGTACTTCCGACCGAAACCACTGAACTGGCAACGCATTTGCTGCCCGCCGTCGGTGCTCTCGAGCGCGCCGATCTCCCGCTCCTGTTGGATGGATATCAGCTTGCGGTGGCGACGCAATTCACGCCGGCGATCGTGCCGCCGGTCGCCGGGCGCTGGCCGATCTGGCGCATGTTCGGAGCCCTCGGCGAGCGTCTGGGCCTCGACGTCCTTGGTCGCGGGCAAACGACAGCCACGGCAACGGACGAGTCCTTGCTGCTTCCGGTCGCTGAGCGCAGCCGAGGCGGTGCGGACGCTGTCTTTGCCGCCAGGCGCGGCGTCGTGGACAGCGGTGCGGTCTTCGGATGGGTGCGTGGCCGCCTCCCTGATGGGCGCTGGCGTCTTGCCCCGGCCGTTCTTGTGGCCCAGCTTGCCCAGGCCAGCTCCGAAGCGCCGGAGCAACTTCAACTCATCGCTCACCGTCAGCTCGAGACGATGAATTCGCAGCTGCGCGATCTGACCGACACTGCCGTGATGGTCGCCCCTAGCCGCGCTGCCGAACTCGGCGGTGACGGGACCGAGGTCGAGGTTCGTGTGGCGGGTCGGGTCGTCACCGGAATCGTGCGCGGCGATGATCGGATTCCTCATGACGTCGTGGCGATTCCGCATGGCTGGTCCACGCCGAACGTCTCCGATCTCACCAGCGCCGACGACGACGTCGATCCGCTCACCGGGATGGTTCGGCAGTCAGCGCTTGCGGCCGAGATTCGAAGGGTTGGCTGAGGCGGCGTCTAACCGGGCAACGGCTCCGGGTAGAACTGGCGGGCCCAGGTGCGCAGCGCGCGGATGGGGCCGTCGTCGGGAACGAGCGGTGCGCGTTCGACATAGACCTTGTTCTCCCAGATCGGGACGTCGCGCCCGGTGTTCTCCACCGTCGCGTCGATCATTGCCTGGGCTTGCGCAGAAACCACGCCATCGCCGGACGGGTCCGGCACCAGGAAGAGCAACCGCAGCTGGACGTATTCGTCGTCGATCGGGGTGGTGGCGGTGAGGAACCACATCCCCGATTGGGTGTGCAGCCAGACCAGCCCGAGGCCGCTGGCTTCCTGGGTGGTGAATTCGGTCGCGACCCCGTCGATCACGACGAGCGAGCGTTGCCGGTAGACGTGATCGGTGATCTCGTACTCGGCGCGCATCTGCGGCCCGACCTCGTGCACATAGGTGAAGTGCGCCGTGTCGGGGATGTTCTCGCACAGCTCCTGCGTGTGCATCCGGATCGTCCAGCCCGCGGTCTCGTAGCCCACAAAGCCCTCGGAGCCGAACTCCGGCCGTAGCGGGGGCTCCCAGGTCGGCGGCTGCCCGGTGTCGCTGCACCACGCCATGATCAGGCCGCTGTGCTCGCGCACCGGCCAGGTGGAGAGCGACACCTTCGGCGGCCGTCCCTGCACCTTCGCGTAGGGCACCTCGACGCAGGTGCCGTCGGCGTCGAAACACCAATGATGGAAGGGGCAGCGGATGCCCTCGCCCTCGACCTGGCCGCCGAAGCCGAGATTGGCCCCCATGTGAGGGCAGTGCGCATCGATCAGGACGGCGCGCCCGGCCTCCGTGCGATACAGCACCAAGTCCCGGCCGAAGTAATGCAGCGGGAGCACGTCGCTGCTGGCGAGAGCGGCCGACTCGGCCAGGAAGTACCAGCCGTCAGGATTCGGCGGGAACGGATAGCGATACTTCGATCCCATGGGGCCCTCCACGGCGAGGCGAGCTTGGTGGGGGCACTCTAGCGCGACCGATGGGCCGCCTCGTCAGCCAGGAAGCCGGGGTCAGTTGCCGTACTGCTTCGTCTCGGGACGCTCGACCATCAGACCGTGCGCGACCTGATCGGCGACCGGGCGGTGACGCGTCCCGCGAGGCACGACGTACAGGTCGCCGCGTCCGAGCGTCACCGGCTCTTGCCCCTCGACCTCGATCCGGAAACTGCCGTCCCAGCACAGGAAGACTTCATCCTCCTCATGCGTGTGCCAGGGGAACTCGCCGTCGAAGCGAGCGACGCGTACCACGGTGTCATTGGCGAGCACGAGGTCGCGCGGCTGCCAGGGTCCGGGCAGGTCGGCAATGGTCCGATCGATCGAAACTGTCTTGTCTGTCATGCGCACCATCCTGGGAGCGCCGCACGCGGGCTGCAACGCAAAAAGCGGCTCCGTTGCGGCGCTCAGGCCGGAGGCGCATTGTGTGGCGATGACGAGTCCGAGCTACGCGTCGGGAGTCTCGGCCGCCCCGCTCCTGGGCGACACCATCGGGGGCAATCTCGACCGCACTGCTGCCCGCTGGCCGGAGCGGGACGCGCTGGTCGACGCGCCCAGCGGCCGCCGCTGGACATACCGGGAGTTCGTCGCCGACGTGGACGCGCTCGCGCTCGGCCTGCATCTGCAGGATGTGAGCAAGGGCGATCGGGTCGGCATCTGGGCCCCGAACTGCCCGGAATGGACGCTGCTTCAGTACGCGACCGCCAAGCTCGGCGCGATCCTCGTGACCATCAACCCGGCGTATCGGACGCACGAGCTCGCCTTCGTCCTGAAGCACGCCGGGGTGAGCACTCTCGTGGCGGCGCCGGCCTTCAAGACGTCTGACTACGCGGCCATGATCGAGCAGGTCACCGGTGATTGCCCGGAGCTGAAAACGCTCGTGTTGTTCGGGAGTCCGGAGTGGGACCAGCTGCTCACGAGGGGAAGGGCGGCAGACGCCGACGAGCTGACGTCCATTGCGCAGACGCTCGGCGCCGACGACGCCATCAACATCCAGTTCACCTCAGGAACCACCGGGTTTCCGAAGGGTGCAACGCTCACGCATCACAACATCCTGAACAACGGCTACTTCGTCGGCCAGCTGTGCCGCTATAGCGAGCAGGACCGCATCTGCATCCCGGTGCCCTTCTACCACTGCTTCGGCATGGTCATGGGAAACCTGGCCGCTACCAGCCACGGCGCCTGCATGGTCATACCGGCGCCAGGCTTCGATCCCAAGGCCACGCTCGCTGCTGTCGAAGCCGAGCGATGCACGTCCTTGTACGGGGTGCCGACGATGTTCATCGCCGAGCTCAACGACCCGGACTTCACCACCTTCGACGTCACCACGTTGCGTACCGGAATCATGGCCGGATCGCCCTGCCCGGTGGAAGTCATGAAGCAGACCATCGATCGCCTCGGCATGCGCGAGGTCGCAATCTGCTACGGAATGACCGAG
This sequence comes from Frankiaceae bacterium, assembly GCA_036267695.1. Classification (GTDB taxonomy): domain Bacteria; phylum Actinomycetota; class Actinomycetes; order Frankiales; family Frankiaceae; genus DATAZK01. The sequence continues at coordinate 55,077 of DATAVO010000239.1, forward strand.
ACATCACCCGTCTCGACGCAGACCCGGGTCGACGACTCCATCGAGCGCCGTGTCGCGACCGTCGGTCAGGTGCACCCGCACCTGGAGGTGAAAATCGTCGATCCTGCAACGGGTCTGACCGTCTCCCGAGGTGAGCCCGGCGAGCTGTGCACCCGCGGCTACAGCGTGATGCTCGGCTACTGGAACGAGCCGGAGAAAACGGCGGACGTTATCGATGCGTCGCGCTGGATGCACACCGGAGACCTCGCGGTGATGGATGACGACGACTACCTGAACATCACCGGACGCATCAAGGACATGGTGATCCGCGGCGGCGAGAACATCTATCCCCGCGAGATCGAGGAGTTCCTCTACGGACACCCGGACATCGTCGACGCCCAAGTCATTGGCGTGCCCGACGAGCGGTACGGCGAGGAGCTGATGGCCTGGATTCGTCTCCGGCCTGGAGCCGCGGAACTCACTCCGGAAGCACTGCGCGAGTACTGCACGGGCCGGCTCGCGCACTACAAGATTCCGCGGTACGTGCGCCTCGTCGAGGACTTCCCGATGACCATCACCGGCAAGATCCGCAAGGTGCAGATGCGCGAGGAGTCCATCGACCTGCTCGGCCTGGGGGAGACCGCGAACGCCCGGTTCGCATGAGCCTGGTTTATAAAGACCCATGGGCGAATACACGGTGCGCACGTCTGCGGGGCTGCGGTGAAGGCGGTCCAGGCGTTTCCCGCGGGGTTGAAGGTGCTGGACGTCCCGACGCCGGAGCCGGGCCCGGGCGAGGTGCTGGTCAAGGTGGCGGGGGCGGGGCTGTGTCACTCCGATTGCATGATTTCCCAGCATCCGCAGGCATTCGGGCGCTCTGACGGCATGACGATCGGCCACGAGACGGCAGGGTGGCGGGTAGACACCGGCCAGCCCGTGATCGTGCACGCCGAGTTCGGTTGCGGCGTGTGCGCGCATTGCCGCCGGGCAAATGAGCGCTTCTGCCCGCAGATCGCCCCGTCGCGCGGTGCAGGCCAGGGTCACGACGGCGGAATGGCGGAATTCATCAAGGCGCCGGCGCGCGCTCTGGTCGCGCTGCCCGACTCGATCGATCCGGTCAATGCCGGCCCACTCGATGACGCCGCTCTCACGCCGTACCACGCGATCCGTACCTCGATGCCATGGCTCGAACCCGGCAACGTGGTCGCCGTGATCGGCATCGGCGGGCTCGGTCACATGGCCTTGCAGATCCTGCGCGCGATGACCTCGGCGACGATCGTCGCGGTCGAGAAGGACGAGCGCAAGCGCGCCTTCGCCGGCGAACTCGGCGCCGACATCGTGCTTGACCCGGACGATGATGCCGCCGCCCAGATCAAAGCGATGGGCCTCGAGGGCGCGTCGTTGGTGCTCGACCTTGTCGGCAACGACCAGACGCTCGCTCTTTCGGCCGCATCAGTAGCCCGGCTCGGCAAGATCGTGTGCGTCGGTGCCGCGATGGGCACCTACCCGTTTTCGATGATCACCGTGGCGTTCGAGACGATCGTGCAGACCACCTACTCCGGGGAGCCCTGGGAGCTGGAGGCAGTCGTGGCACTGGCCGCGGCCGGCAAGCTCCATGTGGAGGCGAGCCACATCAGCCTCGACGCCGTTCCCGAGCAGCTCGCCGTGATCGACCGTGGGGAACACGCGCCGGGCCGCTTGATCGCCGTCCCCTAAGGGTTCAGTGGTCGAGCTTCAAGACCTTTACGGCGTTGTCGCGCAGGAACTTCGGCCACACCTCATCCTTCAACGGGACGTTCTGCATCTCGTCGTGAACGCGCCGTAAGGACAGGCCCATCGGGTAGTAGCCGGCGTACATCACCTTGTCGGCGCCGCGGCTGTTGGCGTACTTGACGATCGCTTCGGGGTAGTACTTGGGCGCGAAGGCCGACGGCATGTAATACAGGCCGGGCCACTTGAGCATGAGCTTCATCGCGAGCTCGGTCCACGGCTCCGCGCCGTGACGCATGATGATCCGCAGCTCCGGGAAGTCGTAGCAGACGTCATCGAAGAGCTCGACCTGCTGGCACGCCATCGGCACCCGCGGCCCGGGAACACCCGCGTTGGAAATGATGGGGATGTCGAGGTCGATGCAGGTCTGGTAGATCGGGTAGTAGCGGCGGTCGTTCACCGGCACCTGCGGGTTGCAGCCGGCCGGAAAAGTCGTCACCGCTTTGATGTCAGCGTCGTCCTTGGCCATACGAATCTTCCGGATCGCACCGGTGATGTCGTTGGGATCGATGCTGATACTGGGGAAAAACCGATCGGGATGGTCGCGAAGCGCCCGCTGTGACAGCTCACCGTAAGGGCTGCCGATCATCCCTTTCGCGACGCCGCAGGCATCCATCTCCTGCAGCGTGATCTCGATCGGGTCAGCCCCTTCGGGCAGGTAGTTCGGCACCTGCTTGAACATGTACTCCGCCGGGAATTGCATTTCCTGGCTCGCGGCGTCCTTCGCCAGCGCCCGCAGGTCCTCGTAGTGCGAGCGGGCGTCTGCCGCCGGGAAGCCGATCATGAGGTCGATGGCACCGATTCCATTGCGCATGTCATTGGTATATCGCGGCCGTGTAGACACGCATGCATGGCCACGTATGAGATCGATGGAGTCGTGCCGGTCATCGACCCCGCCGCGTTCGTGCATCCGCAGGCGTCGCTCATCGGTGACGTGATCGTGGAAGCGGGTTGCTACGTCGGCCCGTTCGCCAGCTTGCGCGGCGACTTCGGGCGCATCACGATGGGCGCCGGCTCCAACGTCCAGGATGGGTGCGTCCTGCACTCATTTCCCGGCGCCGATTGCACCTTGGCGCCGCAGAGCCACGTGGGGCACGGCGCGATCCTGCACGGCTGCACGGTGCATTCGCTCGCGATGATCGGCATGAACGCTGTGCTCATGGACGGCGTCGTCGTCGGCGAGCATGCGCTGATCGCTGCCAACAGTTTTGTCCCGGCGGAGTTCGAGGTGCCGGCGCGTTCGTTGGTGGCCGGCAATCCCGCCAAGGTGATCCGTGATCTCGACGAAACCACCCTCACGTGGAAAGCCCGCGGCGTGCAGGTTTACCAGGATCTGGCGCAGCGTTCGCTGGCGTCATTGAAGCCGTGTGATCCGCTGGCGGCCGTCCAGACCGACCGACCTCGCGTCAGCACCACGAGCGACGTCTCGCAGCCCCTGACGACCTACCGCCGCAAGGAGTGATCCGGAGCCCTGTTCACCCGCCGCAAGCGTCTCTTGCAATAGGCAGGCATTTACCTGCATGATGGGTCGGTGGGCAACGACGACCAGGTCTTCCGGGCACTCGCCGATCCGACGAGGCGCTCGCTGCTCGACGCGCTTCGCCAGCGCGACGGCCTGACCCTCGGAGAGCTGTGCGAGCCGCTGAACATGGCTCGTCAATCGGCGACCCAGCATCTGGAGATGCTCGAAACCGCCAACCTCATCTCCGCCGTTCGCCAAGGCCGGCAGAAGCTGCACTACCTCAATCCGGTGCCGCTCTGGGACATCCAGGAGCGCTGGATCGAACGCTTCGCCCCGCCCCGTCTACGCACCCTGAGCACGATCAAACGACAAGCTGAGGAGAACGCCATGGCCGGCCGACCGGACTATCTGTATGTCACTTACATCCAGGCCTCGCCCGAGCAGGTCTGGCATGCCCTGACCGATGCGGATCTGACGGCACAGTACTGGGGTCACTCCAATGTCTCGGACTGGCAGCAGGACTCGAGTTGGGAGCACGTCCGCGTCGACGGGTCGGGAGTCGCCGACGTCATTGGCACGGTGTTGGAGTCGCTGCCCCCGCGCCGGCTCAGCGTCACGTTCGACTCGCCCGGGACCGCCGCCCCGAATGGCCCGTCGCGGGTCACGTTCGAGATCGAGCCGTTCCACGACATCGTGCGGCTCACCGTGACCCACGAGAACCTGGCGGACGAGACCGCCCTCGAGGCGATCTCCGTCGGATGGCCCGCGGTCATGGCCAACCTCAAGTCGCTGCTGGAAACCGGGCGGGTGCTGTCACAGCCGCCGTGGGAGATGCGCGCGGACATCGGGGAGGCCCAGATGGCGGCCAACGACCGGGCGCGCTAGCGTCGCCTGCGACTTGGAGGTCCACGTGCGCGCAGCGGTTCTGAACGGTGACCACGCTTTCGAAGTGGCCGAGGTGCCCGATCCGGTACCAGGCCCAGGGGAGTTGGTACTGAAGGTCTCGGCCAGCGGCATCTGCGGGTCTGACCTGAAGGCGTACAAGAACATGGCTGCGGGTTCGGTGATGGGGCACGAATTCTGCGGTGAGATCGCCGCCATCGGCTCCGGCGTCAGCGGCTCCTTGCGGGTCGGCGAGCTCGTCGCTGGAATGCCTCTCGGAGTGTGCGGACGCTGCCGCTGGTGTCAGGCGGGGGAGCCGGCGCACTGCGAGCGGGTGGACATGGTCGGCGTCGGGGGTTCGCCCGGCGGGTTCGCCGAATGCGTCCGGATCGAGGCGACGAGCGCCTTCTCGCTCGATGAAAGTGTCGGCAAGCTAGGCGCTCTGGTCGAACCGCTGGCCGTCGGGCTGCACACCGTGGCGGCCGGCGAGATCCAAGCCGGCGATCGGGTGCTGGTGATCGGCGGCGGCAACGTGGGCGCCGCCGTAGCGCTCTGGGCGCGGCGGATGGGCGCCGGCGAGATCATCGTCAGCGACCCGGCGCCCTCGCGCCGAGAAGCAGCGGCCACCTTCGGAGCCACCGGGGTCCATGACCCGGGAGGCGGCCCCATCGCCCCCGGCTTCGATGTCGTCTTCGAATGCGTCGGTGCCCCGGGGCTGATCCAGACCGCGGTGGACGCCGCCCGCGTGCATGGCCGCGTCGTCATCGCCGGGGTGCTGACGGTGCCCGACACGATCATGCCGATCCTGGCGGTGCTGAAGGAAGTGCAGGTCCGCTTCGCCGTCTATTACCGGGGAGATGAGTTCGGTGCCGCCGCCGCGCTGCTCAACAGCGGCGGCGTCGACACCGACGCCTTCGTCTCCGGAAGCGTGAATCTCGGCGGGGTGCAGGGTGCCTTCGAGCAACTCATCTCCGGCGGCAGCGCGGGGAAGGTCCTCGTCGACCCCCGGGGCTAGAACGCGCCGGCTCAGGCGCCCGGCAGCGCTGCGAAATCGCGCTTAGCGGTGCGGTACCAGCCCATGCCGGCGATCGGGTGCTTCCACCGGCCCTTCATGTCCTTCAGCGCGTCCGAGTGCGCATGGGAGTTCGCAGGGTCGCCGTTGCGGACCACCTCGCGCAGATGGGCGTCCTGCATCTTGATGGCCTCGTCGGCGGTGTTGGCGCGGTGCTCCTGATCGCAGGGACCACCCAGCTGCTTGCATGTCATCGTCTTCATGGAAAACAGCGTAGGAACGGCCGCCCGCCCCGCGCTTCTTCAATCCTGACCGATGCCGAGAGCTCCAGAACGGGTGCACATTTCGGCGCCGCGCGCCCACGCTCGTAGGCTGGATGAGCCCACCAGAGATGAGGACACCGTGCCTGAGCTGCGTTCCCGGACCACCACCAACGGCCGCAACATGGCTGGCGCCCGTGCGCTCTGGCGCGCTACCGGCATGACCGACGACGATTTCGGCAAGCCGATCATCGCCGTCGCCAACAGCTTCACGCAGTTCGTTCCCGGTCACGTGCACCTGCGCGACCTCGGCAAGCTGGTGTCCGACGAGATCGCCGTTGCTGGCGGCGTCGGGCGCGAGTTCAACACGATCGCCGTGGATGACGGCATCGCGATGGGCCACGGCGGGATGCTCTACAGCCTGCCGAGCCGGGAGCTGATCGCCGACTCGGTCGAGTACATGGTGCAGGCCCACCAGGCAGATGCCCTGGTCTGCATCTCGAACTGCGACAAGATCACGCCAGGCATGCTGATCGCGGCGATGCGGCTGAACATCCCCACGGTCTTCGTCTCCGGCGGCGCAATGGAGGCGGGCAAGGCGATCGTGCGCGACGGCGTCGCCCGGCCCAAGCTCGACCTCATCTCCGCGATGACGGCATCGGCGGATGAATCCGTCTCCGACGACGACCTCGCCGACATCGAACGCTCCGCCTGCCCGACCTGCGGCTCCTGCTCCGGGATGTTCACCGCCAACTCGATGAACTGCCTGACCGAGGCGCTCGGACTCTCGCTGCCCGGCAATGGCTCGACCCTGGCGACCTCGGCGGCCCGCAAGGGCCTGTTCCTCGAAGCCGGACGGCTCGTGGTCGACCTCTGCCGCCGCTACTACGGCGACGACGACGAGGCGGTGCTGCCGCGTTCGATCGCGACGCGTGAGGCGTTCACCAATGCGATGCGGCTCGACATCGCGATGGGCGGCTCCACCAACACTGTGCTGCACCTGCTGGCCGCAGCCATCGAGGGTGAGGTCGACTTCGACCTGGCCGACATCGACCGGCTTTCACGCTCGACGCCGAACATCTGCAAGGTTGCTCCGAGCACGCCGCTCTATCACATGGAAGATGTGCACCGGGCTGGCGGAATCCCTGCAATCCTTGGCGAATTGGACCGCGGAGGCCTGCTCGAGCGGGGCGTCCACACCGTCCACTCCCCGGACCTCGACACCTGGCTCGAGGCGTGGGATGTGCGTGGCCCCGAGCCGAAAGCCGCGGCGAGGCAGCTGTTTTCGGCGGCTCCCGGCGGGGTGCGCACCACCGAAGCGTTCAGCTCGACGGCCACCTGGGAGTCGCTGGACACCGATCCGGCGACGGGTTGCGTCCGGGACATCGCTCACGCGTACAGCGCCGACGGGGGCCTCGCCGTGCTCTACGGTAACCTCGCCGAGGACGGCTGCGTCGTGAAGACCGCGGGCGTCGCGGATGGGCAACTCTTCTTCGAGGGACCGGCCAAGGTCACCGAGAGCCAGGACGATGCTGTGACGGCGATCCTGGCCGGCACCGTCGTCGCCGGTGATGTCGTCGTGGTCCGCTACGAGGGGCCCAAGGGCGGCCCCGGAATGCAGGAAATGCTCTATCCCACAAGCTTTCTCAAGGGCCGCGGCCTCGGCGCCAAGTGCGCATTGATCACGGATGGCCGCTTCTCCGGGGGCACCAGCGGGCTGTCGATCGGCCACGTCTCGCCCGAGGCGGCCGGCGGCGGCACCATCGGGCTGGTCGAAGACGGCGACCTCATCCGGATCGACATCGCCACGCGTTCGATCCAGCTGATGGTCGACGACGCCGTGCTCGCAGCCAGGCGGGCGGAACGCGACGAGCTCGGTTGGGAGCCGCTTAAGCGCGACCGTCCGGTCTCGGCTGCGCTGCGGGCGTACGCCGCGCTCGCGCAGGCCGCCGACAAGGGCGCCGCCCGGCTGGTGCCGTAGCCGTCAAGGCGGTCTGCCTCAGCTCGACATTGCGCTGATCTTGCTGGCGGTCAGCCGCCCGATGAGGCGATGCGACCCCGGCGGATCGGGCGGCGGGTCCTGGTCGAGATAGCGGCGCGTCAGCTCGAACGACAAGCTGTTGTCAGGATCGTCGACGAGCTCGACCGGGCCGCTGATATTGACCGTCTGATACGGATCCTCACGCGCGAAAAGAGTCACTGAGGCCCGGGGATCGCGGCGCAGGTTGCGCGCCTTCAAGCGCTTGTCGTGCGTGGTGAAGATGAGCACTTCCCCGTCACGGGCGGCCCAGATCACCGAGGTCTGCGGGGTGCCGTCGGCGTTGAGGGTGGCGAGCACCGCGAAGCAGCGCCCGTCAAGAAGTTGCTTGGCCCGCGCGTCCAGGTTCATGTCTCGCCTTCCTAGTGCTCCGGCTAGCCGGAGCACATTTCGTGGAGCGCGTTCAGCAGCAGCGGCCAGGCGGCCGATTCGTGGTCGACCATGTCCATGTGGCTGCCGCCCTCGAGTTCGACCATCGTGGCGCCGTATCGGGACGCGTAATCACGTGACATGGCCACGTGCAGCACGTCATCCTTCTCGCCGTGGATGAGAACAACCGGCGCGTGCGGGATGCCGATGAGCGCAGGGTCGGCGGCAGCGTAACGATCAGGCACCTCATCGGGGCCACCGTTCAGGAACTGGGTGACCGCACCGTTGCCCTCGTTCAACCGGAAGGCCTCGGTGAGGTCGATCGCGCCCGACAGCGAGATCGCGCCGGCCAGGGCGGGAGGCGCCGCGACCCACCCGGGCGAGTCCTGCGGGATCTGCGACCGCAGAGCCGTCCAGAGCGAAAGGTGGCCGCCGGCTGAGTGGCCGAGCGTCACCACCTTGCTGAGATCGACGCGTCCGGGCTGGAGCGCATCGATGAGTCCGGGAAGCGTGTCGGTTGCCGTCGCGGCGTCGACGAGGGTGCTGGGCCAGCCCCCGTCACCTCCCACCCGCCGGTATTCGATGTTTGCGACGGCGTATCCCTGCTCCGCCAGCGCCGCGGCGAAAGGGCGCAGGTGGTCGCGGTTCCATTGCTCGCGCCAGAACCCGCCGTGAAACAGCAGGATCAGCGGCGCCGGAAACGCGCTCGCGGCAGGGAAGGTCACCTCGGCGTCCTGCTGCGGGTGCGACCCATAGGGGACCAGTGCATCGAAGGTGGGAGCAGCGGCGCCGGGGTCGTCGGTCATGTGCCTATCTTGCTTCATCGCCGTCCAAGCTAATGGGCCGCGGGGTCGATCTGCACGGGATATCCGGCGTGTAGCACGGCCACGGTCGAGGGAGGCGTCAATACGCTCGCGACGCCTCTGACAGGACGCGTCCGGCGCCTTCCGTACCCACCAGGAGTCCACTCCGCGAGGCGCCTGCCGATGACTACGGCAGGCGTTTGATCAAGCATGACGAATGTGCCGTCAGGCAGGTCCGCGAAGGGCATCTCGTGGCGCCTCCGGCGGTGGGTTCCTCGCACGATTCGCTCTTGATGCAGCCGCCGGTTCATTTCCTTGGCTGAGGGCATCTCGGGGCCGCGCTCGCTGGCCCACGCGTCGCGGTAGGTGAGGTAGGCCTCGCGGCGGCATTCCGCGCAGGGACGGTGTCCGGCGGCGAACGAGACTGCTTCGTCGTAAAAGAACAAGAACGTGTAGTGATGGGGCTGCCATTGCTGGCTCCATCTCCCGCGGAACTCGAGTGCGCACGTGATCCAGAGGTCGCTGGCGTGATAGCGGACGATCTCCCGGCCGCGGTGCAGGATGCCGCGATTGCCGGTCCAGGCGCCGCGCAGGGGGATCGCCCCGATGTCGCCGGTCGGCGTTACGCGGTTTCGGGCTGGACTCACGGCACATCTCCGAGGGGGCAGGGTGACCGGTCTCCATGATGCTCTGGTGGGTTCAGGACCCGTCGTGGAAGACGAGCCCGAGGGTGAGGCGTCGTCCGGATCGCACCACCGACACGCCATGGCGCACGGGTGCCGCCGACCAACCTCGCTGAGACTTCACGGGCCGGTCTCGGGTGGTGAACACAAGCCCGTGACCGAGGGGAATCACGGTGGCGGTGCCGCGTGATTGCGCGCGAGGGCGCTGCTCGTAGAGCAAGAACTCCCCGCCGGTGTGGTCGACGCCAGGTTCGGTGAGATTGATGACGATCTGCAGGGGAAATACGAGATCGCCGTAGAGATCTCGGTGCAGCGCGTTCCAATCACCCTTCCCGTATCTGAGCAGGATCGCCGTTGACTTGGTCTGCCCGGCATCGTGACACCGCCGCAGCCAGTCGTCGAGGCGGTCGGGCCACGGCGTCTCACGCCCGAGCCGGCTCCACCACTCGCGAGCGATCGGCACCAACCTCGGGTAGAGCGCCTGCTTCAATGCGGCGATCACATCCGGAAAAGGCTCTGCAAAATAACGATATCCGCCTTCGCCGAAGCGGTGCTGAGCCATGTTGACCGTTGAGCGAAAGCGCGCGACTTCGGGGTACATAGCCGCGATGTCGGACGCCTCCTGCGGCGTCAGGAGGGGACCGGTCGGCGCGCACCCGTACTCGTCCAGGTCGGCGTGAATGCTGGTCCAGTCCGCGCTTTCGGGGTGATTCTTCACGCCGCGGCCTCCAAAATGAGTAGAGCGCGCTTGGCCTCGACGCCGCCGAGGTAGCCGCCGAGACTGCCGTCGGCCTTGACGACCCGGTGGCACGGCACGATGACAGGCAGGGGATTGGTGGCACAGGCCGTCCCGACGGCGCGAACCGCCTTGGGACTGCCGGCGAGCCGGGCGACTGCGGAGTAGCTGGCCGTCTGCCCGTAAGCGATGCTCGGCAGTTGATGGAGGACGATGCGGCGAAACCCAGCCGACAGCCGCCAGTCGAGCGGAAGGTTGAAGGCCTGCCGATTGCCGGCGAAATATTCATCGAGCTCCCGGGCGGCGTCGTCCAGGCGTGCCGGTGCCAAGAGGATCCGGGAGCTGACGGTGTCCGCGAGTGTCTGCAGCACCCGGTCGTGGTCTTCAGTGGCGTACGCGACCCGGATGAGGCCCACCTCGGTGGCGGCCAGCAACAGGGAACCGACGGGGCTCTCGACGGTGCGGTAGGCGACGTCGAGAAGGCCAGCGGTCTCGGCTTCTGCAGCGAGGCGGGCACTCAGGACCTGCAGGTGTGCGGGCGTGGAGTCGTAGGCCCGCGCCAGTTCGGTGGCCAGGTCAGTCTTGACGTTCATCTTTGGTCTGCTCTCCTGCTCGTGGCATGTGGATACGTGCGTCGCAACGCTGCTATGCCGTCGGCTGCTGCCCGGCGGGCGGCGTCGGGGGTGCCGCCGAGGATCACGGCGACGTCGGCATACGCAAGGTCCGCGAGGTAGTGGTAGGCGACGGCTTGCTTCTGCTTGTTCGGTAGCTGAGCGAGGGCGTCAGCCAGATCCGGGTCCGGTCCGTCGCGTTGTTGGGCGGGCTTCTCGGGAATCGTGTCGGTGGGGATCGCCCGTCGCTTGGCGGCCCGGGTCACGTCGATGGCTTTGCGATGCGCGATCGTGACGAGCCACGCCTCGACGTTGGCACCGGCCGGAAGTTGGGGGTAGACCTTCATGGCGGACAGAAAGGTTTCCGACCAGGCGTCATCGGCGTCAGCGGACCCGAGGACAGCGCGGCAGACACGCAGAACCGTGGCTCCATGCGTCTCCACGATGTTCTCGAAAGGCTGTTTGGCAGTCACGTTTCGAAGACGTCGGGCCCGGGCCGTTCGTGAGGTCTGCTCGATACTTCTTGATACTCCGCTTCGCGAGCGGGCGTGCCGACGCGAGCACACCTTCGTGCTCGTGAGCATTCCCATCGTGCGTTGCACCGGTTTTCCAGAGCGGTCCGGCTGAGCCGCGCCGAGGCCCAGCGCATTCTCGCGGCGGCGCTCGCCCAGCCGGCCGGTGCCGATCTGGTGTTCGGGACGCTCAGCAAGGGGACCTGCGTCTACCACATGGCTCACCGCTCGCTGGGGCAGACGCTCGGCACCGACGTGGGCCGCTGCGCGCCGAGCACCACATTGAGAACCCGACCATGGTGCTTCCGCTCACGGACTAGGCGGGAGTCGACCCGCGCGTCACCGCATGCCTTTGTAGATGATCCGTTCGACGATCAGGGGCTGCTGGACGCGTTCGACGAACCAGCGCGGCTCACGGAAGTTGCGGCCGTTGCGCGCGAAGACCGTCAGCCCGTCCTGCTGCGGGCCGAACACCGAACCCCACCGCGAGCGCGGTGCCTTGAAGGGTTTGAGCGCCTTGCCGTCGAGCGCGGCGATGATGTTGGCCGCCAGCAGGACGTGCGTGAAGTTGCGCGCCGACGCGCGTAGCGGATCGGTGGCCGCGACGTCGCCGATGGCGAACAGGTTCGGGTGGCCGGGCAGCTGAAGGGTCGGCGTGACCGTGACGAAACCGTCGGGGTCGAGCAATTCGTGCGGTAGCCACGCGCTGTTGGGGGTGACGCGTCCGGTCGCCCACACGACGGCATCGGCCTCGGCGGGTGGCTGGCCGGTACTGAATTCGAGCGGCCCGGTGGTGATCGCGTCACACGCAAAACCATCGGGGATGACGGCGCGATGCCCTTCGTGCAGGCCGACCCCAGCAGCCTCGAGGCGCTGACGCACGGCGCCCCAGGCTCTCGGATGGTGATGGACGAGCGCGCGATCGCGCGGGAAGTAGAGATCGACCTTCTTGTCCGGCCATCGCGTGGCGGTGTTGAAGGCGCTGCTGATGGCGGCTGCCCCACCGCCGACGACCGCGATACCGGTGGCCTGAGCCAGCGTGTCGTGGGTGGCGTGCAGGCTCGCTTCGACCTCGGCCGAGGTCTGCAGGTGAGGCTGGCGCCAGAACCCGTTCGTGACGCCTGTGGAGATGACGAGGGTGTCGTACGGCTCGGCGATCTCGGTGCCGTCGGCGAGCTTGACGCAGACGTTGCTGCCTTCCAGATCGAGCCCGGTGAGTTGGCCGTGGACGGTGCGCACGTCCGCAAGGCGCCGGTAGCGGTCGAAGTTCACGCGATAGTCGCGTGCCCATTTCTCGGGCCGCGAGATGCGCATGCCGAGCTCCTGGCCGCTGACGAGCTCGGGCTTGGTGGAGATGCCGACGACATCGAGACGGTCGCTGTGCTTGGCGAGGTTGATGGCGGTCAGCAGACCGCTGTCGCCGAGCCCGGCGATCACGACTCGCCGTCGGGTCACACTTCAGCTTAAGCGAGGCGGTCGGTTGCATGAGCCGGACTCGCGAGTTGACCCGCCACAGGCTGTACTCACCGGGTGACTCGCCATGCCCGGCCGTCGGCTTGCCCTTTGGTACGTGACACGCCGCGTTTGGCGGACCAAACGGCAAGCCAGCCGGGGGCTCGAGGGGCATTGGGCCTGTGAGACGGTCGTCCCCAGCCAGTCGACCTCAGCCAACGGAAGAGGGATCGGATGCAGGCGATCGTGGTCGGCACTGCTTTCGGAGGGCGGGTCCACGTCCCGGCACTGCGGGCAGCGGGCATCGAGGTCGTCGCTCTCGTCGGTCGCGACACGGCGCGTACGGCCGCCCGCGCCCAGCAGCTCGGTGTCCCGCACGGCGTCACCGATCTCGCCGCCGCCGTGGAGCTGGTGACGGGTCCGTTTGTGGTCACGGTGTCCACCCCACCCGACTCGCACGTCGAGCCGGTGCTGGCAGCCTTGGCGGCCGGGGCTCATGTCCTCTGCGAGAAGCCGTTTGCGCTGTCGGCTTCGGACGCCGAGAGGATGGTCCTGGCAGCGCAGGAGGCCGGCACGGTGGCCCTGGTCGGCTGCGAGTTCCGCTGGGCGACGGATGAGGCGCTGGCCGGCCGGCTGATCCGCGAGGGAGCGATCGGCACTCCCCAGATCGCCACGTTCGTTCAGCATTCCGGATTGGTGGCGAACGGGCTGCCGGAGACGTTCAACGGCGACTGGTGGCTCGATACGAAACGCGGAGGCGGCATCCTCAATGCGGCCGGTGTGCATGTCATCGACCGGTTCCGCTCCTGGTTCGGCGACGTCGACGCGGTCAGCGGGCAGCTCGGCCACCTTGCACCGATCACGCGGGCAAAGGCGGAGGACACCTACACGGCGAGCCTGCGGTTCGCGTCCGGTTGCCTCGCCACGATGCAGCACTGCGCCGGCTCGCAAGGGCCGGGTTTGCGGCTGTGCCGTGTGGTGGGAGACGCCGGGACGCTTCGGCTCGAGGACGGGGGAGTCCGGCTGGCCGACGCCTCGTCCGACCGCGATGTCGACGTGCCGGCCGACCTGCTGCTACCGCCGCCTCCGCGGGCCTCCGGCGATCCGCGCGAGGTCTTCACCTGGCTCGAGCTTCCCGCGTATACGCGCCTCGCCGCACGGCTGCGCGACCTGATCGAAGAACGGCCCATCGACCCGGCCGCACCGGCGACACCGACGTTCGCCGATGCCCTGGCGAGCCAGCGCGTGGTCGATGCAATACGTGCATCGAGCACGCAATCGGGCGCCTGGATCGACCTGCGCGAGTCCGCGTGATCCTGTGCAGCGGGACGCTCGGCATGTCATTGCCGATCCTGGCGAAAGCCGAGGCGGCGGCCGCGGCTGGCTTCGCAGGTATCTCGGTCTATGCCCGTGAATACGAGCCGGGACTGGCCCGGCGGCTGGATGAGCTGGGGCTCCGCGTGGCCGAGATCGACGGTGCGACCGCGTGGCTGCCCGGCCAGCCCGGGCTCGCGTTCGAGAGGGCCGTGGAGATCGCCGCCGAGTTGGACGCGCGCTGCATCACGGTGCTCGAGACGACGGGTGAGGCTCCGGACCCCGCGCTGGCAGCGGAGCATTTCGCTCGCGCGTGCGAGCTCGCGGCCGCGGTGGGGGTGGACGTCGACATCGAACCGTTCGCCTGGTCCGGCCTGGCGACGCTCGCTGCTGCCGCGGAGATCGTCCAGCGTGCGGGCTGCTCCAACGGGGGCATCATCCTCGACTCCTGGCACCTCGCGCGAGGCCCCGAACGCGGCACTCTCGACCCGGTCCACGCCGGTCTGGTACACGGCCTGCAGCTCTCCGACCCGGCGCCTGACGCCGAGCGAGGACCGCTCGGACTGCGCGATGAATGCATGGCTGAGCGGCGGCTGCCGGCCGCCTGGTCGGCCGAGGTCGCCGCGACGTTCACGGGGGTGCCCCTGGAGGTCGAGGTGTTCAACCTGCCGGGCACGCCCGACGAGGTGGCCGCTGCGGCGTACCGCGCTCTGAGAGCTGTGGCCCTTCAGGGCTAATCTGCTCCAAACACTGGGGATTGTGCGATGAGGAGGCCCGACGTGGCCGGTAGGTTTCAGGGACGGCGCGCGATCGTCACGGGCGCGAGCCGGGGCATCGGTGCCGGCATCGCCGAGCGGCTCGCCGCCGAGGGCGCCGATGTCGTCATCACCGCGCGCACCCTCGACAAGCACGACCATCTCGCCGGGAGCCTGCGCGAAACCGAGGAGAAGCTGAAGAAGTACGGCGGCAAGGTCGGCGTCGTCGTCGCGGACCTCACCGACGAGGGCGACCGCGCTCGCGTGGTCGCCGAAGCGGTGGACATCCTCGGCGGGGCGGTCGAGATACTGGTCAACAACGCGGCGGCGGCGATGTACGCGCCGCTGGCGGAATTCAAGCTGAAGCGGGCCCGGATCCTCTTCGAGGCCAACGTGATCGCCACCCTCGATCTGGCACAGGCCGTGATCCCTGCCATGCAATCGGCCGGCGAGGGCTGGATCATCAACGTGGGTTCGGGGAGTGCGAAGCTGACCGCCGGCCCGCCCTTCCAGCTCGGCTCGCAGGGCTCGACGATCTCCGTCTACGGCGCCTCCAAGGCCGCCCTGAACCGCATCACGAATGGTCTCGGCGCCGAGCTCTATGGCACCGGCATCAGGGTCAATACCGTCGAGCCGCGGGCCGCCGTGCTCAGCGAGGGGGCGGCCGAGCTAGTCGGCGGGACCCTGAAGCCCGAGCAGATCGAGTCGATGGAAGAGATGGTCGAGGGGGTCATGGCGATCTGTGACTGCCCGGCGGACTTCACCGGTCGCATCACGGTCAGCCTCGATCTCATCGCCGACGGCAAGCTCACGGTGCACAACCTCGACGGGAGCGTGCGCGGCGGCTGACCATCCCGGTCGCGACGCGAAGCGCCGACCTAGGGCAGTATTGGGGCCGTGAAGTTTCAAGCCCTGCCTTGGTACACCAAGGTTTTGACGTACGCGGTGATCTACGGGGTGCTGGTCGCGCTCCTGGAGCCCTACAAGCCGCCGAACACGCCGCTGAAGAACGGCCTGATCTCCGCCGCGGTGTTTCTCCTGCTGGTGGGGCCTGTGATGCGCTGGTCGAGCAAGCGCCGCACGCGCAAGGCGGCTTCGGCCGAGGCGGGAAAGCCCACCGCCGTCGCTGCTTAGAGGGCTTCGGTCTGCAGCACCCTGGCGCTCGGCCGGATGTTGCGCTCGCGGTCGATGACGCCGAACGCCACGTCGAACCCGTGCAGCCACTCGTAGTTGTCGACGCCCGTCCAGTGAAAGAACCCTCGCACGTCGATGCCCCGCGCGATGGCGTCGTTCGTGATCTGCAGTCCCTCGCGCAGGTACTCGGCGCGCATCGCGTCGTCGTCGGTCCCGATGCCGTATTCGGCCACGAGGAGCGGCACGCCGGGCACCTCCGCGTGCAAGCGTTCGAGGACGAGCCGCAGCCCGTCGGAGGAGACGGCGTAGCCGAGCGGTGACCTCGGGGCATCAGGCGGATAAGGCGCGAACGCTCCTTCGCGCACCCCGAACGTCAGGTAGTACGAGAAGCCGATGAGGTCGAAGGAACCGGCGAGGTCGGGACGCTCGATCGGTTCCCGGCCGGGGACACGCAGCACGCCGTCACGGAAGAGCCCGAGCCCGACGTTCCAGTTGGTGTCACGTAGTCGCTGGGCGGTCTGCGCGGTGGCGGGGGAGTCGTCGAGAAGCGCCTCGGTCGCCAGTGCGAAGACGGACGCGACCGGCTTCCCGGTCTGCTTGAGGCGTACCGCGGCTTCGGCGGTCGCGAGCTGGATGGCCTGCGTCACCGTCGCGGCCTCTTCGGGATCGTTGTGCCCGGGCGACCAGCCCCATCCGAGGTAGGCGGTCATCGGGTAGTAGTTCGTCTCGTTCACCGGCTTCCAGCCGGCCGCGAGATCGCCGAAGAGGTCGGCGACGCGTTCCACGTGACGCGTCCAGGGTCCGGTCCGGTTCTCGGTGACCAGGAAACCGCCGTCTGCGGCGAACCAGCGCGGAAGCGTGAAGTGATGCAGGCAGATCCACGCGGCGATGCCGGCCTCGCGGGCCGCGGTAAGCAGGTCGCGGTAGTGCGCGACGGCCCGCTCGTCGATCACGCCGGGCTCCGGTTCGATGCGCGCCCACTCGATAGAGAGCCGGTGGTGAATCAGCCCGAGTCCGGCATAGAGCCGGAAGTCGCCTGCGTACTTGTCGGCAAAGCCGTTGCCGTCGCCCGACATCGGTGCCTTGCCGGCCCGTTCCCAGTCCCACCAGTCCGAGCCTGGTGCGGCGCCCTCGGACTGGGTCGAGGAGGCACCCGTTCCCCACATGAAGTTCGCCGGCCACTGCATGGCGCCCGAGTATGGCGGACGCCCGGCGCGCGCCGAGCGCCCGCCCCTTGCCGATCCGCTAGGCGTCCCGGGTGACCTCATACCTGACGTACACGAGGCCGTCGCCGATGGTCTTCGATTCCAGCAGCCGCAGCGGTTTTTCATCGTTGGTCTGGCCGAAGATGC
Source organism: Frankiaceae bacterium (assembly GCA_036267695.1). GTDB lineage: Bacteria > Actinomycetota > Actinomycetes > Frankiales > Frankiaceae > DATAZK01. The sequence continues at coordinate 72,198 of DATAVO010000239.1, forward strand.
GCTCGCCGGCGCCGAGGACGACCGGGAAGACGAACAGCCGGATCTCATCCACCAGGCCCTTGTCCAGCAGCAGGCGTCCGAGCTGATAGCTGGCGTAGACCACGATAGTGCCGACGATGTCGTTCTTCAGTTTCGCGGCCTCTTTGACCGGGTCGCCGGAAAGCAGCGTCGAGTTCGCCCAGACCGGAGCGTCGACCGTCGCCGAGATCACGTACTTCGGCGTCGCGTTGAGGGCATGTGCCCAATCGTCGGTCCGCGAGTTCCACCGCGAACCGAACCACTCGTCGCTGCGGCGGCCCAGCAGGAGGGCGTCGAGGCGCAACGTCTCCTCGTACATGAACGCGGCCCAGGGCGTCAGGGCCTCGCCCCCGTACGTGGCGAACCAGCCGCCGCGCGCGAAACCCTCGTCGCCGCCCGGGTCCTGGACGACCCCGTCGAGCGAGACGTTCGTGCTGATCACGAGCCTTCCCATGGTGCTGCCTTTCGTTGGAGGGATGACGACCACCGGTACAGGCGCTTCGCCGCGTGGAAAATGGGCGCGCGTGGGCCGCCCAGTCCCGGCATCGGGTGGCGTCCATACGACGATGGGCAGGCAAGGCAGACGTGAGTCCCGAATGCGAGGAGGTGGCCTGCAGGTGGTGTCAGGTGACCTGATCAGCAGGGCGCAGGCGGGGGACAGCGACGCCTTCCGCGCGCTGACCGAGCCGCACCGCCGCGAACTCCAGGTGCATTGCTATCGGATGCTCGGCTCGCTGCAGGACGCCGAGGATGCGTTGCAGGACACGCTGCTATCGGCCTGGCAGGGCCTAGCGGGGTTCGCTGGTCGCGCGTCGATCCGCACCTGGCTATACAGGATCGCCACCAACCGCTGCCTGGACACGCTGCGGGCTGCGAGCCGGCGTCCAGCGAAGGCGTGGGAGGTGCCGAGCTTCCAGCCACCGGAGCCGACCCGGCTGGGCGAGGTCGCGTGGCTCGAGCCCTTCCCCGACGCGCTCCTCGATGGCGCGGTGGACGTGCCGGTCGGGCCGGAGGCGCGCTACGAGCAGACCGAATCCATTTCGCTGGCGTTCGTCACGGCGCTTCAGCTCCTGCCGCCGCGCCAGCTCGCCGTCCTCGTGCTGAGGGACGTCCTCGGCTTCCCGGCCAGCGAGGTGGCCGAGATGCTGGACGCCACGCTCGAATCGGTGAACAGCTCACTCAAGCGGGCCCGTGCCGGTTTGCAGAGCCGGCTGCCCGATTCCGAACTGCAGCTGGCGGTCGAACCTGCCTCGGAGACGGAAGAAGCGATCGTCGCCAGGTTCGTGACGGCGTATGAATCGGCCGATATGCCTGCGCTCATTGCACTTTTCACCGACGACGTCTTCATGTCGATGCCGCCCGTCCTGCTCGAATATGTCGGACGCGAGCCGGTCGCGGCGTTCTGCGAGGTGCTCTTCGGCACCGGTCGTAGGCGCAGCCTCGTGCCGACGCGGGCGAACGCTCAGCCGGCATTCGGCACGTACGTGATCGGGCCGGACGGAACGCGCCACGCCAACGGCCTCATCGCGGTGACCTTTACCGGCGGGCGCGTCAGCGCGCTCACGCGCTTCGAGGAGAGCGTCTTTCCCTGGTTCGGGCTGCCGCAATCCCTGCCGCCCAGGTAGCGATGGCCCGGAGCGGTGGACGAATAAAGTGAGGGCATAGACGCTCGAGAGCTGTGTTCGATGGTGGACCACACCCTGCTCAAACCCGAGGCGACGCAGGGGCAGATCGACGCGCTATGCGCTGAGGCCGAGGTGCTGCAGACCCGGACGGTGTGCGTGAACGGCCTCTGGGTCCGTGCGGCGGCTGAGCAATTGGAAAGCAGCACCGTGGACGTGTGCGCGGTCGTGGGATTTCCGCTGGGCGCCATGCATCTCGGTTCGCTGCTCAGTGAGACGACCGACGCCATCGAAGGCGGCGCGGCCGAGATCGACATGGTGATCCCGGTGGGCTTCGTCAAGGGTGGCGCCTGGACCCGGGCCCGCGCGTACATCTCAGCTGTGCGCTCGGCGATGCCCGGCGATGGCGGGCTGAAGGTGATCCTGGAAGCGGCGTTGCTGTCCGACGCCGAACTCGTCGACGCGTGCAAGGTCTCGGTCGACGCCGGCGCGCAGTTCGTGAAGACGTCCACCGGCTTCAACGCCGCCGGGGGAGCGACGGTGCACGCCGTACGCCTGATGCGCGCGACGGTCGGACCGGAGGTGGGAGTCAAGGCAGCCGGCGGCATTCGTACCCTGAGTGACGCGCTCGCGATGCTCGACGCCGGCGCGAACCGTCTCGGCATGAGCGCCACGCGAGCCGTCGCGTCAGAGCTGGGCCGCTAGCCGACGGCCGCCCCGCCGTACTGGTCCGGTAGCGACGGCCAGCGCTCGGATGCCCACTGCGACCAGGTCGCGTATTCAGGTGGCACGGGTGGTATCTGCTCACCGCACAGTTCGGTGTCGTCGGGCGCTTGGAACTGCAGCCTCCACTGCCGCAGTTCGACGTCGCTCATGTGGAATGTCTGCTCGGGCGTCGCCATGAAGCGCTTGGTGACGCGCCGGCGCTGCTCGTCATGGTCGATCGGCAGGTAGACGACGTGGCTTCGCGCGCCGATGGTTCCAGCGATCCAGCGCAGGGACGAACGTTCGTCGACACCCCAGAAGCCGAAGTCGAAGACCACGTTGATCCCGAGCTGTGCGCCCCTCATGCCGAGAGCGACCAGCTTTCCCTCGACGAGGTCACGCTTGTCAGGCGGGTTCTCATCGCCGAAGAGCGCGATCTGCCACTCGTCGGGTGTGAGGCGCAGGGCGGATTCGCTGAGTTCCAATTCCTTCGCGCGGGTCGTCTTGCCGGCGCCGGGGAGGCCGACGATCAGGTAAACGGTGGCGGGTCCCACGGGATCCTCAGCTACCAATCAGTCGGCCGGCCGCCAGGATGGCGGGGGAGATCGCCAGACCGGCGGGCGAGTTCGTCAGCCGTTACGGCCGGGCCGCCGCATTGCCGGCACCGCGGCTCATCGAAGAGCACCTCGCGCGCGCAACTCGCGCACCACAAAGGATCCCGGTCGAACTCGTCCGGATCCTCACGGATCACGCCGGGTGTGTCGTGCTTCTTGACCAGGCGCCGGATTCCGGGGGCGCGGCCCATCCGCGTGATGATGCCCATGAGTGAGAAGAACGAACTCTCAGCCGACGCCGATCCCGGCAGCCTCGTTGCGCTTGCGCCATTCCTCGCGTGACATGCGTGTCGTGTCGACGGTCTCGATGCCGCGCAGCGCACCGACGCTCGCCTTGTCCTTGGGGGTGTGCTTGAAGGGATCCCAGTCGAAGAACCGGCAGGAGTTCTCCCAAGTGATCTTGTGGATCTCGCTCTCGGAGCAGCCTGCGTCCTGGAATTCCTTCCAGGAGAATTCGGGGGACTCCGGCCAGGTGGTGTCGGTGTGGGGGTAGTCGCATTCCCACGCGATGTTGTCCATGCCGATGCGGTCACGCAGCAGCAGCCCTGACGGGTCGGTGATGTAGCAAGCGAGGATGTGCTCGCGGAAGACCTCGGAGGGCAGCTTGCCCCCGAAGTCGCCGCCGTCGTGCAGCCAGGCCTGGTTGGTGAAGTGGCGGTCGATGCGGTCGAAGTAGAAGGGGATCCAGCCGATCCCGCCTTCTGACAGCGCGACCTTCAGGTCAGGAAAGCGTCGCAGCGTCGGGCCGAAAAGCAGGTCCTGCGCGGTGATCGCGCTGATCTGGCAGGCGAGGACCATCAGGTGGTCGACGGGCGCTTCCACGGGCTTGTTGATGACGTCGAAGCCGGCGCCGATGTGCAGCGAGAGGACCATGTTCGTGTCGCAGAGCGCCTTGAACATCGGATCCCAATAGCCGGACAGGAAGCTCGGAAACCCTTGCACGTGAGGCGTTTCCAGGAAGCTGATCGAACGGCAGCCTTTCGCCGCGACGCGGTGGACTTCCTCGACGGCGAGGTCGACGTCCCACATCGGGACGAT